>CAYOLL010000196.1:0-10236 GCA_964404765.1 uncultured Gemmatimonadota bacterium | reverse complement strand
CTACGGAAGATGAGCCCGTGCAAGAGTTTAGCATGGACGCTACGGAAGATGAGCCCGTGCAAGAGTTTAGCATGGACGCTACGGAAGATGAGCCTGTGCAGGAATTCAGCATAGACGCGACGGAAGATGAGCCCGTGCAAGAGTTTAGCATGGACGCTACGGAAGAAGAGCCTGTGCAGGAATTTAGCATGGATACATCTGAAGAATTGCCGTTAACGCAACCGGATGAAGAATATTCCGTCCAGGAATTCAGCATGGACGAAGAGCCGGTGCAAGAAATTGTCATTGAATCCACCGACGAAGTTCTGATAAGTGAAGATGCGCCCGCACACAAAATTGTTACCGACGATAAAGACACCGAACTTATTGTACCACAAGCGGATGACCTGGATTTTAATTTTTCAGTTATGGCCGATGAACCGCTCATAACGCCGGCAATGGAAAAGAAATCCGCTATGCAACCTGAAATGCCTAAAAAAGGAGATGCCGCTGTAGCTACACCATCGAAATTAGCGCCGCGTGCTCCCAAATCAAGCGTCTTTGATATATCCGACATAACCTCTTTGATTGACGAAGTTACGACGAAGCAGAGCAAAGCCCCGGCAACTTTCGCGGTTGTTGCAACCTCGGCAGCGTTAGCAGAAACAAAAGCGCCTGCTCCTAAAACTGCAAAAGGAGTTACCCAACCGCAATTGTCTGTGCCTTCCAGCAAGTCAAAGGATGTTTTTGATATTTCGGATATAACCTCCATGATTGATGATATGGCTGCGCCTAAGGCAAAACCGGCTGACAAAACAGTTCCGGTCACCCCGGCTAAAGTCGCTCCGGCTCAGAAAAAACCTGCCGGCAACGATGTCTTTGACCTAGACAGCTTGTTAAGCGATGACAGTGCAACTGCACCCAAAAAAGCAACGCCCAAGCCCGCAGCCCCAGCTAATCAGACAGCCCCTCAAAAATCACAACAAGTGCCTGTCAAAGACGAAAAGCCCAAAAAAGAAAATAATATTGACGATTTTAAAAACTGGCTGGATAATCTCTAGTGCTACGCGGCGTAAGTTCGTGTGAACTTTTTCGACGATCAAAACCTGACGGGTTTCCAAAAACCGTCAGGTTTGAGTTCACACAAGCTTATGCCGAACAGCACGAGTCTCTCAAAAAAATCCTGCAAAAAAATCCTGCATAAGGTTTCTTGCCATCAACTCGCATTAAAATTTTCATGTCTCCCCCGTAATTCCAAATAACTCTACTTTTCCAAACCCGGAATAAAAGAATAGAAATCGCTTGATTTCATCAGGTTAATCCCATAATTTAAGTATCCATTTTGGATTCTTTACTCTTTTGGATTATGTGTGATAATGAGGGTCGTCATGAGTGAATTTAACGATGTATTTATTTCGTACGGACGTGGAGAAAGCAAAGCTTTTTGCACCAAGTTATATAAGCAGTTAACGGCGTTAGGCTTTGGGGTCTGGTTTGATCAGAACGACATTCCGCTGGGCGTCGATTTCCAGAATCAAATTGACGACGGCATTGAAAAGGCCCGCAATTTCTGCTTTGTGATTGCCCCGCACTCAGTTAAATCCGAATTTTGTCTCAAAGAAGTTGTGCTGGCCATTAAGCTGCGCAAACGCATCATCCCGATTTTGCACATCGAGCCTAAAGACCTGTGGGATAAGATGCACCCGGTTATCGCCAAGCTGAACTGGATTTACTTCCGCGAAAAGTATGATCCCAATGTCCCCCAAAATCAGTTCGAGCCAATTGACGACTTTGACAAAGCCTTTCAGGGCTTGACATCCCTCCTTGAGCATCAAAAAGATTTTGTTTATCAGCATAACTTCGTTTTAAACAAGGCGCTGTATTGGGAACGCAATCAGAAGCGCGCCGATTATTTACTGACCGGCAACGAACGTTTGCAAGCCGAGGCCTGGCTGAAAACAAAATTTGAGAAAGAACAACCGCCCTGCGAACCGACCGATCTGCATTGCGAATATGTTACCGAGGGCATAAAAAACGCAATGGGCATGATGACCGATGTCTTTCTCAGCTATTCCACTCAGGATAGCGAGATGATGAAGCGGCTCAAAAACGGCCTGATGCGCAGCGGCTTTACGGTTTGGACCAATTTGTCGGATATTAAAACCGGGGTGGAATTTCAGGAGGAAATCAACAAAGGTATCGAGGCGGCTGATACGCTGGTGTATTTGCTGTCGCCGGACTCGCTGGCTTCACAATATTGTCAAATCGAGATTGATTACGCCAAGAAACTGAATAAGCGCATTATTACGCTGTTGATTCGGGAGACAGATTTAAATACGATTCCGGCGGACATTCGGGCCATTCAATTTATAGATTTTTTAGTCGGCAAGGACGAAGACGGCGAGAAAAAATTCAAGGACAGCGCCGACAAGATCTTAAACGAACTTTACAAAGACAACGATTACTACGATCTGCATAAAGTGTTTCTGGTCAAGGCTTTGAAGTGGCAGCGCCAGAATAATAACCCAACGGTTTTGCTGCGCGGCAACGGGCTCAAGTCGGCCCAGGCCTGGTTCAAGGCGGCCAAAGGCCGGGCCCAGCACCCGCCGCTGCCGATTCACAGCGAGTTTATCGCGGCCAGCGAGGCGATACCGGCGGATACGACCAGCGAGGTTTTTATTTGCTACTCGCGCAGCGACGGCGATTTTTGCCGCATGTTGAACAACGCTTTGCAGGAACAAGGCAAGACAACCTGGTTTGACCAGGAAAGCATTGATACCGGCACGGATTTTCAGCAGGAAATCTACAAGGGCATTGAATCCTGCGAAAATTTTCTGTTTGTCATTTCGCCGGCGGCGATTGAATCGCCCTATTGCGTAGACGAAGTAGCGTTTGCCGAACGCAGCGGAAAGCGTTTTATTCCAGTGTTGTATCGACCCGTGCCGACAGAGACTATTCCCAAACAATTGGCGGCGGTGCAATGGATCGACTTTAACAAGAAACAAAGCGAATTTCATGCCACTTTTGGCGAATTGGTGCGGACGCTGGACACTGACCGCGAGCATGTCAAAAGCCATACCAAATGGGCCCAGCGCGCCCGCGAATGGGAACACCATGACCGCAGCCACGATTTGCTGTTGCGCGGTCGCGAGTTTACCGTGACCGAAACCTGGTTGCTGGAAGCGGATGAGCAGAAAAAAAGCCCGCTGCCGCTGCCGGTCCAGCGCGAATGGGTAAAATCCAGCTTTGAGGCGATTGAGGCGGCAAAGCGCGCCGTCGAGCGCCGCCGGCGCATCACTTTGATTTCGATTACGACCGGCATGATTATCGCCTTAATTTTGGCCGCCGTCGCCGCCTGGCAGCGAAACGAAGCCGTTTTACAGCGAGCCGAGGCGGTCAAGCAAAAAGGCATTGCCGAAGTGAATGAGAAAGAAGCGGTCAAGCAAAAAGGTATCGCCGAAGTCAACGAAAAAGAAGCCCTTCATCAAAAAGGCATTGCCGAAGTCAACGAAAAAGAAGCGATTCTCCAAAAAAGCATTGCGGTCGAAAATGAAAAAATTGCCATTGCCAACGAGAAAGAAGCGGTCAAGCAGCGCAACCTGGCCTTGCAAGGGCAGGTGCGGATTCTATTGAGTCAGGTGCGGCGGATGCGGCGGGTCAACGACCGTTTAGGCGCGTTGATGGCCGGTGTCCGGGCGGCGCAGCAGATGCAGCAGGCCAGCGAGATGCCGGCGGAGTTGCGCGACGAAGTCTTGAGCACACTGCGCCAGGATTTGGCCGAGATCACCGAGCGCAACCGCTTTGAAGGCGGTGATCGGGTGCTGAATCTCAGCTTTAGCGATGACGGCACAAAAATTGCGGCCGTGCGGGAAGATAAGTCGCTTGAAATCCGCAGCATCGACGGGGCGGTGTTAAGCACCTGGAAAGCTTCGGATCACTTGGTTTACAAAGTAAAATTTAGTCCGAACGGGCAAAACGTGGCCAGTATTAGCGAAGACGGTAAAGTGCGGCTGTGGACGCCGGACGGTCAACTCATCAAGCAATTGGACGCTCACGACGCCTGGATTTGGGACATTGTTTACAGCCCGTCCGGCGATCGCATCGCCACGGCCAGCCACGATCAACGGGTCAAGCTGTGGAGCCCGACCGGCGATTTGCTGCAGACGTGCGAAACCGGCGACCGTATCACCGCGATTGCTTTTAGCCCCGGCGGGCAGCGTCTGGCCGCAGCCGGTTGGTCCGGTCAAATCACCCTGTTTGATCCGACCGGGAAAAAAGTCGGCCTGATTGGCGATCCGTCGTCCAGTCTGACCAATCTGGCCTTTAGCCCGGACGGCCAACTCATCGCCGCCGCGAAAACCGACAACTCAATTCAGGTCTGGGACTTGCAAGGTCAAACAAAATATGTTTTAAAAGGTCATAAATCGGCCATCAGCGGGCTGAGCATCAGCCGTAACGGGGAATTGTTGATCTCTGCCAGCGCCGACCATACGCTCAACTTGTGGCGGATGGGCGACGGCAAGCTGCTGCAAGCCTTTTCCGGGCACGCCCATGAAATTACCGGTCTGAGCCTGCATCCGGACGGTAAGACAATTATTTCGGCCAGCAAAGATCAGGTCAAGATGTGGAGTCTGGAGAATGTGCTGGCGGATCGCCGTCCGCTGTTTGCGTCAATGGATGTAAGCCAACTGACCGATCAAAGCTGCGATTGGTTGGCCGACTTTTTAGAAAATAATTCGAGTGTAAGCGCAGATGACCGCAAGCTTTGCCATGGTCATGGCGCGTTGGGTGAGGCCAAATAGGTTTAATGATTGAAAGGAGTCAAAAAATGACCACGGTCTTATCGCAAGCATTTCAAAAAGCCGCACAACTTCCGGACACGATTCAAGATGAAATAGCTGCGGAATTAATGGAGGATTTGGAATCCGAGGCCCGTTGGCAGACGGCTTTTGCCCAATCGCAGCCGCAGTTATTGTTTTTGGCGACGATGTAGCACAGATTAGCAATCTGTGCCTATCCCCACAAAGCACAGATTGCTAATCTGTGCTACAAACAGTCGGTCCCGTCCCCAAAAACATTTTCTTAAACGCTGTAGCGCTCAAAGCATTGGCGGATTTTAAAGCCGGACGGACAAAGCAGATGGGGTTTGATGAACTGTAATCTCCCATTTAAACGATGCCTGCCACCGCAAACTGCCTGAGCGGATTCGCCGGAAGGCACGGCAAAGCTACAGGCTATGGAAAGTGAACCCATACCATCCAAGTCTGGAGTTTAAGGAAGTCGGCCAACGCCTGCCAATTTATTCGGTGCGCGTGGGCATCGGCTGGCGGGCGGTAGGAATTAAAAAGGGCAATACAATTATCTGGTTTTGGATTTGCACGCATGGCGATTATGATAGGCTGATTCGACAATTAGCGTAATGAAGTCACACATAAGGGGAATCAACGTAAAAAGGAGAAGTTATGCGCCGAATATTTATCATTATGTTGTTGTATGCCGGAGTCGCTCGGGCTAACGCCGAGCCTTTATTTGTCATCCGCTCGGAACAGGGCGATACGGTTTTTGTCGTCCACCAGGATGCGTTGGAGTTTCGGGCCAATGGCCGGCCGGCGTTTAAAGTAACGGAAGACGGCACGGTCATTCGTTTCCGCGATTCGCAGGTCACCGACCAAAATGCGCCTTCCGTCGGAATCGCCACCTTTGGCAATCCGGCCTTGACCTTGGGCAGCGGTGAAATGAACGTAAGCCATTTTGGCATTTACGGCAACCAAACCCGGTTTGTCGATCCGAATGTGCCGGCGGAGTTACGCAGCAGTCATCGCACCGCCACCTGCACTCAGGGCAACGGCGGCGGTACAGGCGGCGCACCCCGTGCGGACGAAATTAACCTGACGCAAATCGGTGTTTTTGGCAACCAAACCCGTTTTGTGGATCCAATGGCGGCCGCCCTGCGCAGCAGCCATCGCACGGCGACCTGTACGCAAGGCAATGGCGGCGGGACAACCGGCGGCGCGCCCCGAGCCGACGAAGTTAATTTATTCCAAATGGGCATGTTCGGCAATACGACCCGGTTTGTGGATTCCACCGCGGCGGCCCGTTCCAGCCATCGCACGGCCACTTGTACGCAGGGCAATGGCGGCGGTACTTCGGGCGGCGCACCGCGCGCCGACGAGGCGAAGATGATGCATCTGGATATGGAGTCGTCAGCCATCAATTTAAAGCGCGAAGGTGGTCAGGACGCGGCTTTTATGGTTAGCGGAACAAACCGCGCCGGAACAGACGACGTGAATTTGTTGGCTACGGCCGGCGGCAAAACCGGCAACGGCAATATCGCCTTTGGCCAAGATGCACTCAGTACCCTCACAGCTTTCGAGGACGAAACCGAATACAGCGGTTATGACAATGTGGGTATGGGCATTCAAGCGCTGTACGTAACAACCAGCGGCTACCAGAATGTTGCTGTAGGAAACGGATCGATGTTCAGCAATACCAGCGGCTCTTTGAATGTGGCGATTGGCACCCTGGCCTTAGCGGGCGCTGTGAATCATACAGGCTGGAGTAACGTGGCTATCGGCACTAATACTCTATACGCCAACACTACCGGGCAAAGTAATGTGGCCATTGGCACAAATGCCCTGACTACCAACACGACCGGGCAAAGTAATGTGGCCATTGGCGATTCCGCTTTAAGCGCCAACTCCTCCGGGACGGATAACGTAGCGATCGGTAGAGGTGCGCTGTCTACCAACGTTGCCGGGTTCAATAATATTGCCATTGGCCTTAATTCGTTAGAAAGTAATACCGATGGCGCTTTCAATATTGTCCTCGGTAATTTGGCGCTAAGCACGCTCACCGGAGGGATCGGCAATATCGTCGTTGGGGATGCCGCTGCAAAAAACATGCTTACAGGTGGGGGAAATGTCGCTTTAGGGGATTTGGCCATGTTGAATTGCTCGGAAGGCACGGATAACGTATCCGTTGGCAATGAGGCTTTACCTCACCTGACAAAAGGTGAAAGCAACACCGCGCTTGGCCATAATGCCGGCATCAATCTAACCGATGGCGACTATAACACTTTTATCGGAGACGATGCCGGCGTAGCGAATTCGGGCGCCGTCAATCGGGCGGCGGCTTTTGGCTATCAGGCCAAAGTGGCTATTGATGACGCCATTGTGCTTGGTGACCCGACCAGCGCCGCGCTTAAAGTCGGCATCGGCACGGATTCCCCGGCGGAAAAACTTCATGTCATAGGCAACATTTGTGCCACCGGAACTATCGCCGCCTGTTCCGATCAGCGATATAAAAAAGACATTATCTTGCTGACGAATGCGCAGAACATTCTGGCCGGTTTGGAGCCGGTACGTTATCGTTGGCGTAGCGATGCATTTCCGGAAATGCACTTTACCGAAGATGCGCAAATCGGTCTGATTGCCCAGTCGGTAGAAAAAATTTTACCCGAAGTTGTCCAAACCAATGCCGCTGGTTACAAAGCTGTTGATTACGCGCGTATCGTGCCGGTTTTGGTGGAAGCAATTAAAGAGCAGCAGGCCGAAATCGAAAGCCAAAATACGCGCCTGAAGCAACAGGGTACGGAATTGGATGCGCTAAAAAGACAAATGACCCTGATGCAACAAGTTTTGCTAAAGTTTGAGTCAAGCGATTCGGAAAAATCGTTAAAAGCTTCCGTAAAGTAAAACAAGAACCACCGAAAGCGTTACAATCATTCTTATCCACAAGGAGATTTTGCTATGCGAACACGAAAATCTGTTGGTTTATGGCTGTCGGTTTTGCTCAGCGTTTTGAGCATTCACTCCGGCCTTTATGCCGCGCCGCTCTTTGTCGTCACCAACACCGCCGGCGACACGGTTTTTGTCGTAGACGAAAACGCGCTGGAATTCCGAAAAAACGGCAACAAGCTGTTTCAGGTGATGGAAGACGGCACGATCATCAAGTTTAAAGACAATCAAGTCACCGAACCGGGCGCACCGACAAAAGGCGTGGCCACCTTTGGCAATCCAACGCTGACGTTGGGTGTTGACGAGCTAAACGTCAGCCATTTCGGGATTTACGGCAACCAAACCCGCTTTGTCGATCCCAGCGTGCCGGTGCCCTTGCGCACCAGCCATCGCACGGCAACATGTACGCAGGGAAATGGCGGCAGCACATCCGGCGGCGCGCCCCGCGCGGATGAAATTAACCTGTTTCAAGTCGGCGTTTTTGGTAATCAAACCCGCTTTGTGGATTCGACGGCGGTGCCTTTGCGCTCCAGCCATCGCACTGCCACTTGTACGCAGGGAAATGGCGGCGGCACAAGCGGCGGCGCGCCGCGGGCAGATGAGGTTGTCTTGTTCAGCACGGGCTTCGATAAAACATCGCTAAATATTTTTGACAAAGGCACTTCATCCCAACAGCAAGCCATCATGCTTTCGCCGGACACGGCTTTTACCGAGGTCATCGATGACCAGCGCATGTTGTGGTATCCGGTCAAAAACGCCTTTTTGGTCGGCCAGGTTTTGATACAAAGCGCGGCGGACGTAGGGACAAACTCTCTTTCGGCCGGTTTCAGGTGTAAAGCCAGCGGCAACTATTCGCAAGCCTTTGGCCATTCCACCATTGCCGGCGGAGAGAATGCGATGGCTATGGGTGAGTTAACCGTCGCGTCCGGGCCGAATGCACTGTCAGCCGGTCGGCTAACGACCGCGGCCGGCGATAACGCCACCGCTTTTGGCGAGGGCACAAATGCCAGCGGCGTCAATTCCACAGCTTTTGGCGAGGGCACAATTGCCAGCGGGACAAATTCAACCGCTTTTGGCCGCGACACCCAAGCGACGATGGGGCGCTCCACAGCTTTTGGCGAGGGCACAATTGCCAGCGGGACAAATTCAACCGCTTTTGGCCGCGACACCCAAGCGACGATGGGGCGCTCCACCGCGATGGGGCATGAAACAAAAGCCACGGCGGACAATGCCACCGCTATGGGTTATCGGACGCTGGCCTCCGGCGGCAGCTCCACCGCCATGGGCGACAGCTCAATTGCCACCGGCGTTAACTCCACAGCGTTTGGACACAAAACCAAAGCTTTAGGTGAGCGCTCCACCGCCTTTGGCTACAACTCAATCGCCAGCGATTTAAATTCTACCGCGTTTGGCAATGGTACCATCGCCAGCGGTTTAAATTCTACCGCGTTTGGGGTGAGTACAATTGCCAGCGGGCTAAATTCCACGGCTTTTGGTCAAAATACGCGGGCAACGATGGGCCGTTCCACAGCAATGGGCGACGCCACAAATGCGACCGCCAATAATGCGACGGCAATGGGCTACGCCACGTTAGCTTCCGGCGGCAGTTCAACCGCCACGGGCGACAACACCACGGCTTCGGGGGTCAATTCATTTTCCATGGGCGATGGGACACATGCTAAAGGAAATAATTCGGCTGCAATGGGCTACGAAACAATTACCGGCTCTTACGGTGCCCTAACAATTGGCCAATTTAATGCCGACACGACCGGGACAACCGACAGTTGGATTGCGACAAATCCGTTGTTAGTAGCTGGCAACGGTTCCGGCGTTTCATCGCGCAGCACGGCCTTAGTTTTATACAAAAACGGCAACATGACCATCGCCGGCACACTCACCCAACTTTCCGACGCCCGGCTCAAGCAAAATATCCGCCCGTTGGGTCAAGCTCTGGATAAAATTAACGCGATTAAACCGGTCTATTTTGCGTTTAAAGATCAAACCACCCATCCGGCCGGCGACCATATCGGGGTTATCGCCCAGGATGTCCAAAAAGTCTTCCCGGAATTGGTGCAGACCGACGCGCAAGGCTACTTGTCGGTGGAATACGCCAACTTTACGGCGGTGCTGCTGCAGGCGATTCAAGAACAGCAGGCGGAAATCGAGAGTCAAAATACGCTGTTGAAACAGCAAGCGGCGGAACTGGCCACGCTCCACGCCAAAACCGCCGAATTGGATGCGCTGAAGAAACAAGTGGCCGTGATCCAGCAAACGCTGCTCAAGCTGGAATCCCGCGAATCCGGCCAGACACTGAAGGCCGCTGCCGGAAATTAAATTATAAATGGACGCCACCTGTCCATCTTGCATCAAACTTTGATAATAAGGCGCTGAAATGACCCTGCACAATCGCTTTTCTTTTGTGACGCTTATAACATTGCTATTAACACCAGCATTGGTTTTGGCCGACACGATTTCCGGCTATATTTTTGATTATCAGCCGACGTACGCCGATTATCAATGG
>CAYOLL010000195.1:0-10781 GCA_964404765.1 uncultured Gemmatimonadota bacterium | reverse complement strand
ATTTCAGCTGCGGTCAGCCTATCACCTTCACGGTCAAAGACGCTTTCACAGTGACAGATATCCGCGTCGGTCTCAACATCTCGCATGCCTATCGCGGCGACCTCATCATCACATTGATAGCGCCGGATGCCACTTCTGTGCTCTTGTACAATTATGCCGGAGGGACTGCGGAAAACATCGATGCCTGGCTAACCGATGCCTCAGCCTCAAATGTGAGCGCCGACTTCGCTGACCACAACCAGGCCGCACCCTACTATGATAATGTGCGCCAGCCAGCGGGCTCGCTATCTGCTTTCCAGGGCAAAGCCGCTCAAGGCAATGAGCGTGATGCAAAAAATTGCGATGATGAAGACGGTTGACATGGTTACCTCCCGCTTTCAAGTTTTTCCATTTGCCATGGCGGCGTTAAAATGAGATCGGCGCATTTGAATCCCTTCTTGTCCCGGCAAAAAACGTGCATGTTGTCGTTGGTCAGATAATTCCAGAACGGCTGTTCCCAGCGTTTGTCGAGGATTTGAAACGCGCCTTTGGCCTGCTCTTCTTCGAAGTATTTTCGATAAGCATCCAATGGTTCCGGACCAAGCTGTTGATAAATGATGCTGCCGCCGTAGCGCTCGTAGAGAGATTTATTGGTTTTATGATGCGTGATAAAAAACGCACCGATTTCGTTATAACTTTCGTCAGCTTCTTTGGGGCATTCAAGGTCTTTTTGGATCATTTCTTGATCGACTTCGACAAATTTATCGACCATTTCAAGCTGTTGTTTAAGTTCTATTCTTTCGTTCTCGGTTAAATTTGACAAACCCAATCGCGCTTTTATGTCTTGCCGTTGGCTCATGTCCTTAAAGAGCCGGATCAGATTTCGCTCGCGAGTGATAACCGTATATGCGGCCAATTCTTCTGCAGTCGGTCGAACATTATTGCTCGCCCTATACTTTTCAAGCAACGGGCCGTTAATCAACCCTTGAATTTTGTGCTCCTGGTATCGTGCTAACCATTCGTCGTACGGCTGCGGACGCTTTTCATTCTCGTAGCGATATAATTTTAAAGTTATGGAATCCGGTTGAAGATCCGCTAACCTAATCGTCTTGCCCAGCACAACCGCAATCGGACGACTCAGGTCTGTGGAGTCCGGCGCGGGCTGCGCAACAGCCGTTGTCACCCATAACATAAAGCAGATAAATAAGATAGCGCGCATAGTATTCTCCTTTTGGCTTAATTTTTTAAGCACTGAGTTATTTCGCTTGACGATTGTTCCTTTTATACTATCTTGCGATTTGCAAGGTGGACGAAGAATGGCAAGCTCAAACGAATCCCTGAAGGGCGCCTCAATGTTTTGGAAGTTGCTTCGTAAATTCGCCGGATTGATGTGTTTTCTGTAAAACGCACCGCACAAAAGCATCAAACCACACGACAAGGAAGAAAAATGGCAAACTCAAGCGAATCCCCAAACATGACGGGTGATGTGCAAGGCTTGAAAAATGATATTCAAGGCTTGCGCGAAAGTATTTCCGGTCTGCAAGCCGTTATCAATACGCTCGTGGATGTTGTCCGGCAGCATACCGAGACGCTCAAACAGCACGACGATTTGTTCAAGCAATTTAGTGTGCGATTCGATCAAATGGACAAGCGTTTTGATCGGATCGAAGCCCGACAGGAAGCCGCCGAAGTCCGATTCGATCAAATGGATAAGCGATTCGATCAAATGGACAAGCGCTTTGATCGGATCGAAACCCGACAGGATCAAGCCGAAAATTCAATCCAGAAACTCATTGAGCTTCATTTTAAGTCCCAGGAAGCATTTGAAGCCGAGAAAGCAGAGCAGCGCAAGGAGTTTCGCCTACTCCTTTCCTCTATGGACAAAATGAGCAAAAACATCGCCTTGTTGCTGGAAGATCGCGTCATGAAAGTTGCCTGCGATGATCGTCAGGATACCCATTTGGAGCGGCATGAGCAAACGCTTGGCGACCACGAAGAGCGTCTCAATGTTTTAGAAGTTGCCACTTAAGCTTAAGTCTTATCCGGTAAGTCTTGATTAAAAAAGTTGATGCGATTGCTTAAACTTAAAAACGTCATTTGTAATCATCCGCTTTCCGTATCTCTTCACGTATATGCGCTACAATCCCAAGCTCCAGGCCAATCGCAATGTAGTATATAAAAGAGAGAATCAGTGTTACTCGCATTTCGAAAAGGTTCATTGTGCCTGTTGTGGTGTCCCCCCAAACGAACCCCCATCCCAACAGTGAGCCGGGGAGAAAAAACATGTTGAGATACTTTGCACCATGAAACCACGGAATTGCTATAATTGCGAGAATAAGATCAAACAGGAAGATTGTCCGCATGCAATGCCGCATTATTTGACGAAACTTATTCTTGTCAGACCGCCAAGTAAAAATCAAATACATCAGTGCAAAGGGGAAAGCAATGAATAGAAGAGATGCGCAAACAATTGCGAGCTGATAAATCTCTATAACTAACTCTTTAGTAGTAAAATCCATCATTGGTTATTCCCCATGTTCCTTCAGCAGCTTCTCCGTCTTGGCCTCGCTGATACGGTTGAGCAGCTTTTTGGTCTCGTGTTCATCGCGCAATGTTTTGGCCAGGGTAAACGCTGCGCCGATGGCGAACAGCAAGCCCATGCTGACATAACCTTTCACCCAGTAATCCGTCGGCAGATGCCAGATGCCAATCGAATTGGCCACAACGGCCAGAAAAAAAGACGCTTTAGCATAAAAGCGCCAGCCTTCGGAATCCGGTTGAACCGGGATGTTTTCGTAATCCATTTTGAGCCTCCAGTTTGATACGGTTGATAAGTGTTGTTAATGCTGAACGGTGTTCATTGCGCCGGAACCTACTTTCAAGGTTGCAATTGACGCAACGCTATTCAGTTAAGCATTTATAGTGCCAAATTTTTTATTTTGCATAACACATTTATTTACAATAACTTATGTAAATATATAATAATTTCGTAGTCAAAACTCTCATTAAAATTAGACAATTAATGTACTAATACTGTACATAAAAAGTATAAAGCTCTCAGCCTGCTCGCCATATCATGCCGGCTAAAGCACTGCACGCGCCATTTTCACCAACATGACAAAAAAGCAAGTTGACAATCGGCAGGTACAAAGATAGCTTGTTGCGCTGAAATTCACGGACATCTATACTCTATCATTGCCGCTGCCCGCCAAATCGTCACGCCGGCTTTTCTTTTTGACGCTCATGCATCAACTCCACTGGATCGACATTGGCTTATTATCGGCCTACTTTATTTATCTGCTGGTAGTGACATTTAGTCATTATCGGGGTCGGGCGGAAAGCGCGGAAAGTTTTTTGCTGGCCGATCGTTCGTTGACGCTGTGGCCGTTTGTCGCCACGCTGGTGACAACCTGGTACGGCGGTATCCTGGGCGTGGGCGAATTTAGCTACTCGTACGGTCTTTCCAATTGGCTTGTATTTGGCGTGCCATACTATTTGTATGCCTTGATTTTTGCCCTGTTTTTGGCCGGACGCGCCCGCCGGACAATGCTCTTTACGATTCCGGATCAACTGACACGGGTATACGGCCAAAAAGCCGGTTGGATCGGCGCCTTTTTTGTATTTATAACCGCCTTGCCGGCCGGCTATGTGCTGATGATTGGGCAGTTGATGCACCTGCTTTTTGGCTGGGAATTATCGTTTAGCATTGTAGTCGGCGCATTTTTTTCAATGGTTTATGTCTGGTCGGGCGGTTTACGTAGCGTCGTCAAAACCGACATGCTGCAGTTTGTGTTGATGTTTGGTGGTTTTGCGTTGATGGTTGGCCTGATGTTCTACAATTATGGCGGGCTGTCTTTTTTACGGGCAAATTTACCGGCAGACCATTTTGTCTGGCACGGTGGCAAGTCGGGTCAGTACATAGCTGTTTGGTATTTTTTGGCCATGTCCACTTTGGTGGAGCCGGCTTTTTATCAGCGCTGCTTTGCCGCGAAATCGGAGCAGGTCGCCCGGCGTGGGATACTGATCTCTATTGGCTGCTGGATTTTATTTGACTTTATGAGCACGTTCGCGGGTTTATACGCCCGTGCTATTTTGCCGGATTTAGCCGAACCGGTACAGGCTTATCCGGCTATTGCTTTACAGATTTTACCGCCGGTTGCAAAAGGGCTGTTTATGCTGGCGCTATTCGCCACTATTATGTCGACGATTGATAGCTATGCTTTTATTGCGGCGGAAACGCTTGGGCGGGATGTCCTCTGGCAATGGCGGGGGGAACGGGATGAGCGTCGGCTCAATCAATTTACGCGGTTCGGGCTGCTGATTACAGCCATTTTAACCATCATTCTTGCGCTATGGTTCAAATCCGTTATTGATGCCTGGCACGACATCGGTTCGTTTGTAACACCGGCGCTGCTGATTCCTTTAGGCGTCAGCTTTTCTGAGCGCTGGCGAATGCAGCCGCGCTTTGCGATGGCTGCGATGATCAGCGCCGGCGCAATTTCCTTTATCTGGCTGATGTCGGCCCACCTGCCCGGCGCAGAGGGCGCTTACTTTTTTGGCATTGAGCCGATTTTCCCCGGACTGCTGCTCAGCGCTGCTATTTTTGTAGCAGATCGTCTGAATCGGCGATTAGCCTGAATTATTCACCATGAAATACACTAAATACACGAAAGGGTTGTCATTTCAAAAATTACGCATTAAAAACAAAAACGAGAGCGAATAATATTTTAAGCCTGAATTTGATAAACTCTTACTTTTCGTGGCTCATTTAGAAAATTGCACCCAAACATTTGCGAGAATCTTAACCACAATGGTCACAAAGTTTATCGCAGAGTTTCACAGAGTTTTCTTTTCTTTGCGTAACTCGGCGTAAAGCTCTGCGAACTTTGCGGTAAAAATAAAATTTGCGTCTTGCCCCGCTATGAATTATTCAGGTTAAGTGGCGGACAAGAATGTTGCCTGCGATTCCAGTAAAAGAATCAAAAGCCTTCCGTTTCCGGCTGACGATAGCGCAGCCAGCGCGACTGTAACAGGCGCAGTTCGTACGGATGCGCAAACCGGTTATATTCATAGCGCAGTCCGGACAGCCAGTACATGGTTCGTCTTTGAAATGGGGTCAGTTTGGTGTCGGATAGCGTCGGATAACGGGCATTCAGCACCGTTTCAAAGTCATGAATCTTATCGACCATCGCCGGCGTCAACCACGGCGTCAGCGGGTTCTTGCGCAAGTCGAAATTTTGCCAGGCCGGGCTGAGCCAATCATCCAGCGCTGCTGGAAACGTAAAACCGGCTTGTTGGGCGGCGAGATACAGTTCGGAGCCTTCGGTCGGCGTCGGGCTGTAGATATAGATAATGATTTCAGTTTTCGGGTTGATTTCCTTAATCGTTTTGATAAAAGCAATGTCAAAATCAATTTGACGCATGACGGCTTCCGACGTTGCAGCCGGCGTTCCCAGCACAAAAGAATACTCCGGAATGATGTCGAACTTGGCTAAACGGGCGGCAAACTCGCAGATTTGCTGACCGGATTGCGTTCCCCCCTTATCCATTTGCTTCAGCACGGCGTCGTTGCCTGTTTCCGCGCCAAAAAAGATCATCCTGCAGCCGGATTCGCGGATTTGGGCCAGCGACGCATCCGCATACTTGCTCATTGTGTCGATCCGCGCTTCGCCCCACCAGTTCAAACCATCCGCCTTTACCAGCCGGGCGAATTCCACCGCGCGCTTTTCCGAAACAAAGAAGTTGTTGTCGTGGAATTCGACGGCATCAGCGTTGTGCGCTTCTTTCAAATACTGAATATCTTTGTAGATATTGGCGGCCGACTTGCCGCGCCAGCGGGCATTGTAAATCGGCACGACGGCGCAAAATGAGCAGGTGAACGGACAACCATAACTGGAATGATATGCGGCGGTGCGCTGACCCAGAAAAGTCTTGCCCAAATAGCGCGAGATTGGATAAAAACGATTGAGCGTCTCGTAAGGCAGCGGCGGCAGCGCGTCCAAATCCGGCAACGGCGCGGTTGGCGTGACCATAATCTCCTGCCGACGCCGGAACACCAGATTTTGAATCGCATCCACCGGCTGACCGGATTCGATGGCGTTCAGCAATGCCGGGAATGTCTGCTCGCCCGGCCCTTTGACGATATAATCCACCTGGCCGGACTGCATGACCGTTCGATATTGATTGGCAGCGAAATAGCCGCCCCAGATAATTTTGATGTGCGGATAATGAAGCCGAATATGCTGCGTAAACGGAATAGCCTGCTGCAACTGCGGACCAGGCATCACCGTGCAGCCAAAATAACCGAACTCGCCGGAGTCAAGATAACGGCATAGACAGTTCAGCGGATCGCTTTCCAGATTGCCGTCCACCAGCGCATAGTCCCACTGACCGTGAATGGATGAGGCAATCGCCAGGATCGAGTTGGGAATGCGATAGTTGACCTTTGCCGCGCGTGGATTAAAAAGCAATACTTTGGTGGGATGATTCATGGCTTTTGGGTTGAAGCGATGGGTGTGTTTACAATGTGTAATTGGCTCGGCTTTACCGCATCGATGTGGATTTGAAACATCGGCGTGGCAGGCTTGCGTTTAACGTCAGTCGCATTAATTATTGACAATCCTCAACCAACCTGTTACTTTCACTACGATTTTAACTTTTAACTTTTAACTAAAGACTTATCATGAACACCTTATACTACGGCGACAACCTGCCCATCCTGCACGATTACCTTGCGCCCGAAAGTGTGGATCTGATCTACCTTGATCCGCCTTTCAATTCCAACCGCAACTACAGCGTCATCTACGGCGACGAATCGGGCTATGAATCCCAGGCACAACTCACCGCCTTCTATGACACCTGGCATTGGGACAAAAACGCTCTGGCGACTTACAACGACATTGCCCTGTGCGCCGCGCCCCACGTCAGCGACATGATCCAGGCACTCTACCGCTTCCTCGGCCCCAATCAGATGATGGCCTATCTGGTCATGATGACCGCCCGCCTGATCGAACTGCGCCGTGTCCTCAAAAAGACCGGCAGCCTGTATTTGCACTGCGACCCGACCGCCAGCCATTATTTGAAAATCGTTCTGGATACTGTTTTCGGCAAAGACCGATTTTTAAATGAAATTGTCTGGAAACGAACAACTGCCCACAACGACCCAAAACGATTTGGCAGAATCGGCGACCGCCTGCTGTATTATTCCAAATCCAAAAACAAGCTCTTTCGTCAGATCAAAGGTAAATATTCGGACGAACAACTGTCGCGTTATAAATACGAAGATGAAAAAGGCCGCTACCGCGCCGAAAACTTAACTGCGCCCGGGGCATCGCGCAACCGTGTCTTTGAATGGCGCGGCACACATCCGGGCGAAAAGCGACATTGGAGTTATGCGCTCGATGAATTGGAAAGGCTGTATGCCACAGGTCGAATTTTGCTAAAACAAGACGGCACTCCCCGCAAAGACGGCCTTAAAGTCTATTTAGACGAAGCCGCCGGGCCGCCTTTGCAAGATATTTGGACCGATATTTACATGGCTCCAACTTCCGCCGAACGGCTCGGTTATCCCACCCAAAAGCCTTTGGCCTTGTTGGAACGCATTCTTGAAGCCAGCAGCAACAAAGGCGATGTCATTCTCGACCCCTTCTGCGGCTGCGGCACGGCCATCGCCGCCGCTCAAAAACTGGGCCGCAACTGGATCGGCATCGACATCACCCATCTGGCCGTCGCCTTGCAAAAATACCGCCTCAAAGATATGTTCAAACTTGAACCTGGCAAAGACTATCACATCGTCGGCGAACCCACCGATCTGGCCGCCGCTCGCCAATTGGCGCAAGACAACCGCTATCAATTCCAGTGGTGGGCCCTGTCGCTGGTCAAGGCCAGACCCGTCGGCCAAACCGACGAAGACCCTTCGACAAGCTCAGGACGCAAGACCGGCAAAAAAGGTGCGGACAAAGGCATTGACGGCCTCATCAACTTTCTGGACGAAACCGACGCCGCCAAAATCAAACGTCTCATCGTCCAGGTCAAAAGCGGCAAAACCGGCGTGGCCGACATCCGCGACCTGCGCGGCGTCATCGAGCGCGAGCGCGCCGCCATCGGCCTCCTCATCACCCTGGAAGAACCCACAGCACCCATGAAACAGGAAGCCGCCATCGCGGGCAACTACTATTCCCCCGGCTGGCAAAAAAACTTCCCGGTCATCCAAATTCTGACCATCGAACAATTGCTGGCCGGCCAAACCATCCAGATGCCGCCCGATTTCGCCACTTTCAAAAAAGCCCCGTCCGAGTCATTAAAAACAAAAAACGAGCAGTTGGAAATCATAGCCAACAAATAGCACATCATTTATCCGGATGCCACTACCGAGCCGTATCGGTTGTCGCGGCATGTACGGCAGAATCACTCTCAGCTTTCGGTCGAAACAGGTTTGGCTTCGTCGGCGGTGAATCTGCCAAAGGCAGGATAAAGAGCCGGTGATCGTAATCGCTGAGCAATGCGTCTTTGCCAAAACCATAAATGCTGTATGGCTGCGGCCCGTAATCAGGATGAACGTAGCCCACCTGACCCGGCGCAAACGGGATGCCGCCGCCAAAAGCCGGCTGTGTCGGCGCCAATGGATTTTTTAGCTGCAAAGCCAGGGCCGCCAATCCGTCCGGAGTGTCCGCCGGATAGTTGCCGTCGTGCGTGCTGGCATAATCTTCCACAGCCAATTGCGCCGTGTACATGTTGCTTTTGATACTGCCAATTTCGAAGCGATCACCCCAACCGTCTTGCAAAAAAGGCTCCGGCATGGTTACCAGCCAAACGGTTTGGTGAACAATACCCACAGCGGCCATGCTCATCAGGAACAAAACGATAATCCCGCTGACTAACAAAGCTGTCCAGCGCAAAGGCCACTGCGCCGGCAGCCGGGAAGAATCGGATCGCGGCAAATTGTCGTATAACCAGCGGCAAAAATGATGCGACATTCCGGCAAAAGCCGCCATCACCGCCAATCCAAAAAGCAATTCCGGCCCGTTAGTGGTCACGCGCGGCAGCGTCCGCCTTAAAAAGCCGATCCAGCCAAACGGAATATAGACTGCCAATTCCGGCAAAAAACCAAACCCGCTGGAAATTCCGCAAAAGAATAGGAAGCCCAGGCCAAGGATCGCGCCAACAGTTTGCTTTGTTTTACTTTTTGTTTCCATCGTTCTCAGCCGAGCTTTTTATCAGAAAAATACTTGAAGCCGGTAGTTTTTCAATCAAGCCGTTGGCACGGAGCGCATAGCGGGTATCGCCAAACGAATCCGGTTCATGCGCGATGATCATATTGCCGGAATAAATGCTCAACCCGCCCTGATAGGCATAGCGTTGGGGACTGTTCGGCGGCTGCCAGAATACGCTTGAAATTTCGGCCTCCGTTTGATCGGCGGGAAATCGGCCATCGTGACGACCGGCATAGTCGAACAGGGCGGCGCGGAGCATTTCCAGCGCCCGGATGCGGACAAAATCTTCTTCGGATTTGTAGGTGTAGCCTTGTTTGCGCCAGGCGTCGGGCGTCAGCAGTTCGCGCGCGCCGGCAATCATGGACAGCGCCAGCGTCAGGCCTAACGCCAGCGTAATAGAGAGCGACAAAGCCCGTTTGTAGGTCAAATACGGCAGCTTTTCAAAATCGTGGCGAAGATAATTCCACATCCATTGAATGCCACCGCCGCCAATCAGCAGCAGCAACAAAAAGAAGGAAATATCCTGCACCCGCATCGCCGCAACATCCGATAGAGTAATCGCAGGCATGCCGGCAACAGCCGGCGTCGGCGCGCCAATACCGATGATAATGATGAGAATCAGAGTAAAATGGGTCATAGTGATTTTTTGGAATCTGTCATCAAACATACGCTATCTCCACAGAATTTTAATCCTGAATTGGCAATCATTCCCAATTCGTTCTTATTCTGAATCCTGTTCAAAACAACCCCAATTGCCTTTCCTCTTTCTTTTCCTTCCGCCGATACACGCTCTCCCGCTCCTCAACCAACTCCTTCTCGATTCGATCCAGAAACGGGCTGCGTTGGTTTGAACATGAATCCGGGATAAGAAAGAATTTTACACCCTCGAAATCCATTTGTTTGTTCTTATCCCGGATTTATCTCACAGTTCAAAATAACGAAAATCTAAATGGACATGATTAAAATTGAAAATCAACCCGCGCGGACAATGCAAATGACGTACGTGATTGCAAAAACGGTGCAGCAAAGCGTCATCTAACGCCTGCACGGCTATCGTAGACAACAGCAAATCGCCAATGACAAAAAAGTTCACCTCTTTGCCGCCAACAGGACGGTTTTGATACTCCGCATGGATTTGTCGAATGACCCTGAAGTCTAAGCGGGCTTGTTTCATTTCCCAATACATGGCGCGCCGATAGATTTGATGAATGTATCCAGCGCCCAGGTGGATCAAAACCTTGTTTGCTATTTCCAACAAACCTCTGATCTTTTCTCTGCCGGCGATTTGTATCTTATCGTAATCAAAATGATCTTGCAACGGGACCTTCTGATCAGCCTTGTTCGGCATAATTTGATGTTCAAGTTTCACGCCGCCAAAGTTGGCCAAAATACCGATCGGCTTCTCAAACCCTTTCAAGTACGAAATCAACTGTGCCTGATGAATCGGCAGCAATTCCGGCGTGGCTTTTAACTCAATAACAACCTTGCCTTCAACCAATAAATCAACACGGAATTGCCCCATGTTTTTCCCAAAGTCAGACCTCCTGATCCGCGTGAATCTGGAGTGAGACCATTTTTGAATATCCAATG
>CAYOLL010000194.1:0-10821 GCA_964404765.1 uncultured Gemmatimonadota bacterium | reverse complement strand
AATGGCTTTTATCCATCAACTTTTAGCTTGACTTTCACCGGAATAACTTTGCGGTTAAGATTCTGGTGGATAATACAAATGTTTCGGTGTAATTTTATAGAGCGCACAGTAGCCGCAACCAAAAAAGAATGGGCTTCGATTCGCCAATTCCACCCAAAAATAATAGCGCCCCTTTCAAACGCTGCGCCCAGCCTGAAAATACTGCAACGCCTCACCGGCCAAATACAGCGAACCGACAATGCCGATGATCGCTGTCGGCGGACTGATGGCCAGCGCATGTTCAATGGCCGCTGGCACACTTGGCAAAATCTCCACCGGCGGCAAGAAATCGGGCGGCAACTGTTGCCTCAAAGCATACGGGTCGATGCCGCCGCGATAAGTATTCATCTTGGTTAAGATAATTTTTTCGGCCAGCGGAGCCAAATAACCAAGCATCTCCAGCGGCTCTTTTTTGTCCAGCGCGGAGAAAATCAGAGTGAGTTTTTGATCGGGGAAAACTTGGGCAAATGTTTGCTGAAAGCCTTTTGCGCCGGCAGGATTATGGCCGCCATCAATAATAATCGTCGGTTTATGGGCGATGATCTGGAACCGCGCCGGCCAGCGTGCGTGGGCCAATCCGTGCCGGATATGCGCTTCAGTCACCGCAAAGCCTTGTTCATTCAGCAGTTGCGCGGCGCGAAAAGCCGTCATAGCGTTGCGCGGCTGATAGCTGCCGATGAGACCGGCGGTCAGATCAAAAAAGCCGTCGCTATTCAGATAGGCGTCAAACAGTGTGCCGAACGAGTTCAATTGCACATTATAAATTTGACATTGCTCGGCCAGCAGATGCAGCGGTGCGCCTTTCTCAGCAGCGACATCGCGAAAAACTTGCTGAACGGACGGTGTCAATGATGACGCTACAATCGGCACGTTCGGCTTGATAATCCCGGCTTTTTCAGCGGCAATTTTTTCGAGGGTATCGCCCAGCACACGGGTATGATCCAGATCAATATCCGTGATGATCGCCACTTTGGGCGTGATGACGTTAGTGGCGTCCAATCGCCCGCCCAGACCGACTTCAACGACGGCAATATCCACTTTCTGCTCGGCAAAATAGCCAAAAGCGACCGCTGTTGTGGCCTCAAAATAGGTCGCCCGCAACCGGTCCACATCCGCCCGCAACCGCTCCATCCAGCGCACCAAGTCCGCTTCCGGCATCAGCCGGTCATTTATCGTTACCCGTTCGCGGTAATCCACCAAATGGGGCGACGTGTATGTGCCGACCTTGTAACCGGCGGCCATTAAAATGGCGGTGAGATAGGCGCAGGTTGAGCCTTTGCCGTTGGTCCCGGCCACATGAATGGCGGGAAAGTTTCGCTCCGGCCGGCCTAACCCATCCAGCAAATCCTGAATATTGTCCAGGCCCAGCTTGATGCCGAAGTGCTCGAGATCGAAGATGTATTTCAGCGTTTCAGTGTAGTTCATAGCGAGATAAATCCCGTAAAGGAGTGCAAAAATTTATTTTTGCGACAAGTGGCGCGTGGCTATTATCGCAGCAGCGCCATTTTCTTGACGATGACCCGATCCGGCGTTTGCAGGCGATACAGATAAATGCCGCTGCCCGCTTCTTCCCCGCGTTCATTGTAGCCGTTCCAGGTGACGGAATGATAGCCGGCCGGTTGACTGCCCGCTGCCAGCGTACGCACCAGCTTGCCGGCCTGATCATATACGCTTAGTTCCACTGTTTGCGCTTGTGGCAGGGCATAGACGATGGTCGTGGCCGGATTGAAGGGATTGGGATAGTTTTGATACAGCGTGACAATGGGCGGCAACGCGCCCAATTCGTCTTCGATGGCTAAGCCGCCGCAATCCGGGTTGGATTCGCATGAAACGCCGTTAGCAGCGCGAGCGTAAATCCGATAGCAATATGTGGCGCTTGCGTTGATACGGCTATCCATGTAAGAGACCGTATTGGCATTCACGCTATCATGTACAGCCCAAGACTGACCTTGCAGTTGACGATAGATGTAATAACCGGTTTCGTTGCTCACATCCTGCCATGTAACCTGGATTTGGGAGCCGTTGAGTTTGGAAGCGATGACATTTGCGGGTGCAGCTAATGGCGTGACGCAATACTCCGTTGTATAGTCCGATTGATCGCCGGTGGCGCTGAAAGCCCGCAAGTGATAACAATAGGTTGTGCCTATGCTTAAACCGTTGTCAGTGTAAGAAGTTTGGCTACCGGAGGGCGGGGTGATGGCCGTATAACCGCCGCTACCGATCTTGCGCTCCAATTGATAGCTGACGACCCCGACCGGACTGTTCCAAGTGAGGACAGCCTGCGAGCAAATATACCGGATAGTGAAATTGCTCGGCGCGGCTAAAAGCGTGGCGCAATCTTCATTGGAAGAGTTGGACGCTCCGGCCGCGCTATTGTAAGCTCGCATCTGATAACAAAAGGTAATGCCCGGCGTGAGATTGCGCGTATCCGTATACGCGCGGGCCGTAGCGCTCCGCACGGTATCTATGGTGGCATACGCGCCGTTTGACGTGCGGCGATCAATAATAAAACGCTCCACATTTTGGCCGTCATGAGTCCAGCTTATGTCGACTCGGCTTGAAGATGGGGAAATGGCGTTGATGGATTGCGGAGGATTGGGTCGCGGGACTATTGTGGCTGAAGCCTGATTGCTTTTTTCACTCAGCAGATTGTTTTGCTGAAAACCGTGAGATGACGTATAAGTCTCAATTACAAAATAATATGTACCCGGAACGCCTGAAAAAGTATAACTATTTGCCAGCTTGTTTTCCGTATGGTTATATAACATATACGGCCCGCCAGACGTAGTTGCATAGCTGACCTGATAATAACCATCATCCCCGACATAGAGGATGGGGTTCCACGTTAGTTGTACCTCCCCGGCGCCAACCTGTGCCTTTAAATTAGTTGGTGGTATGGTTTGGGTTCGCGACCAATCCGGGTCTTTGCTGTTTAGAAAGGCAGTAACCGCAGAATTGGTAGACACAAATTTATTATAGCCAATATCCAGACTTGAGGCCGCCAATTGGGTTAGACTGGTTATGCTGGTGGGCACTTCCCCACCTAATTGGTTGGAAGACAAGTCAAGTCTAACCAATTTGGGCAAGTAAAAGCTTGGGATATTCCCGCTCAACTGATTCGAATTCAGAAAAAGATTTTCCAGATTAGTCAGCGTAAAATTCGGAATATTTCCGCTCAATTGATTAGAAGATAGATCGAGCCTTCTTAAATTGGGCAAGTTAAAGTTAGGTAGCGAACCACTTAATCGGTTGGAATTTATATATAGATATAGCAATCTGGGCAGGTCAAAGTTGGGAATCGGGCCGCTCAATTGGTTGGAGTATAGAAGGAGCGACGCCAAATTGGGCAGATTAAAGTTGGGGATCGCACCGCTCAATTGGTTGGAATCTAACCCAAGGTATTGCAAATTGGGCAGGTTAAAGTTGGGGATTGAGCCGCTCAATTGGTTGCCAGCTAAATTAATTTGGGTCACATGCCCCCCGACACAGGTAATACCATACCAACTACACGGCGTATTTGTTTGCAGCCAGCCAGTCTTGTTTTTCCAATTGGGGCCGTTTGTGGTGTTATACAAGTTTACCAGTTCCAGGCACTCGCTTTGCGGGATTTCGGTCACCTGGGCGCAGTTAAAACCGCCGGTTATCATGGCCACTACTTCGGTGCTGCGTTCGCTCAACAGATTGTTGTGCTGATCGCTGTGCGCCGGGGTGTAGGTTTGGATGACAAAGTAATACGTGCCGGAAGTCAGATTGACCAGCGTATAGTTATTTACAGTTTTGTCGGTGGTCGAGTCGTGCAGCGCGTATGGCCCGCCTGATGTAGCGCTATAGCTGATCCGGTAAGTACCGCCGTCGCCGGTATAGAGGATGGGGCTCCAAGTCAGCCGCACTTGTCTGGCGTTGACTTGCGCCTGCACATTCGTGGGCGGCACGGTTTGGGTCTGCGCCCAATCCGGGTCTTTGCTGTTCAGGAAGGCAATGACAGTCGGATTGGTGGAGGTGAGCCTGTTGTAACCGATATTCGTATAAGATGAGGATAAATTGGTTAAGCCAGTGATATTAGATGGCACTTCTCCGCTCAATTGGTTGGAAGATAGCCAAAGCCGTTGCAAATTGGGCAGCAGGTTGAAGTTGGGGATCGGGCCGTTCAATTGGTTGGAATATAGTCCGAGCCCTTGCAAACTGGGCAGAAGGTTGAAGTTGGGGATCGGGCCGCTCAATTGATTGGAATATAGATCGAGTCGATACAAATTGGGCAGGTTGAGGTTCGGGATTGGGCCGCTCAATTGATTGGAAGCTAGGTCCAGAGCTTGCAAATTAGGCAGGTTAAAGTTGGGGATCGGGCCGCTCAATTGGTTGGAATATAGATAGAGCTCTACCAACTTGGGCAGGTTAAAGTTGGGAATCGGGCCACTCAATTGGTTGGAATATAGCTGGAGGTATAGCAAATTGGGCAGGAGGCTAAAGTTAGGGATCGGGCCGCTCAACTGGTTGGAAGATAGAACGAGTAATTGCAGATTGGGCAGGTTAAAGTTGGAAATCGCGCTGCTCAATTGGTTCTTATGTAGCCAGAGCCCTTGCAAATTGGGCAGGTTGTTAAAGTTGGGGATCGGGCCGTTCAATTGGTTGGAACCTAGATTGAGAGATTGCAAATTGGGCAGGTTGTTAAAGTTGGGGATCGGGCCGCTCAATTGGTTGGAAGATAGCCGGAGCTCTTGCAAGCTGGGCAGCAGGTTAAAATTGGGGATCAGACCGCTCAATTGGTTGGAATGTAGCCCGAGATATTGCAAATTGGGCAGGTTATTAAAGTTGGGGATCGGGCCGCTCAATTGGTTGGAATATAGCTCGAAATATTGCAACTTGGACAGCAGGTTAAAGTTGGGGATCGGACCGCTCAATTGGTTGTAAGGTAGATAGAGATATTGCAAATTGGGCAGGTTAAAATTGGGAATCGAGCCGCTCAATTGGTTGGAGGATAGCTCAATTCGAGATACATGCCCCCCGACACAGGTAATACCATACCAACTACACGGCGTATTCGTTTGCAGCCAGCCGCTTTTGTTGGTCCAGCCGGGGCCATTGGTGTTGGTATACAGGGCTACCAAAGCCTCGCACTCGCTTTGCGGGATTTCGGTCACATTGGCGCAGTTAAAACCGCCACCGGGCGTGGTCGTAAACTGCCACATCTCGCTCCAGCCGCTTTCCTGTCCGGCGGCGTTTTTGGCCTTGACCCGCCAATAATAGGTCGTGCTATAAGCCAGGCCAGAAATAACCTGCGATGTGCCGGTCAGGTTGCAGGACGTGTAAATCGGGCCGGTAAAATTGGGGTTATTGGCCACTTCTAAGCAATATGAGGTGGCATTGGCGGTCCAGCTCAAAGTCGGGTTAACGGCCACGTTGGTAGCGTTGTTGGTCGGGGCAAGGAGCGTGGGCGTGGCGGGCGCAACGGGGCCGCTGCCCACAAAGATAAAACTCTTGTCTTCGGCCCGGTTGACGGCATAGCCGGAATATTGGCCGTCCACCGTAACATGCACCGTGTATTGGCCGCCATAATCGGCGCGGAATGAGCCGTTGTACTGCTTGTAATTGCCGCCGCTGCCGGTTTGAGTCAGATTGAGGTCGGTCAGCCATTGCGTCGGTGTGCTCTCGCCTTGATAATACAGCTTGGCTGTCGGGGTCAGGCTTGCCCCGGACGGTTGAAAGACTTTGACCGTAAAATTGACGGTCTGGCCGGGATCAAAGGATTGGATATCCGATTCGATTTGCACGGATATGTCGGACGACAAAAAGGCGGTGGTATAGAACAGCAATGAATCGCCGCCGGAAAGCTGATTCACATTGATCTGCATCTTCCATGCGCCCTTTTGCGGAAAGCTCATGGTGTAATATTCGTAATCGAAGTTGGCGCTTTTTTCGTAACCCGTGCCGGAAAAGCCGCTGTAATTGTTCGGCGTGATTTGCGCGCCGCCTGGCGTCAGCAGGGTCATCGTGGCGTTGTATTGGGTCAAGCTGTCCGGGTAATAAGCGGCGTAAAAGGCCAGCGTATCAATGCTGGCGTCTATGGTAAAGGTTCTTTCGTAGATGGAGCGACCATTTAGCTTTTGGACGACCCAATCGCCGATAATGCGAGCGTTCGTACGGAGGAGCATAGCGGCATAGGGACTGAAATCCACGCTATCCATGGTGGTTTTGCAGTGGAAAATTGATATTTCGCGTGGAGACACAAAATAGGGCTTGTAATATACGTGCGACTGAAGAAGTCCACGATCAACTGTGATTTTTGCAAAAACAATGTCATAGTTACCGGCTTTGAAATTCTTGTTTTCGTGATCATCTTCATGGTAGCCAATTTCGTCGTATCCAAATTCATTCACAGAAAAGAAATGGCCGGATTGTTTGTTTTGGGTAATTCCTACTTGCCAGTTAGTGCCGTCATCCCATTCGTTAAACATGAGCGCACGATTCGGCCTTTCTGTACGTACGGTAGACACTTTGTATTTACTGTTTTTTTCTATGGAACTCTTAAGTTTTAACCATAGCATGACTCCATCGAGCTTTTGATTTGCGGGTCTTGGGGGGACTGATGGTATTTCCCACCAATAACTTTGAGTGCGTGGATTATTATTCCAGTCAGTAGCATATTCAGTTATAAATTCCGGGTCTTCATACTTATAACCATCATCTAAAAAGCCACGACAAATTTGTAAGGCATGGTCGTCCTTGTGAATCTCCGTATGTGTCAAGTTCAGGATGCCTAATGGGATACCATGATGAAGTAAACTTGCGCTGGGAACGGCCACAACGCCATCTTGTTGGTGATCGAGTTCTACAACACTTAAGTTTTCCTTTATTGGTTTGACGCCCGCAACGACCAGATATTGGGCTTCAAAGTCCAATTCTGAGTTGAATCGGATTGGCCTTTGCGAATTAAGCGCCCATAGTAAATCACTGGCCGGGGTCATCTCTTTATATGCAGGTGCTTGAACATCTTTGCCAATAGCCTCAGAAATCTCTTCATCAACCCAATCTCCGCTATAAACTCTTCTTGCACCATTAGAACCATAGTTTGGGGTTGCAAACATTAACAAACGTTCGACATCATTACCAAACCCACCCCATGCACCTAATTGATCATCTCTCATACTTTGAATATAGCAGCGACTGACCAGTCCTCCCATGCTATGAGCAATAAGCGATACCTTTTGCGAAGTATAGTTCTGAGTTCCTATGACGTCACCTTTTAGTAACCAGTCAATTGCGCGACCTAATAATCTACCTGAATGAATAATTCGCTGATCATATGGATAATAGAACTGCCATGCGTCATATGTATCTAAATTTAATTTATCTGGAACTGAACCCCAATATGGATAATTCCCATTTACGCCATGGATAAATAAAGCAACATTTTTGACTAACTTAATATTTTCCCTGAGGTTTTTAGGTGGAACTAACATCGAAACCTGATATTCATTCGCATCAAAGTAATCCCAACCATCCCCATCTTTTGCATCTGGATAAAGTTGCCGCTTTCCAAAAGGTAAATCATTATGCAAAAAAAGAAAAAATTCACGACCGGGTTCATCATTAAATTCGGAGCCCGCAATACTAATTGCACATTTTATATGCCCAATTTTTTGATCGGTAGCATCGTATAGTTCAAAACCTTTAAAATCAAGGCGAATGAAGTTTTTGAAATCTTGCTTTGGAAAAAGCCAAACTCCTTGTCCGAGAGAATGTAGATCAGACTTTATATGTTCTAAATCTCCTCGATAAACATCAAATACGGCTTTAATTTTTTTTGTTGGGGAGCCTAAAGCTTCATGCAAAGTAACCAGATAATATGGCGGCTCATTCTCAGGGGCTTTTACGGAGTAAGACCATGAGTTTTGATATGGCAGATTAACCCCACTGGCCGATTGAATGGCTGTGGTCAATGTAACGCTGTAAGTTTTGCTTGCTTCAAGCAAAGCCGTTGGTTGAAACGTAGCAGTCTGGTTACTTTGGTTATACGTCACTGTTCCAGTAACCGCGCCGTTGCTGCCAGACATCTTAAGGCTTGCGCTATTGATCGAGGCCGCATTCATGGGAACATTGAAGCGCACATTGATAACTTCATTTGGTTCAATATCGCTGGCCTGGGCGGGGTTCGGTTCAATGCCAAAAACATAAACCTCTTTCGAGACTGTTTTTGTGGCAATATTGGGCGCGCTAATTGTTACCGAATAGGTCAGTCTACCGCCTACAACGCCGGTAGCAATCAGGTTATAAGACGTTTGGGCAATTTGATTGACAGCGATATTGCCCACTTGATGCGTGGCTTGCTCACCTTGAGCCAGCGTCAAACCATTGGGCAGTTGGATCGTGGTCGTGACGTTCTGCGCAGTTTGGGTAACACCCGGCGCGGAATTTCCCAAATGAACCGTCAACGTAAAAGGCGTTTGATTGGGCTTCAAAACAGCCTGAGTATTATCAGCCGTCAAACCGGAAACCAAAGGCGGCTGCATATCCAGATTGAAAGCGCTGCGGCCATAATAAGTAACAAATTCTTTGGTCTGACCCGCAGCCAAACTGGTTGGATTCCAGTAGGTCAAGACAGAACTGTCGTTTGTAATGGTAGTTCCAGAATTGACAGCATAATTCCAAGTATTCGATGAACTCTTCACGTTAACCCAATTGGCGGTACAAAAGCGATCCGGCTTAACCGAATTACTGCCGATCAGTGTGCCAAGTGATTGAACTGTGGGCTGGACCAAATCATCGTATGCTTCGTAATAAGGCGGCATATTTGCGCTCAACCACTCGCGTTCATTTTGGACGGCCCCTGTCCCCGGAACTCTAAACGGTGCGCCGTCTTCATTTCCCAACATGGTATCTAAAAACAAACGCAGGCCAACATTATGGGTGGCACTTGTCGTGTTTTGAATCGTATAACGTATTTCGGCCACATCCAGCCGTCCGGTTGTAGATCCTTGCACAATTGTCAGTTTTTGGGTCAAACGGATGCCATTAAAATCCCATACGCCGATGTTGGACAAATCCTCTACGTGGGGCTTGGTAATTGTTGTGCCCCAAGTCGGACCAGCAAAATTCCAATAGTTAGTGCCGTCTATTTGAATCGTGGTCGCTGATGTACCGGGATTTGGATGGCCAAAAAGCAATTTGGCTCCATTGGGGATGCCCATGGTAAATTGACCATTGCTTGCACTTGCTATTTCTAAATATGGGGTAGACGGCCCCATATCACGCGTTTGTTTCCAAAGTTCTATGTTGTCTACATACGCTCCTTCTGGATTGTTAATTGAGCCATCGCTTCTAAAGACGAAGGCAATCCAGACTTGCGAGCGCCCGGTTAAATCCCCCTGTTGATACACATCGGTTAGATCAAAAGAATACTGATTCCAAGAAGACGACCAATCGCCAGAAAAATCCCAGCCAGAAAAATTTGTGTTATCCGTAGAGGCCCAAATACCGAATCTATCATGGGTTGTTTCCGTTTTAGCCCAGAACTGAAAACTAACGTAGGCATCTGTAGCGTCGGATAAATCAAAAGGCCCATAAATCATCCACGCATACATATTGTCGTAGTAGTTTCTGCCACAGGTTGACGCCTGCCCAGCAGCGCAGGCCCAGGCGGATTTGCTACCTTCATATGACCGACAACTTGAATCATCCCAATAGCTGTTAGTGTAGCCATCATTTCTTTGGACTCTCCACAAACCATTGGGAAAGCTGGTCTCAAAATCTTCCCGCATAATACGAGCCCAAGAGTCTTGTACGGTGGGTTGATTCCCGTTCAGATGCCTGTCTTTTTGAGACATTTTAGGTGAAGTTTTGACTTGAGAATCTTTTACATAAGGACTTGTAATTGTAAAGCCTTCAGAACAAGATTCCACGACTGTGCCGGCACTGGTCGTATTTCCAACTTGTAATTTGAGCTGCGATAGAACTTGCGCCAGCACATCAGCGCTCAGGCTCAACAGCATCAGGCATAGGGCGGTCAACAGTTTGCAATGGGTTTTCATGGGTCAAGCCTCCTCTTTGGTAGATCAATGATTCACAGTTTTTCAACAAACATTTTCTCTCTGTTGGATAAGACTCTGGATGCGGAGCGTTTTTCGGAAAAAATCTGCGCCCGCGCAAAAAATAATCGGACGGCCAAATCGCTCTCCGGCGTGGCCGTGCCCAGGGCATGCGGCAAAATCACAATGCGGCCATCGCCAAATTGGCGGCGGGTTCTGCCTGCCGGCGGGTAAAGATGAGGATGGACCAGTCTTCCTCCAGGGCATCAATGGTCAACGGGCGGACGGCCTTGATGATTTCATCCCGCGACAAAGAGCTGGTGACTGTCACCGCGGCATCATTATTCTCGTGCGTATCCAGGGTTATGGCCACTTTGCAATCCGGGTCCAACTTCATCAGCCGCAGGGTAATTTCGTCCAGCCAATAATTCAAGCGATCGCGATTCATAGTTCATCCTCCTGAAAAAAGAGTGTTGTTCGGGCAATCAAATTTTGACAGTCTTGCGCCGGGATATTTTCGTTTTCATAATCGGCGTCAAGCCGCAGTTCATAAGCGTCAAACAGCACTTCGTGCAAGGCAATTTTGTCTTGAGCTATGTCTTTTTGTTGAATGAGTTTTCGCACCGTGCCATGATTCCAACCCGGACGAACATGACCGTGTTTTTCCAGTTGGTCAATGCAAAAGTGGTAGACGGCGTAATAACATCAGACCACCTGATCCGCCGCCCGGGAATGTCCCGTGCAACAAAAGGATAGCCAA
>CAYOLL010000193.1:0-10872 GCA_964404765.1 uncultured Gemmatimonadota bacterium | reverse complement strand
TTTGAATGCTTCAAAATGGTCTCACTCCAGATTCACGCGGATCAGGTGGTCTGAATTTGCGTTCTGTTTTTTTGATTGTGCAAAGTTCCTGCAACGTTCATTCATTTCAACTCCAAAGTCATGCAAAAAGATTTGCGCTTGTAGCGATTAACTTCATGAGAATCGCCGCCAATGGTAAAGCCCATTTGGCGGTAAAGTTGAATGGCCGTAGTCAGCTTTTTGTTGGTCAATAAAAAAATCTTTCCTGCCCCGCTTTGCCGGGCCAATGCAATTGCGCTCTGGGTTAGCTTTTTGCCGATTTGCCGACCCTGGTAGGCTTCGGTCACGGCCATTTTGGCAATCTCAAAAGTAGTCGCGGAATGCATCAGCAGCGCACACGTTCCGACGATTTTTCCTTCGACCCGAGCGAATAAAATCCGACCGCCATTGGCTAAAATAGATTGGTCGGGATGACGCAAAACTTCTTCGTCCATTGGCTCGACTTCAAAATATTTTTGCAGCCATTCATAGTTCAATTCCTTAAAGATCGGACCATATTCCGGGCAATATTCGACAATCTCCACTTCCTCCAACTGCCGGGCTTTGAGCGAAAGATTGACCCGCTCCTGAATACTCAGACCATCCAGCGCCTGCTCGATCCGTTCGATAATCGTAATGATATCGTAGCCGATTTCATTAAACAAGCTATGATAAGCCGCTTCAAAATCATCCCAAATCCGCTCCAGCGCCGGCAGCATGTCCCGACCCTTAGTGGTTAAAGCCAGCAGTCGCCGCCGCCCGTCGTGTTCATCTTTGATGGAATGTACCAAACCTTTTTTGATCAAATCGTCACTCAGTTGAATGATGGCCGGGTGACTCAATCCCAGGGACTGCGCCGCGTCCGTCACCGGCACTGCCTCGCCATGATGGGCCAGCAGAAAATAGAGGACAAACCAGCGTGGCTCAAAATCAACATTTTGCGAGGTATACACGTCGGCGCCTTCGCGGCTGATCCGATCCGCCAGACGGCGTAAACGGTTGGCTAAACCCAAAGCGCCAAGTTCTTTCAGTTGATCCATAGTGCAGTCTTTACAGTAAAAGGGAAAGATTAGTCTGGATTATTCATGAAATAACCACGGAATACTCGAAACACACGAAAATAGAGGATTGCAGAGCGTGACGCCAAAATCTTGAACTTTGCCTCGCTAAAATCCAATACCGCAAATTACCCTCAAAACTTCTGATTGTCAACCCGCTTTTGCACACTGAGTAAAAAAGCCCGCCTGTGAAAACAACTGGTGAGCCGGCTTGGAAATTTTACAGATGCTACGCATACTCCCGGATCAGCGCCAATCCTCTTTTTCGCACCCTGACGGATACCGCCGTGCGGATCGGCATAATTGTCCCGTCCTGATATATACTCGTTAAAGGTTGATTTTTGCAGAAAAGACCCTTATGGTTTACTCTACGACGTTCCAGCAAATTTGCGGGTTTTCACCAATTTTGGACAGCAAACCCTAAGGGTCTGGAAATGCAACTTCTTACCTTTAAGCGGTATAACCAGAATAATCGTAATTGTAAGGCTTCCGGCTTGGCCTGTTCACAAAAATAAAATTTATGCGTTTTTCCCAATGCAAGTCGCTGGAAATTATGCTAAATTCAGGCCAGACGAGACACCGAACACGCGCACACAATTTCGGGGAAAATTATGGCGAATCTACTGCCGCCGTTTATTGCGCAACAATACCGGCAGGGCTGAAGCGCGGATGCAGCACGGCATCAAGGGCGCGGAAATTCTGGCCGGGACGCTGCGGGCGGTCATCGACCCGATGATTGACACGGTGTATGTCTGCGGCGGCATCCTCACCGGGTTTGCCGGGGACGTTTTTACGGCTGTGTTTCCCGTTGCCGACACGAGACCGGAGGCATATCGGCGTGCGGCGGCGGCCCGGGCCCTGCGGGGCAAGATATGACCGATAAAAATGAAAAACGTATTTACAGTATATGAAGTGACGATTGGAAAATTACAAGCAACGAGGTTGGCATGACAAATCCGATTCTATCCGAAAAAAACGCCCGCGCCGGTGAACTCCGCGCACGGCTCAATTATCACAATCACCGCTATTATGTGTTGGACGATCCGGAAATTTCCGATGGTGAATATGACCAATTGCTGCGCGAACTGCAGGCGCTGGAAGCGGAATTCCCGGAACTGCAAACGCTGGATTCACCCACGCAGCGAGTTGGGACAGCGCCACAGAGCGAGTTCCGCAAAGTCACCCGCACCGTGCCGATGCTGTCGCTGAGTAACGCGATGGACGAGGCCGAAATCCGCGAATTCGATGCCCGCGTCAAACGCTTCCTCAAGCTGGCGCCGGAGGCCGTCATCGCTTATGCCTGCGAGCCTAAGTTTGACGGCCTGGCCATCGAGCTGGTCTACGAAAACGGCGTTTTTAGTCAGGGCGCGACTCGTGGCGACGGCGTGACCGGCGAGGATGTGACCCAAAATTTGCGCACGATCAAAGCCATTCCGCTGACCTTGCGCCAGACGCCGGGTAAAGCCGCGCCGGCCCGGGTGGAAGTGCGTGGCGAGGTGGTCTTCCCGGTCAAGGAGTTTGAAGCGCTGAACCGCAAACTGCTGGCCGCCGGCGAAAAGCCATTGGCCAATCCGCGCAATTCTGCTGCCGGCAGCCTGCGCCAGCTTGATCCCAAAATTACGGCAAGTCGGCCGTTGACTTTTTTTGCGTATCATGTGGGCGCGCTGAGCGATGGCGGATTTGCCAGTCATGCCGAATTAGTGGCGCAGTTGGCTGCCTGGGGATTTAAAACAACCGAGCTATTCCGTATTGCCGATGGCCTTGACGCCGCGCTGGATTTCTACCGCGAACTGGGCCAAAAGCGCGACTCGCTGCCGTTTGAAATTGACGGGGCGGTGCTGAAAGTCAACGACATGCGGTTGCAGGAGGAACTGGGGCAGATTGCCCGCAGCCCGCGCTGGGCTGTAGCCGCCAAGTTCCCGCCGCGCCAGGCGACGACGATTGTGCGTGAGATTGTAGCTCAGGTCGGTCGCACCGGTGTATTGACGCCGGTGGCAAACCTGGAGCCGGTCAACATCGGCGGGGTGACGGTCGGTCGGGCAACGCTGCATAATCAGGATGAAATTGACAAGAAGGATGTGCGCGTGGGCGATACGGTCATTGTGCAACGGGCCGGGGATGTTATCCCGGAAGTGGTCATGGTCGTGCTCGGCAAGCGCCCGCCCGCGTCGCAGCCGTATCGCTTGCCGGGGCAGTGTCCGATCTGCAATTCGCCGGTGGAGCGGGTGCCGGGCGAGGCCGCCTATCGTTGCACCAATGTGTCTTGCCCGGCGGTGGTGGCCAATTCCATCAGCCATTTCGTCAGCCGGCGGGCCATGGATATTGATGGCCTGGGCGATAAATTGGTGCAGCAGCTTTTGGATGAAAAATTGATTAGTGACGTAGCCGATTTATATAGCTTGACCTACGAGCAATTGTTCAAACTGGAGCGCTTTGCCGAAAAATCCGCCCGCAATCTGCTGGACGCCATCGCCAAAAGCAGGCAGACGACACTGGGACGCCTGATTTACGCTATCGGCATTCCCGGCGTGGGAGAGACAACTGCGCATTTGCTGGCCAATCGCTTTGGCGTGATGGAGGCGCTGACGACGGTCACGCAGGAGAATTTGCAGACAATTGACGGCATTGGCCCAATTATGGCCGCGGATATTGCCGGATATTTTGCGACGGCAGCCAATCGGCAGTTGGTTGAACGTTTGCGGGCCGCCGGGGTTGTTTACGAGCCGATTCCGGTTAGCCGCGCAACAAGCCCGGCGACGGAAGGCAAATTGAGCGGCAAAACGTTTGTGCTGACCGGCGGCTTAAGCTCCATGACCCGTGATGAGGCCAAAGATAAATTAGAGGCTCTGGGCGGCAAAGTGACCGACAGCGTCAGCAAAAATACCAGCGTGGTCATCGCCGGGGAAAAGGCCGGCAGTAAGCTGGCCAAAGCCCAAAAGCTGGGAGTGGACGTGTGGGACGAGGCGCGGTTTTTGCAGGAAATTGCATAGAATAGCATGGAGCACGGATGAATTTTGCAGGCAAGGCTTCAACGTCAAAAACCCAAATTTTTAATAGCCTTCATGGAGCTTAATGATTTTGTGCTTTCGTGTATGTCTTGAATTTTTCAGGTTAACAGTGCACAGAATAACTAACTTAACCCGGTTCAAGTCGCCCCAAAATGGCGTGCCCGGCCCCATCACAGCCAACACTTTGGGCTTGACAGGCAAGGCGCAGCGTGATAGTTTTCAGCGTTATTCGCATTCAATCCTATCTAACGGCAAGGGAGGCTGATATGCTAACGCTTGAAGGCACTTATAATAACGGGTATATTGAGTTGCCTGAAAATCCGGTGATCAATCGCCCTGTTCGCGTTTTGATCACGTTTCTTGACGATGTGGAGCTGCCCAAAAAGCGCAAGCTGAGCCGCCGATTTTCGTTTCAAAAATCCAGAGCCTTGTTCAAAAATTGCACGACCTCTCTCAGTCAAGCGGTCATCGAAGAGCGCAGGGAGTATTTGTGAAGGTTTTTTTGACTTTTACGGCTGAAGGTCTAACCGTCGTTTGATCCGCCCGCCTTAAATCTCGCTTCCGTTGCTCATCAGTCTCAATAAACTATCCGCGTTCCATTTTTTGTCCCGATTAAGGATGCCGGCGTGATTCGTGTTTGCTTGACCCTTTCAATCCTCATTGTCTTAATTTTCAATTCGTCGATTCAGGCGGATTCCGTCATCGCGCCGTTTGCCGGGCCGCTGTCGGAGGCGCTGCAGGCGATTCGGATGACGCCGGCGGATATTGTGCTACGCGAGGATTACGTGCCGGCGGATACGTTTCGTTTGCAGTTTGTCAAGGATGCTTTCGCGCAGCCGGTTGCGCATTTGGATCGGCTCAATCAAATGGCCGAGCAACTGAACATCGCCGCAGCCGATCCGGACTCGCTGTTTTCCTTAGCCGCGAAATTATTGGATGTGGCGTGGTCGCCGCCGTCGGCTCCCGATACCGTAAATATTTCGGCTTTCAACGATCTTTCGCTCATTCTGCGCAATCAGCTGACACTTTTTCTGGCGGCAGCCAATCTAACCCAATCTTTAAGCCGCGCCGCCTTTGCCGATTTACCTCCGGATGATTTTGCCTTCATGCGCGACATGGCTTTTGATTTGTTCCGTCACGACCCGGACGCTGAAGCCAAAACTTTAGCCGAATCCCGTCGTGAAGAACTGGCCCATATCGAACAGCAAAAACGCTTTGTGTCGATTGCCGCCCGACACGATCGCCAAAAAATTCTGCAAGCCGGTTACATGCTGTATCAAACCCAATCGACCCTGCGCCTGCTGGCCGATTCGCTGCAAGCACAACAGCCTAAGAGCGTGCAGCGCATCGCTACGCCTTATGGCGACATCATCCTGGGCACGACCGGGTCGGACGTTTTCAACGGCGAATTTCTGCTGGCGGTTGATCCCGGCGGCAACGATTTTTATCAAACCCCGGCCTACGATTCGACTGTAACCGTCGGGCATGTGCAGATTATTTATGATTCAGCCGGCGACGATACTTATCACGGGCAGAATTTTTGCCAGGGCGCTGGCATTTTTGGCGTCGGGCTGTTGATCGACGCTGTCGGCAACGATATTTACGCCGCGCAAAGTCATGCTCAGGGTTCGGCGTTGTTTGGCGTCGGCCTATTGCTGGATCAGGCCGGTGACGATGTTTATAACGGTAATACTGCCGTGCAAGGCGCAGGCGCATTTGGCCTGGGCCTGTTGCTGGATCAGGCCGGGTCGGACTCGTATCACGCCCAGTTTTTAGCCCAGGGCATGGGCGCTTGTTGGGGATTGGGCGCTCTCATTGATCGCGACGGCTATGACCGTTACACCGCTCAAAGCGCTTACAAAGACGCCCTGCGCGAAGTTAATCACACCGAAACACTGGCCCAGGGTTTTGGCTACGGCATGAGGCCGTACGGCTCCGGCGGCGTCGGCCTGCTCTACGATCTTAATGGCAACGATCTTTATTTTGCCGATGTTTTTGGTCAGGGCAGTTGTTACTGGTATGCCCTGGGCGCGTTGATCGACAACGCCGGCGACGATGTCTACTCCGGCTTCGATTATTGTCAGGGTTCGGGGGTGCATTTGGGACTCGGCCTGTGTCTGGACAAAGCGGGCAACGACAGCTACCGCGCCTGGGGCGTCTCGCAGGGCTGCGGCCATGATCTGGCTTTGGGCGCGTTGCTGGACCTTACCGGCGAGGATAACTACGTCTGCCGCGATCTGGCCCAAGGCGGCGGTAATGCCAACGGCTTCAGCTTGTTTGTGGATGGCGCGGGCTCGGATGGCTATATTGCCAAAGGCGGGCGCACCATGGGCTATTCCGACACGCGCCGGACTTTTGGTCTGGCCGGAGTTTTTTTGGATTTGGGCGGACGGGATTTTTATGGTACGGTCAATGGCGAAGAAAACGGTTTCTGGACACAATCGACCTACGGCAGCGGCTGGGATACGGACATCAGTCCGCCAAAACTCAGTAACCAAAAACCTCCGGCGCCGGCGTACTCCGAACAGTTGGCCAATGATGTGCCAACCTTGTTTTTACAAGCATCAGCCGCTCAAACGAAGTATCAGCCATTGGTGCAGCCGGCCCGGAATAAACTGATTGGTTTTGGCGTGGACTCGCTGGGTTATCTCTTAACCCGGCTGGGCTCTGAGCATCCGCGCGAATATAATGCGCTGCGTGAGCTTTTACCAAAAATGGGCAAGAGCGTCATTCCTATTTTAGCGGACTCGCTGAACTCTGCCAATGGCCGGGTCGTTTCCAGTTGCATTGAATACATGGGCTTAGTAGGCGACAGCTCGGCTGCCCCATATTTAAGCCGCTTTTTGACCCATGCCCGTTGGTCGGTGCGGGCCACAACCGCCGAGGCACTGGGGAATAGCCGGCATCCCGCTTTTGAAGAAGCGCTGCAGCCTTTGCTGACCGATTCCGTTGCCCATGTTCGGCAGCGCGCCGCCTGGGCTATTGGCCAATTTGGCGGAACGGCCTCCATCGCAATGCTGGTGCAGGCTCTGGCTGACACGAACCAAATGGTGCGTCATGCCGCCGAAAATGCGCTGGCCGGTTTACAGGCGAATGCCTGCGACGCCGTCGTGGCGGCTTTGCCGGCGGCGCGCTTCCCGGCCAAACAACATCTACTACGATTAATAGGACAACTTGACCGTAAACATCTGGCAAAGTACAAGCTGACTAAAACCGCCCTCATTCGCCTGCGTGATAAAAAGCTGCCGGACCCAATTTTAACCAAATTAGATGACATGAAAGAGAAAACCCGCACGGGTCTGCACGAATTTAATGCGCTGATTCAAAGCACTTTGGGTGATTCTCTGGCGCAAAGATACCAGGCCGACATTCTAACCGAAGCCGCCCTCAAACCGACCTGTCTCGAAAAACTAACCGGTTATTTGACCGATACGGATTGGCGGACGCGCGCCGCCGCCGTCGAAAGCCTGACTTTTTTGGGATCGGCTCAGGCCCGCGAAGCCTTAGAACAAGCCGTCAAAACCGAAGAACACCCCCGCGTCAAAAGCGCCCTCCGCGCCGCCCTGACCGAAATCACGAGGACATTGCCATGACTGCGCCAAATTTTACCCAACGCACCCGCCGCAACTTTTTGCACGATTTTTTGTGGGGTATTTATTGGCTTGGATTGAGCACGATCTTGCTGCCCGTGCTTAACTTTTTCACCCGTGATTCGTCGCAGGGAATGCGCACGGTGGTAGGCGTGATTGAGGATTTTCCGCCCAACTCGGTCAAGCTGAAATTGGTTGCCGGCGAAAAGCTATGTCTGTTGATTACCGACGGCGGCGGTCACATTTCCGCGCTCCACGCCCATTGCAGCCATCAGGCCTGCACCGTGCGCTATCGGCCCGACTTGCAGCAGATCGAATGCCCCTGCCACAAAGGGCGCTATGACCTGACCGGCCTGAATATCAGCGGCCCGCCCCGCCGCCCGCTTACCGCCTTTAAAGTGACAATTGAAGACAGCCAGGTTGTTGTGGAAATCTGATTTAAGTTTTGATGAGTAATCGGGTAATAGCCTTCGCCGGGCTTTTCTGTTGACGCCATAAAGCGATTCGTGTATAATCCGATGGCCGGCATTTATTCGAGTTGTGTAATTGAACGCCAAGGCGCTGTCCAACTACACCGATCGAAAAATGTTTTGACCGGGGCGCCTAATTCGCAATTCCAAATTCGCAATTGATAATTCCCATGACCGAATACACCGAACAAGCCACCAACATCAGCGAGCAAGCCCGGCGGATCATCCAGATTATCCGCTACGGGCGGCGGGAACAGCTTTTTCTGTTCATCGGCGCGGTCTGGTTCTTTTTGCTGCAAAAATTCCCCGAATTTATCCAGCCGATTATCCCCATAACGGAATCCTTCAAACCGATTGTCAACAACCTCTATTTGATCGGCGTGCTGTTCATAGCCTACGGCGTATGGCGGATTTGGAAACTGGCCATCCCGCCACATTTGCCGGAGATGGCGCCCAAGCCCACTGCGATCAAGGGGCCGCTGGCCTTTGGCTTGCAGGACGGGCCCATCTTTGCCAAACTGGGCCGCGACAAGGACATTAGCAAGCTGCTCAGTTGGGCATTGGACGATCAGGTCAACCTGGCCGTGCTGATGGGCGAATCCGGGGCGGGCAAAAGCTCGCTGCTGCGGGCCGGACTGGAGCACACTTTGCTCCGCGAAACGGACAAATATCATATTACCCCGATTTATTGGGAAGCCCGACCCGGCGACCCGGCCAACGGCCTGCTCCACGCCGTCAAAAGCGCCTGCCCCGACATGGCCGACAAGCTGAACACGCTGGACGATTTGCTGGCGTTCCCTTCGACAGGCTCAGGGCACGGCGGGCGGAAATGGGTGATGATGATTGACCAGGCCGAGCAGCTTTCGCCCAAACGCCACCCGGAGATTTTTGACTTTTTGCGGAAGGTGGCCGGGCAAAAGCCGCCCCACGCCGTCACCTGGATCATTGCCTTCCGCCGCGAGAATATGGCCGATTGGCGCGAGTTTGAGATTGGCCTGCCCGCCCAGCCGCAGTTCCATTCCCTGAAAAAGTTTAGCGCCGAGCAGGCCCGCGCCGTGATGAGCCTGCTGGCCAATGAGAGCCAGATGAACGTGGAAGCGGCCGTGCTAAGCGAGATCGCGCAGGCCGCCGCCGAAGAGGACGAGGTCTCCCCGGTGGACGTGGGCATTGGCCTGCTGGTCTTGAGCGAGTTGGAGCGGGGCGGCCGCAGCGCTATTACGTTGGACGATTTCCGCGCCGCCGGCGGGGCCGAGGGCCTGTTGAGCGCCTACATTTACAAGCATTTGGAGCGCTGGCCCGACTACGAGCGCGAGGGCATGATGAAGGCCCTGCGCGAGTTGATTGACCCGACGGCCGATTACCAGCGCGTGGCCGACGGCCACGACCCGCAGCACCTGGCCGACTGCGCCGCCTTGCCCCTGTTGACCGTGCAGACCGATTTAAAATATTTGGCCGGGGCCCGCCTGCTGGAGCGGCTGCCCGCCGTGACCGACCGGCCGGAGCGCTACCGCCTGACCCACGAGCGGCTGATCCCGGCCCTGCACCGCCTGACCGGCGGCATTTTGGGCCAGGCCGAGCAGGCCAACCTGATCTTGAACCAGCGCTACCAGATGTGGCAGCGGGAAAAGCAGCGCCGCTTTTTGCTGACCGGCCAAGAATTGACGTTGGTGCTGAAACACCGCGCCCGTTTGGACGCGGGCAAGCCCAGCCCGGCCAGGCAGGCTTTTGTGGACTTGAGCCGCCGCTGGCGCACGATGGGCCGCGGCTTAGCCGTATTGAGCGTAGTGGCCGTGTTGCTGACGAGTTGGCTGGGCTACCGGACCTGGGAGGCTGATCGCCACCGCAAGGATTTGGCCGCCTGGGGCCTGCCCGGCGATTTGTACGATAAGCAGACAGAATTGAAAAAACTGACGCTGGACGGCCCTGTTTATAAGTTGGATTGGCTGCGAGGAACTCAGTTAGAAGAATTGGATTTGAGTGAATGCACCCTGCGCGAGTTGCCGGACCGGCCTTTGCCTACTTCTTTAAAGACTATTTCTCTTGAATTTGGCGACAATATTTGCGATTATAACTCCTTGCAACTGCCAGACAGCGTTAAAAAAGTAACACTCAAGTTTGGAGCCACGCCGGATTTGGCTACGCTCCGTTTCCCAGCCAAAATTGACACGCTCAATCTCGATTTAAGTTCTAACCAGATCCAAAGTATTGACCAGTTGAACTTGCCCCTGAGCATCCAAGCACTTAATCTCGATTTAAGTTCTAACCAGATCCAAAGTATTGATCAGTTGAACTTGCCCCGGGGCATCAAAACGCTCAACCTCGATTTAAGGAATAACCAAATTCAAAATATAGAGAAGCTGACTTTACCCCAGAGCACCCGATTACTTAACCTCTATTTTAATTCTAATCAAATCCAAAGTATTGAGGAATTGAATTTGCCTCCGGGCATCCGATCACTTAACCTCTATTTAAGTTCTAACCAAATCCAAAGTATTGAGAAGTTGATTTTACCCAAAGACCTCCAATCGCTTAATGTTGACTTAAGGAATAACCAAATTCAGAGTATTGAGAAGCTGAATTTGCCTCACGGCATCCAATCGCTAAATGCCGATTTAAGTTCTAACCAAATTAAAAGTATAGAGAAACTAGCTTTGCCCCAAGGCATCCAATCGCTTAATTTGACGTCAACCATTATCGTATAAAGATAATATTTACATAGCATTACGAA
>CAYOLL010000192.1:0-10954 GCA_964404765.1 uncultured Gemmatimonadota bacterium | reverse complement strand
GAAAAACGGAGCGCCAAATTTCTAAAATCGCTTCAAAATTTCAGCGAACGTAAGGGTCAACAGGGGCAATAACAAAATCGCGTAGCGGCCGATCAAAAAATGCCGCAACATGTTGTGCCCGCCGCTCGATTTTAGCTTCATGACGCCGGGCCAATTTGTGAAAAGGCCGCACTTCAATGGACAACCCATTGCCGCGTCGTAAATAGCGCCAGGTTCCGGCTATGCGGCCTTTGATCAAAACGGTCCCCTCCACATGACCCGCCGCCTGCCAGACATTTTTATAAAACTTCGGATCAATAAGCCACTGCTTATCTTTATGACTTAACAATAACGGGTCAAAACGGTAAAGCAGCAAAACCGGCCATTTATCCGGCGTCGGAGCCTCAAGCTCAACTTTGGCAATGTCTGCGGTTAACATGAGATAGCTTTTGTCGCCCGCCACAATCCGAGTCAGTTCTGTTTCAAGCGCGGCAAGTCGAACTCTTACAACCGCCGCCGTCGTGCCCAGCCAATAAGCGGCGTCCTGAACTGTCGCCGGTCCATACGCGCTAAAGTACTGCCGCAAGGCTGTTGTATGCGCCGTCTGCGCCGTCGGCGGCTGCCACGGCAGGTCCGGCAACCAAACTTCGCGATGCGCGAAGCGTCCTTCGGCTCCACTTGCCCGCACATGGCACAACCAGCCGTGCCGCACCAGATCATAAAAAATTCCGCCCCATGACGACAAGGAATTCTCATGCAGTTGAAGATCGGATTTTCTTAAATCCGACCGCCCAATCGACGTGCGCTGACGGGCCATAGCTGCAATGTCACAAATCGTTTGCCGATAAAAAGCGACACTGCCCCCACTTTCTTCCAGCGCTTTTTCGCGGCAGGAAATTCGATCCGCATATAAGGCATGGATCAGCGGCCATTCGGCGCTGGGATGCAAATGCAACGTGCCGCGGTGGCTCCAGATTTTGACCAATTGGCGTTGCTCGTAAAGCAGCGCTTCAAAATCGGCATGGCTGAAATTGGGCAGCCGATTCCATAAAGCCAATGCGGCAGCCGATAAAATTTGGGCCTGAATGCCGCCCAGAGCCGACGCACATGCCGTTGCGGCAGCAAAAGGCGTGATCAAACCCGATTGTTTAAAGCGATGCCAGACCAGGGCATTTTGGCTCAGCGCAAGCTCGTTCATTTTCGCTCCGGGTAATATTTATGATTATATGCTCGGTAAGGGCTATTTGTATAGAACAGGTAAAAACAGGCAGGAATTCAACGGAGCGTGTTGAAAAAACGAAAGGAGTACTGGATACATCGGTGTCTAACCCGAATCCAATACTCCTTGTAGTCCGAAAAGCAAGGCGCTTTCCTTACTTCTGAATCTTGTTTCCTTTTAGGCAACCTGTACAAACTTTCATCCGGGTTTTTAGACCATTTACCATGGCTTTGACCGAATGCAGCGCCGGTTGAAAACGCCGCTTGGTTTTGTTATTGGCATGGCTTACGTTATTCCCGACCGCCGGCCCTTTTCCACAAATGTCACATCGACGCGCCATAAATTCACCTCCTCAAAGCTAAATATTTGATAAACAAGAGCACAAAAATACAACATTGGTCAGAATAAGCAATAAATTTTTGCACGCTGTAACCAAAATCTGCATTCCGGGATCAAAATTAATGGCTTGCTTCGTGGGTTATTTGTATCTTGAACCACTTCAATGATCAATGAGAACTCTTTTTGCTTCATTCGCGTTCCATAATTTTTTGAAAAGGATCACAAGCGTGCTCCAACGATGGTATAGGATTGGAATTGTGGGATTTATCATGCTCAATGTCTTCGCGGCTATGGCAGAAAAAGCGCCGCGCACAATTGTTTTTTACGGCAACAGCTTAAGCGCCGGTTACGGACTTGATCCCGCAAACGCTTTTCCGGCTTTAATTCAAGCGCGGGTTGACTCGCTTAAATGGAACTTTAAAGTTGTCAACGCCGGTTTGAGCGGTGAGACGACTTCCGGCGGATTGCGTCGCATAAACTGGATTCTCAAGCAAAAAACGGATGTGTTTGTGCTGGAATTAGGCGCAAATGACGCCTTGCGCGGCACGGAGCTCGGCTTAACCCGCCAAAACTTGCAGGCGATTGTAGATAGCGTGATGTACAAGCATCCGCAGACCAAGATTGTCATGGCCGGAATGCTGGCCCCGCCGAATATGGGCCGCGAGTATACGCAGCAGTTTAAGACGATCTATCCGGAATTGGCCGCCAAGAATAAAATAGCGCTAATTCCATTTTTACTGGAAGGCGTGGCCGGCGACCCGAAGCTGAATCAGGCGGATCGCATTCATCCTAATGAAGTAGGCCACAGAATTGTTGCCGATAATGTCTGGAAAGTCCTCAAACCGATTCTCGAAGCGATTCAAAAATAGAACACGGATGACACGGAAAAGACGGATTCATGGGGATAAAGCATTTTCAGAAATTATACCGGTGGACATCCGCGCATTTTTTCTGTAATCCGTGTTCCATTCCCTAGCAAAACGAGGTTGATAATGGCTGATAATTTCCCGTTGATTTCCGAGCAAACGCCGCTGGGTTGGATCGGTCTGGGCGTGATGGGCCAATCCATGTGCGGACATTTGCTGAACAAAGGCTATCGCTTGACGGTGTTTACCCGGACGAGAGATAAGGCCGAGGCGCTTTTGGCGCACGGCGCAGTTTGGGCGGATTCCCCGGCGCATGTTGCGGCGCAAAGCCGGGTTATCTGCACGATGGTCGGTTTTCCGGCTGACGTTCGCGCGGTTTACCTGGAAAAAGACGGCATTCTGGAAGGGGCCGCCGCCGGCAGCATCTGCGTAGATTTTACCACGACGGAACCAACGCTGGCACAGTTGATTGATCAACAGGCCCGTCCAAAGAACATTGCCACGATTGACGCGCCGGTTTCGGGCGGCGACGTGGGCGCACGGAATGCAACATTGTCGGTCATGTTGGGCGGTGAGGCCGCGGCGATTGCCGCCGTGCGTCCGTTATTGGAAGTTGTCGGCAAAAACATCGTGCATCAGGGGCCGGCCGGCGCGGGTCAGCATACCAAAATGTGCAACCAGATCGTTATTGCCGGGACGATGATCGGCGTGTGCGAAAGCCTGCTCTACGGCTACAAAGCCGGCCTTGATTTGGAAACCATGCTCAGCTCGATCCGCAGCGGCGCGGCCGGTTGCTGGACATTGGAAAATCTGGCCCCGCGAATATTGAAAGGCAATTTTGATCCCGGCTTTTTTGTCGATCACTTTCTCAAGGATATGGAAATTGCCTTGCAGGAGGCCCGGCGAATGAATCTAAGCCTGCCCGGATTGGCGCTGGTGCACCAACTTTATACGGCCACCAAAGCGCTTGGTCATGGTCGCTGCGGCACCCACGCGCTGATGCTGGCGCTGGAGCAATTGTCCGGTCTGCATGTTTTTGGCGGCAAGGCATAGCTGGAAGAAGCCAAATCTAAACTGGAACAAGGAGCAACATCATGACCACAGCTTATGACGTCCAAAACGCCTTGCCCGGCCTGTCCCGGGCGGAAAAAGCAGAAATCTTGAAATGGTTGGTGCAGGACCTGGGCGACGCCTTTCCCGGCGTGGACAGCCGTCCCGATGTCTGCGGCGGTGATCCATGTATCGTGCGGACGCGCCTCCCGGTTTGGCTGCTGGAACAAGCCCGTCGTCTCGGCGCCAGCGAAGCCGACCTGCTCAAAGCCTATCCAACTTTGCGCGCAGAAGATTTGGTCAACGCCTGGGCTTATGTGCGCGCCCATCACGCGGAGATCAATCGGCTTATCCGCGAACATGAGGAGGCCTGATATGGCTAGATTTTATGCCAACGAGAATTTTCCGCTACCTGCTGTGGAAGAACTGCGACGCCTCGGCCATGATGTGCTGACGACGCTGGATGCCGGCAAGAGCGGGCAGGCAATTCCCGATAATGAGGTGCTGGAATTTGCCATTGTTGAAGGGCGCACGCTGCTGACCTTTAACCGTCGCGATTTTATTCAATTGCACAAATATCGCCCGAATCATGCCGGTATTGTCGTTTGCAGCTTTGATCCAAATTTTATCAAATTGGCTGAACGTATTCACAGCGCGGTTAGTTCTTCAATCACCTTGACCGGCGAACTGATTCGGGTAAATCGGCCGAATGAATGAGAAAAAAGGTAAACTGCCTGCCGATCTGGAAGCAGCCAAGGCCAAGCCGGAGCGTCGACATGTCCACCGAGCGTCAATACAATCTAATCCATCTAACCTGCGCCCACTGTGGCGCCGGCCTGGAATTGCCGGAAGACAGTCATGTCTGCCGTTGCGCCCATTGCGGCAATTCTTTTTTACTGGTCGGAAGCGAAGGCGCGCTGCAATATTACGTGCCGCATACCATCGATTCCGACATGGCTCAGCACATTGTGTGGCAGCGTCTCAAAGTATTGCAGCGCACAAGCGACGCGGTGATGCATGGCCTGACCCTTTACTATGTGCCGTATTGGCGTCTGCGCGGCACGGTTATTGCCTGGGTGTTTGGCCGTAAACCGCTGATCGAAAAAGGAACGGAGCTTAAACAACATTATGATCCACAAGCGAACCACGGCGGCTCTTACATTACAACGATAGAGCGTGTCGTGGGTGATTCCGGCGTGGAAAAACTTTTTCGAAGATCGGCCATCGTTACCATTTCGGCCTGCAATGTACAGGAGATGGGGATCGAACCTCTGACCGGTCAACGGCAGGCTTATGGCTGCGGCAACAGCTTTAACCGCAACGCTTTTTTGTCCATGCGACTGCTGGATTTGGCGGCTAAACCGGCCGAGGGCGTTTTTTTAAGCGTAACCGTGCCTTTGGAGCAGGCTAAAAGCGACGCCGAAATCGTTTTTACCCATTTGTTGCAAGGCGCTGTTTTCGATCTCGACGAAATTTCGTACCAAACGCAGCGAACCCTTACCGGTCATATCTCCATGGTCTATTATCCGATCTGGTTCTGTCGCTTTTCGGTGCAGGGCCGCCAATTTACCGCCACGCTGGATGGCACAACAGGCAAGATTATCGCCGGCAGCTTGTCCTCCAATCGCTATTTGCGAGTCCAGGTCATTTTATTCGCATTGGTATTGGCCAATATTGTCGCCACGCCAATCGCCAAGTTTTTAATGGTCGGTTCAGAGAATTCGGCTATTATTTTGCTTTTATTTATGCTGATCGTGCTGGGCGCGATATGCTATTTTGCCTGGCATACGCTCACACTCCAAGTGGAGCAAAGCCTTGTCAACTCCGAAGAAACTCCAACTCATTCCGTTTAGATGCCCGGAATGTCTTCAGCCACTGTCGGCATTGGCGCAGGATACGATTTATTTTTGTGCTAACTGCCGAACCGGCTTGACATTGCGCCAGAATCGTATCCTAAAAACGCCTATTCTGTTTCATGAGCCGGCCAATAAATCCCGACCGGTTATTTATCTGCCGTTCTGGAAGTTTGACGGGCGCATTCTACTGTATAGTCGCGAGACCCAATCGGCTCACCGCCGCACCTTCATTCGGCGACCGCCAAAGCCGGCCGATGTTTCGTCCAGTCCCCAAAAAGCCGTGTCGTCGCAACCGATTGATGAATTTGTCGGACGTTTTTTGATTCCCGCTTTTGAAACCCCGGAAATTATTAAAATCGGTACACTGTTTACCACCAACCGCTTTGAAATTCGCGAAACAAGCAGCTCGCGCTTATTGGGCGGCACACTGACGCAGGAAGAAGCCGCCCAAATAGCCGACCTGGTTTACATCAGCATTGAGGCCAGCCGCGCCGATTTGCTCAAAACCATTGACTTCAAGCTGGAACTGACCGATGCGACGCTGATTGGCCTGCCCTTTGCCGGCGATGATAAATCTGTTGTTGATCTGACGTTAGGCTATAAATGGAGTCGCGAAATCTTCCCAAGCTGGCCGGAAATCCTGTCTTTTGATGAAGATAATGCTCAGGCTTAACGGGGGAAACTTCTCGAATCGCCAGAGATTTGGAAAATCCAACGCGCAAAAAGACGGTTGACAGCCGGACGGTTTTTAGCTAATTTGCTCTCGTCCAATTTTTGATGGCTCATGGAACAAGTTTGTGGAAATCCAACCTTGCGAAGGCTTCAGTACACAAAACATGCGGATTTCAAATTAAGCCTTCGCAAGGATATTTTTGGCAGAGGTCTGAAGTATGGACGAAAAACGAACGTTGGTCAGCTTTGATTGGGCCATCAAAAACATTCTGCGTGATAAAGCCAATTACGATGTATTGGAAGGGTTTCTCAGCACGCTGCTGGAAAAAGACATCAAAATCCTGTCGTTGCTGGAAAGCGAAGGCAATCAACAATACGAAAGCGACAAGTTCAACCGGGTAGATTTGGTTGTTGAAGATGAATTTGGCGAAATCGTCATCATTGAAGTCCAGAACGATCGGGAGATTCATTATCTGGAACGGCTGCTCTACGGCAGTTCCAAGGCAATTGTAGATCATATCGCGTTGGGCGATTCTTACGAAAAAGTGAAAAAAGTCATCTCGGTCAACATCCTGTATTTTCTGTTAGGCGAAGGCGAAACCGACTATATTTATCATGGAAAAACCGATTTTTATGGTTTCAATGACCGTAAGAAGCTTGAGTTTCGGCATCGCAAAAGAGATGCGGTTATCGGCAAATCGGATCACAACATTTTCCCGGAATATTACTTGATTCAAGTGGAGCGATTTCACGATCAAATTCAAAGAGATATTGACGAATGGGTGTATTTTTTCAAAAATTCGGAGATTAAACCGGAGTTCAAATCCAAGAACATCCAGAAGGCCAAAGAAAAATTAGATGTGCTCAAGATGACGCCGGAGCAGCGGAAAGCTTATGAACGTTTTCTGCTGAATCGAAGAGATGAAAAAGAGGCTATTGAATCCGCCAAGCATGAAGGCGCGGAAGAGCACGCTAAGCTCATGGCACAACGAATGTTGTCGGCAGGTTTTGATATTTCGTTGATTTCAAAGATGGCCGGACTTTCGGAAATAGAAGTTCTTGCGTTGAAAGAGGCGCTTATATAACATCGTAACATTGTTGTAACTGCTCAAAAAGTAGTGGCGGATCAAACCTTGCGAAGGCTTTAGTGCACAATCCCACAAGTTTTGCGGTGAAGCCTTCGCAAGGTTGCCCACAGTTTTTGAGCAATTACACATTAGTTGAGCTAATTGTAATATTCAAAAATCTTTAGGACACTTTTTTGGTTAAATCTGTAGCGCGAGGCGCTTGTCTTGCAAGCACGCACTCAGGCGAGTCATGCTACAAAGAGTCTCAATCGTTGTAGACCAACACACATTGTTGAACCATTCATTCATTTTTCAGGGGGGATTTTTCGATGAAACGCTGGTACAAATACGTTAGTGCATTACTGAGTTTAACCGTGACAACCGTCTGCTTTGCCCAGGACGCCCCAAAAGCGACCGGGCCGGAAATCGGCAAATGGAATCTCGATCTTGATCTCAATCTGAACCTGACCCAAAACGCCTACAACGACGCCTGGGCCGGTACGGAAGAAGGCAGCATTTCCTGGACGGCGCTATCGCTGCTGAGCGCGGATCGCCAAATCAGCCAGAAGTTTAACTGGGACAACAACTTGCGCCTGGCTTTCGGTCAGACCCATAGCCAAAAAGACGACCCGGCTAATCCCGGCAAGAAAAAGTGGCAAAAGCCGCGCAAGTCCACCGATGAGGTCGATTTTGAAACTATCGGCCGCCTGACGCTGGGCGCTTTTGCCGATCCTTTTATTTCGGCCCGGCTGTTGACCAAGTTTACCAATGAGAAAAACGGCGAGACCAATATGTTCGATCCCAAAAATTTTAGCGAATCCGCCGGTCTTGCCCGCGCTTTTATCCAAAAGCCAAATGCCAAAATGATTTGCCGGCTTGGTTTTACGCTGCGGCAGCATTCGGAAAAAGACCTGGATTCGACAAATGACGGCGGCGTAGAGTTTGTCACCGAGTATGACCGCTCCATGCCGGAACGTAACCTCAAGTTTAATTCCAACTTGCGGGTCTTCAAGGCGCTGTTTTCTTCAATCTCGGACGAAGCGCCGAACGATGACTGGAAAAAGATGGACCTGGATTGGCGCAATACGCTGAGCATTACGGTCTATAAAGCGATTGCCATTAATTTTTATCTGCAGCTTTTGTACGACCGCGATCATCAGAGCAATGACAATATTCAGCTTAAAGAGACTCTCGGTCTGGGCATTGCTTATAAGTTAATGTAGGATACCCTTGCGAAGGTTCCTGCCTGTAAAGTCCCGGAAACCTGCAAGTATTCACTTTCACCGCAAGTTTAACCTTCGCAAGGATAGATTTTACTCTTTGCGCATTATTTCTGAAGAAGAGGTCTGGTTATGGAATCTTTAGGCACAAAAATTTTAACTTTTCTGACCCTGTACGGAATGCGGCTGCTTGGCTCTCTGGCCATCTTTTACATTGGAAAAGTAGTGGCAATGGTGGTTACCGGCGTTGTCGAAAAGACCATGTATCGCGCCAAGGCCAACGAGACGCTGATCCGTTTTGTACATCATCTGGCCTATTACGGCATGATGGCGTTTGTGGTAATGGCCGCCTTAGCCAATATCGGCATCCAAACTGCCTCGTTTGTGGCGGTCTTCGGCGCGGCTGGTTTGGCGGTTGGCCTGGCGTTGCAGGGCTCGCTGTCAAACTTTGCTGCCGGCGTCATGCTGATTCTGTTCCGCCCGTTTAAAGTCGGTGACTACATCGAGGCCGGCGGCGGTGAGGGGGAAGTTCTGGAAATCCAGCTTTTCACGACAATCGTCAGAACACTGGACAATCGTCAGATTATCATCCCGAACAATGCCGTTACCTCCAGCAAAATTATCAACTTTACGGCGGAACCTTATCGTCAGGTCATTATCAAAGTCGGGGTGAGTTATGGTGATGATTTACGCAAAGTTCAGCAGGCGCTGCAAGATTTACTCGCTGCAGACGCCCGAGTGCTCAAGGAGCCGGCGCCGCAGGTATATGTGGGCGAGTTGAATGAAAACGGCGTTCAAATTCTGGTGCGGCCGTTTGTCAAGCATGAGAACTACTGGCCGGTCTTTTTTGAGCTGCAGGAAAAAATAAAACTGAAGTTTGACGAAGAACATATTACGATTCCGTTGCCGCAGCGAACCGTCCATGTGCTTCAAAGCTCGGCAAAACCTGATGCGACTCGGCTGGAAAACCCGACTTTCCCGATTTGAAGCACGGGATTTGGAAGATTACGGTAGACAAACAGCAAGCCCGGTTTTCTCATGCAGATCGCACTGAAAATCGGGCTTTTATTGTCATAGCAAATCGGTTTTGGTCAAAATAACTTTTGCAAAGGATTAAAGATTATGCGGCATGCTTTCTACTTCAGTCTTCTGTTATTGCTTATAACAAACCGGTCAGTTGGCGCCGCAGAGATGGCCCAATTTCATTATCGCGCGTCGATTGAGGGCGAGCTAAAAGGCAGCCAATTGTATCAACTGGCTTTACCGCAGGAGGCGCTGGCGCCGGCACAGAGCAATCTGGCAGATATCAGGCTTTTTGACGATACGGGGCAGGAAGTTCCATACGTACTGTTTGATTACGCTTATGCTAAAGTTACGCCGTCCGACTTTGTCTTTACCGTAACCGACGCCGGGGATGTGCTGATCAATGACCGCAAAGCCTGGCAGGTTGAAGTAGAAGCGCCAAAGCCGGATGTGCAGATCGAAGCCATTCAACTGGATGTGCAAAACCGCGATTTCCGACAGGCGGTGGAAGTGGAGGGCAGTAACGATCGCATCACCTGGCAACCCGTCACGTTAAGCGTCATTTTCGATTTTTCGTCGCAGATTGATTTGCGACGAACTGACATTGCCTTGCCAAAACCGACGGCTTTTACTTACTATCACCTGCGGTTTTTGGATAGCGCGCCTACAGCCGGCGCGTCGCCGGAACTTTCACTCAGCTACAACGGGCTTTCGGTGACTTTGAATCAGAATACGCCGGCTAAAGACTTGCGGATCGATCAAATTCGCGCCAAAGCGATTCCGGAGAATCGGAATGTCAAGTTGCTGGACGAGCGCGTTTTTAATAACCTGACACCGGTAATAGACAGTCAAAAAAATACGACGCTTACGCTGGAAGCCGGATCACCGCTGGCAATTCTCAGTTTGAATGTGGCTAACCCGTATTTCTATCGCCAAATCGACATCTACGGCAGCGATACCGGCGAGCCTGGCAGTTATCGTCAATTGGGCAGCGGCCAAATCTATCGCTTTAATTTTGGGACAGTTGCCACGGAGCGAACAATTGTGGAAGTCACTGCCCCAAAGCATAAGTTTTATCAGATCACGGTTATCAATAAAGATAACCCGCCGTTAGCGATCAACAGCCTTAGTCTGCAATGGACGCGGCAGCATATTTTTTTCATCCCGCAACATACCGGTTTGCATACGTTATTTGTCGGAAATAGCCAGATTGCCCCGCCGGATTATGAGCTGAAGAATTTTCTGAATCCGAATAATTGGCCAAGTCAGCCATATCAAGCAGTGACATTGAAAGCTGTGACGGAAAACGGTGATTTTAAAACCGAAGTTATCAGCAAGCCGAGTCCAAAAACATTGCAAGAATGGCTGTTGATTAGTATTGTCGTGCTGTTGGCGGCTGGTCTGGGCTATTGGATTTTCGGGCTGGTTGGGCAAATCAAGGATGGCAAATAGAGCGGCGTTTTTTAGGGCAGTAAACTTCAGTTTGCAGGGTGATAAATCGCGTCAGCTCACTTGCAAACTGAAGTTTGCTATGTAACTTCTCAAAAAGTGTTGGCAAATCAAACCTTACGAAGGCTTCGGTACACATCTTCATCATATTTGCTGAAAAGCCTTCGCAAGCATTAGTGTCCGTTCTTTAACCATTGACTATTTCATAAGTTAC
>CAYOLL010000191.1:0-11079 GCA_964404765.1 uncultured Gemmatimonadota bacterium | reverse complement strand
TTTGCAGAAATAAGTTTCACGACTGTTAGCCTCGCACGGGATCAGGAGGTCTGAAATTATTCAAATTATTAAAGGCTTGCCAAATCCTGTTTGGTTGTGGTTTGCCGTGCTATGAGATTAATTTGCGCCGCCCGCGAGAATGTTGCGATAAACCCGTCATGTTTGGGTTGCAGATTTTGTCGCGCTATGGCAGAGAAAAACGTTCGATGCGCCGACCATCTAATGACGTGTAATATGAATAATTATCGGCGGTTAAACAGGAATGCGCCGGCAAAATCAACAGGATATCGCCGATACGGATTTCATGAATACGAGTTTCCGGAGCTTGCAGGATACCGTGCTCCTGAGACAGCGAAATCAGCGCCATGTCCCGCGAAAGCTCCTCGTGCCAGGTACGCTCGCGTAAACCGGTGACATAGCCAAAAACTTTGCGCCCGCCGGCATCCACCAGGAAATCTTTAGAAAAATGAATCGCCCCGCCATAAATAACCGCCTGCCGCCGTTCCAAATATTTACCGACCACCGGACAGGCCACCGCCACGGCAATATCGTCCGGCGTACAAACGCCCAATTGATCCATGACCAAATCAAAAAATACAAAGTTTCCGGGCCGAATCTCGTCGACACCGGGAAAATCGTTCAATAGCGTGGCCGCCGGCGTATCGCCAATAGAAATCATCACATTCTGCACATTCTGCGCCTGCAAATGTCGCTTGATTTCCCCAAGCCGTAGTAGGGTTTCGTTTTGAATCCGCTGAATTTCTGCGGTCGAAGTGGCCTGATAGGTATTGCCGGCGTGGGTCAGCAGACCGGCAAACTTCAGATGCGGCGAGCGATTCAGCCCGGCAATCAACCCCGCGATACGATTGACTTCTAACCAGGAGACGCCGCTGCGCCGATAGCCGGCCTCGATCTCGATCCACACTTGCAGCGGATGAACCGCTTTTTCGATCAACGCTTCCACGGTGGTTTCGGAATCGACCAGAACAGCCAGCCGGATTTGTGCCGCCAGCTCGTTGACGGTGTCCATTTCCAAAATATTGAGCGGAAACGCCACCAGGATGTCCTGCCAGCCGTGCATGGCAAAATAGCGGGCCATTTCCAGCGAGGAAACCGTAATTGCGTTAATTTCATGTTCGCGGAACCAGCTACCGATTTCGATGGATTGATGCGTTTTAAAATGGGGACGCAACCGCACATTCAATTTGCGGGCCTTGCGGGCCATCCGGGCAATATTACGCTTAGCTTTGTGCGGGTCGATCAGTAGCGTCGGACGTTTAATGCCCAGCGCCGTTAATTGTTGCGAAGTATATTTTAGGTCAATGCTCATGTTACTTCCATTTTAATGCTTCAGGCAAAAACACCCTCGTACATCTCGGCCAATTTTAAGGTTACACCAATCGAAGTCAGTTCCAAAAGGCCGTCCGGGCCGTTTGCCTCGGACAGAACCCAAAAGCCATCAGCGTTTTTTGTGAACTTTTCTACGCCGGCCCGATCTTGCCGGACCAATATGTACTCGCGCAGGGACGGGATCGTACGGTAAGCGGCAAACTTGTCGCCGCGATCATAGCTTTCTGTTGTTGGCGATAAGATTTCAAAAATGACGGCGGGATTCAGCAGCACATCTTTTTGATTGTCATAGAACTTTCGCTCGCCGCAAACGACCATGACATCCGGGTACATGTAGCGATCCTGTGCCACGATATGCAACCGCAGGTCGGTTTGGTAAACCCGGCATCTTGTGCCTTTTAGGGCAAAGTACAGCAAACTCGATATAATAACTGCGATCATATTATGTGGTTCGCTTGCTCCGGACATCTCAAATACCTCCCCGTTATAGTATTCGCTGCGAAATTCGGCGTCGCGCTCCAATTCCAGATATTCGTCCGATGTAATGTAACTACGCAAGGGTAAAGCCATTTGAACCTCCAGCTCAAAAAGCGTTGGCAACCCTTGCGAAGGTTCTCGTCCGTTAAGTTCACGGAAACCTGCAAGTCATAACTTTCGTTGCAAGTTTAACCTTCGCAAGGGTTTATTTCATCAATGTTAAGAGAAAATCACGCTTCCAACGTACTCAAATCGCCCTCATCCTGACCCAGGGCACGGGCTTTCAGGACGCGGCGCATAATCTTGCCGCTGCGTGTCTTCGGCAGCGAATCAACCAGGTGAATAATTTCCGGCTTGGCAATCGGGCCGATTTCTTTGGCGACATGCTCGCGCAATTCCTCGGCCAGATGCGGGCTATGCTCGAAACCCGTGCGCAAGATCACATAGCAATGAATGGCGTGGCCTTTAAGCTCATGCGGCACCCCGATGGCGGCGGATTCGGCCACGGCCGGGTGGGTAATAAGCGCGCTTTCAATTTCGGCAGTGCCCAGTCGATAACCGCTAACCTTGATCACATCATCTAAGCGGCCGATTATCCAGACATAACCGTCCTCGTCAATCCGAGCCGAGTCACCGGTTTTGTACCAACCCTGCTTTTCATAATCTTTCCAGTAAGTGTCTTTGAAACGTTCGGGATCGCCATGGATCGTGCGGGCCATTCCCGGCCAGGGTGATTTGATGACTAATTTGCCTTCTTCACCCGATTTGGCGTCAATGCCGTTATCGTCAACCACCGCGATTTCGTTACCGAAAAACGGCTTGGTGGCCGACCCCGGCTTGAGCGGCGTAACCGGCAATGGCGTAATCATAAAGCCCCCTGTTTCGGTCTGCCACCAGGTATCCATAATCGGACAGCGGCCTTTGCCCACAACATTGTAAAACCAGCGCCAGGCTTCCGGATTAATAGGTTCACCGACGGATCCCAGTAACCGCAAAGAGCTTAAGTCGTGACGGTTGGGCCAGGCATCGCCATAGCGCATCAGGCCACGGATGGCGGTGGGCGAAGTGTAAAGAATACTGACACCATAACGCTCAACCATCTGCCACCACCGATTCGGATACGGATGATTTGGTGCGCCCTCATACATAACAATTGTGGCGCCGTTAATCAGCGGGCCATAAACAATATAGCTGTGGCCGGTAATCCAGCCCGGGTCCGCCGCGCACCACCAACGATCAGAGTCCTTAATGTCAAATACGTAGCGATGTGTGGTAGAGGTATAAACAGCATAGCCGCCATGCGAGTGCAACAAACCTTTTGGCTTGCCCGTCGTGCCGGAAGTATAAAGGATAAACAACATATCTTCGGCGTCCGTTTCCTCGGTTTGACATTTGTGCGAGGCGAACGGCAGGGCCATCAAATCGTGATACCAATAGTCGCGGTCATTTTCCATCACGACTTCCTGGCCGGTACGCCGGACGGTGATGCAGACCTCGATGGTCGGGGTGCGCTTCATAGCCTCGTTGGCAATCTCTTTGATATTGGTAATTTTACCGCGCCGCCAGCCGCCGTCGGCCGTAATCAGAACCCGGCTTTTAGCGTCTTCAATACGCGATGCCAAAGCCTCGTAGCTAAAGCCGCCGTAGACAACGCTATGCACCGCACCAATTTTGGCACAAGCCAACATGGCAAAGATAAGTTCCGGAATCTGCGGCATGTAAATGGTGACGATCTCGCCCTTTTTGACCCCCATACTCTTGAGGATATTGGCAAATTTACAAACTTCGCGGTTCAGGGCATGATAAGACAAGGTGCGCCCGTCACCCGGCTCGCCTTCCCAGATCAGGGCCAGCTTGTTGCGCCGCCAGGTCTTCAAGTGCCGGTCGACGGCATTCTGGATAATGTTGATCTTTCCGCCGTCAAACCATTTGTAAAAAGGCGCTAAACGGCTATCTAAAACCGTGTCCCATTTTTTGTACCACTCCAACTCCTCGGCTTGTTCCGCCCAGAACTTTTCGCGATGCTCGATAGAATATTTATAGAGCGTTTCATAGTCTTTGATGTACGCGCCCTCGATGACTTCCGGGGCCGGGTAGATGAAGTCGGAAAAATTCGATTTTCTGTTGTTTTGCGCGGTCATGAACATCCTCCCATAATTATACTTTGTAAAATATGACATCAAATCGACAGTTTGAGAAAATACGTTACTTGCCTGAATCCGGCAACTTTAAACTTGCAGGGCAAGCGCTGACCTGAAAAATTCAAGCCATTGCCTGGAAAAACTGCCCCTGCCCCCCATCGGGCGGCAAATTCGGAGTTCAAAGCGATAGCTTTGATGCTCTCTGCCATTGTTATATCAAAGCTATCGCTTTGAACTCCGACGAAACTAACAATTTTTTAGCAATTACAATTAAAAGTCATAACATTATTATTTTCAGCATGTTACATTTTCGTGTGCTTCGGGTACTTCGGGGTTCAGTAGCTTTTTAGAGCAGACTCAAATTTTGTGACCCTGTCGCGGCTTTTAAAAAGCCACTCATCTTATTTTCGAGCTCATCCCATTCTTTTTCCGGTTGTGAGCCTTCCACAATACCGGCGCCGGCAAAGACGTTCAGCCGGTTTCCATGGATCAGACCGGAGCGAATACCGACGGCGAACTCTGCCCGTTCGTGCCCAACCCAGCCGACCGGCCCGGCATAAAATCCGCGCGCAAATGGCTCTAACCGCTCGATCAGCGCCAGCGCCGCCTCACGCGGACAGCCGCCGACAGCCGGCGTCGGATGCAACGCCGGCAAAAGGCACTCGTCGGCCACGCCTCTGGCCAGAACACCCTCAAAACGGGTGATTAAATGCTGCAGGCGATTGAGCTTTAAAGGCTTGACATGACGATCACAATCCAGAGTATGGCATAAAGGCTCAAGCTGTTGCTGGATAAAATCGGTGACAAATTGCTGCTCACGGCGATCTTTGCCACTGGTTAGAAGGTCAATGGCCAGGCTTTCATCCTCATCCGGCGTGCGCCCGCGGCGACGCGTTCCGGCGACAGCTTCAGTAAAAAAAAGCCGTCCCTGCCGGCGATAAAGACGCTCCGGAGAACTGCCTAAAAAGGCGACATGATGGGCGGGTTGCCAGTAGAAATGAAAACAGTGCGGATTTGTAGCCTGCAGCGCTTGCATGACAATTAGCGGGTCGAGTGCAGCGGCACAGATAAACTCGGTACGACGGGCCATAACGACTTTGTTCAACAAGCCACGCTCAAAAGCGGTTAAACAGTGTTGGATATTACGACCCCACTGTTCCCGATCCGGCATATCCCGACGCGATATAACATGTGCGCTGCTTTGAAGATAGCGCGGCGTCGGCTCTTTTAGTCGTTCCAGACTGCTCATGATCTCCAAAACTTGTCGCTGCATCTCCGACTTTGAACCGCGGATAAGATGGCAAGCCAGCATCTGTTGCGCGTTGGCCGTAAACAGCTCCAGGCGTGGCAGAACAAACCAGCAGCCGCCAAAATGCTGCCAGAGCGCGTCGTTTTTAGACCAATCCGCTCCGGCAAAGCGAATTCCGCCATAATAACGAGCCTCACCACTTTCCCGGCCTATTTTATGCCGTATGGCTTCGAACAATACCGGGTAATGAACAGCGTCCGGACAAAAAATCCGATCCGCTTCCCCGATGCCGGCGGCTTCAAAACTATGGTCGCGATCCGTCCAATAGACCTTTATGCCTGCGGATTGTGCCTGCAGCCAAAGCAAAGGCGCAACCGGCCTATACAGAGCCACTTGCAGACGAATCACTTTTCCGTCCCCATCCGCTTCATAATCCGATTGGCGGGCCATAAATTGAGCCAACTGCTCCGCCAATTCATCCGCAACTTGCTGAATTTCTACGGCTTGCTCAACAGCAAACGCAATCATCTTTTAAACCGCCGGATTAGATAATTAATGCTCACAGCTTATCGCCCTGATAAATTGTGGCGATGCCGAATGTTAAAGGATGGCTGACTGGATTGACAAAACCGGCTTTCGCCATGATATCGCAAAAAGCTGCGCCATAAGGAAAAGTCTCCACAGTCTGATTAAGATAGCGATACGCATAGGAATCACCGGAAATCAACCCGCCCAATCGTGGCAATACACGTCGAAAGTAGAATAAATACAGAGATCGAAACAGTTTATTTTTCGGCAGCGAAAACTCTAAAATCAATACCCGCCCGCCCGGTTTTAAAACGCGTCGCATTTCCTGTAAAGCCTTGTTCACGTCAATCACATTGCGAATGCCAAAAGAAATCGTAATGAGATCGAAGCTGCTATCTGCAAACTTTATCTCGGTAGCGTCGCCCACTTCTAATCGGGCGCGCAGATCCAATTTTTCGCGATGAATTTTTTGTTCGCCAAAAGCCAGCATCTCTTTAGCCATATCGGTACCGACCGCCGACACGATCTTGTCGCTTGCCTGCATCAGGGCGATTAACTGATCGGCAGTGCCCGTCGCCAAATCCAGCAAGCGCTGCTGAGGGGCATTTCCGATATACCGGGCCATGCGCCGGCGCCAGATGACATCCTGACGAAATGACAAAAGGCGATTTAACAGGTCATAACGTGGCGCAATGCGATCAAACATGCGCCAAACTTCCGTGCGAGACGGTTCTACCGTTTTTTCCGATGCATTCATGCCAGTTACCCAAATTTAACATTATCATTTAATTTTTTGGAAGCGCCAAATATAGACGGCGGCTTATTATTTGTCAATTGCATATCGGTTCAATACCGCTTTAAATTTTTCAAGTTTCAAAAAATTTTGAAATTTGGAGTTTGCTCCTTAGATGGCTGCCACATAAATCTATACTGTGAATTGGACTTTTGGCGACCCTAAGAGTTTGCCGCTACTTACGGAAAACCCTTAGGTCAACGCATTTGGAAAGTCCGGAAATTACGCGCTAATGTCTGAATCGCCTTGAAAATCCAGCGCTGATACGAAAAGAATCATAAAAATATTGTCGGCATTCCCTTAAAAGCTAAAAAAATACTTGCGTGACAGCAAAAAATTTGATATAACAAGCGGTGTCTTTATTCAGTAAAATTTCCTGTGCAAATTGACTAACCGTTTTACTTGTTTACATTTTCCTTTTTTCAAAACTTTAACTCTCAAAAAGGGGAGACACTTCTTATGAAGAAGATTGGAATTCTCTTCGGACAAGAGGACACATTTCCGCAGGCATTTGTGGAGCGCGTAAACTCCAAAAATGTCCCCGGAGTAATGGCCGAATTTGTTCGGGTTGACAAAGTGCAGCAGTCGGGCGGACTCGACTATGCCGTCATCATTGACCGCATTTCGCAGGACATTCCGTTCTACCGCGCGATGCTGAAAATTGCTGCCGGTCACGGTACCGCAGTCTTAAACAATCCGTTTTGGTGGTCAGCCGATGACAAGTTTTTCAATAACTGCCTGGCCGAGCAAATCGGCGTTGCGGTGCCGAAAACGGTTATTCTGCCGTCCAATCAGCATCCACCGGACACAAACGCCAAATCCATGCGCAACCTGGCTTTTCCGCTGGATTGGGACGCTATTTTTAACTATGTTGGCTTTCCGGCCTACTTTAAGCCGTTTGCCGGCGGCGGCTGGAAGAATGTTTACCGAGTGGAAAGCGCGCGCGACTTGTGGGAAGCCTACAACGAAACCGGCACCCTGGTCATGATGCTGCAGGAAGAAGTCGAGTTTGACGAATACTTCCGCTGCTACTGCCTCGATTGCCAGGATATTCACATTATGCGCTATGCCCCGAAGCAGCCGCACCATCTGCGTTATGTGCGTGATCCGCAGCCGATTCCCGAACCGCAGCTTAGTATGTTGAAAGACGCTGTTCTTCGTCTGAATTTGGGACTGGGTTATGATTTTAATACCGTCGAGTTGGCAATGCGCAACGGCGTACCGTATGCTATCGACTTCTGCAATCCGGCCCCGGACGCTGACCGTAACTCGGTCACCGAGCCGAATTTTGAATGGATTGTCGAAGCCGCCGCCAACATGGCTATCCGCAAAGCCAAAGCCCACAAAGACGGCCAGATGAACCTGCGCTGGGGTACTTTCATCCAACAGGCTGCTCAGATGAAGGCGATTTCTGCCCCGGACACCGGAATCGTATTAGGCGGCCCCGTCAAAAATGCTGCTCCGGCCAAAAAAGCCGCCGCACCAAAAAAGGCAGCCGCAAAGAAGAAGTAATATCTTTTTTGCCCATCACAAGTTAGACCTGACAGGTCGTTTTTGACTTGTTAGGTCTTTCCTTTTTTAACCCCCAAAATTTGAGAGGTGAATCATGGGATTTTCAATCTCCGCTGTTCGTCCGGAAATATTTACCCTTGGTGTTGAGGAAGAATTTCAGATCATCGATCCCGAAACACGCGAACTGACGTCGTTTATTACCGAAATCTTAGAGGAAGGAAAGCTTGTATTACACGAGCATGTAAAAGCGGAAATGCATCAGTCTGTCGCTGAGCTCGGCACCAAAATCTGCGCTAACATTGGCGAAGTGCGGACCGATATTACCAAGCTACGCTCGCAACTGGCAGAACTGGCAGGACGGCGCGGCTATAAAATAGCGGCTTCCGGCACCCACCCGTTCTCGCACTGGCAGGATCAAAAAATAACCGATCATCCTCGCTATCACACCCTGGTGGAAGATATGCAGATGGTTGCCCGGGCAAATTTGATCTTCGGTTTGCATGTGCATGTGGGCCTGGAAGACCGCGAAACCGGGTTGCAAATTCTGAACGCCGCACGCTATTTTGCCCCGCACGTCTTTGCGCTGTCGACCAACTCGCCGTTCTGGCTTGGTCACGAAACCGGCCTTAAGTCGTATCGCAGCAAAGTTTTTGATCGTTTTCCGCGCACCGGTATTCCAGAGTATTTCAACAGCATTGATGAGTACGATAATTTTGTTAATCTATTGGTTAAAACCAACTGCATTGATAACGCCAAAAAAATCTGGTGGGACATTCGGCTGCATCCGCAGTTTAATACGATTGAATATCGAATTTGCGATATTGTGATGCGCATAGATGAAGTTGTCGCGTTGACGGCGCTTTTTCAGGCGATTACGGCCAAGCTTTATAAGCTAATCAAGCAAAATCTGGGCTTCCGCCTCTATCGCCGGGCGCTGATTATGGAAAACAAATGGCGTGCCTGCCGCTACGGTATCGACGGCAAGTTGATAGACTTTGGCAAGCAGATCGAAGTGCCGGTGCGGGACCTGGTCAATGAATTGCTGGAGTTTGTGGATGACGTAGTCGACGATTTGGGCAGTCGCGAGGAGATCAATTATATTCAAAAAATATTTCAGACCGGCACCGGCGCAGATCGCCAACTGCAAGTCTGGCGTAAGACCAACGATCTCAAAGCTGTTGTTGACTATATCATTAAAGAAACCAATTTGGGACTTTCTTAAAATCGGGCCTATGGCCGGCCCGGTTGAATCTTGCCGCCGGGTCGGTTCTGGCTCTGTTCTGCTTTAAAAACTAAGGAACGCCAATTTAATAACTTTGGGTAAGTTCACCCTAAGGGTTTTGCTCTTCAACCCTTAGGGTTTGTTCCGAGAGGCCAGACCCTAAGGGTTAAAAAGCAAAACCCTTAGGGTCACAAAACCCGGCGCATTTATTCCAAAACCCAACTTATTTTATCGACGTTCCTAAACCTCGTATTTACCGCTTGTTCTCTGCTCTGGATAGCACGGCAACATTGAACCGCTAACGCGGTTTGCGTCACTCGTATTTCAACATTTTGCTATAAACATCCCACCGCTAACGCGGTGCTGTTCAACCACACACCACGCTACTTCTTATTTTGGTTTTGGTTCACTAAGGATTGTGTACTAAATAACTTTCGCATTTGGACGATTGCCCTGTTCTTAAGCCCTGTAAGGGCGACCCGTTTGTAGAAAGCGAACCACACCCGAATTAGCCCCATCGGGGCGGCCTGTGAGGCGGAAGAAAAATCATAACTCATAACCATTAAACGGGTCGCCCCGACGGGGCTGTATGGTTCTTTCCTGCCCCGGTGTCACCGGCAAAATTAACATAACGGAAATTAAGGAAACCGCGCTGAGATTGATTTTGCAGGGCGTTGAACAAGATTAACCTGTTTTGAATGGCTTCGGCTATCAAATCGGCGTGGTGGCGAAGTAAAATTTCGAGAAAGGAATCGTTACGGAAGAATTGTCGGGGTTAAGCGCTCACCTTCAAAAACAAACTATGCCGCTTCTTTGTCGTATTATCGATCATGGCTGGCTTTAATTGCAGACATCGCTCATTAAGAGTTCACATTTCAGGCTAAAATCGCTCTGATAATTCGCTTCGCATGGCCGGCCATATCTTTAATAAAAATTCGATCCGTAACATTACCGGCTGCCGTTGTTCCGGCAACAAAAAGGCCGGCAATGTTTGTCTCCATGGTGTCAAAGTTAAATAGCGGACTTTGGCAGGTAAGGTCGGTTTTGACACCGGCCATTTTAAGCAGATCCATTTTTGCCGTATACCCAATCAGCGGGAATACAAAATCGTTCTTAAGCTCAAACTCTCCATTATGTTTGCTTCTCAGCAAAATGGAATAATCCTTAATTGCCATGACTTCAGTTTCAAAAAAGGCCCTTATTCGACCGCGGGCGATCAGATCACGAATTGTCTGCTCATGCGTTTTATACAAGGTCTTGAGTCCTTGATCGCGAACCACAATCGTCACGTTTGCGCCGTGGGCGCTCAAATCAACCGCCGCTTCTATGGCCGAAGTCCCGCCGCCGATGACCGCCACGTCTCGCTTGTAAAACGCAATGGGCTCCGAGTAATTCCGTAAGACTTTTGGAGCTTCACTGCCCGGCGCCTGAAAAGTTTTTGGATTATCAAAATATCCGGTCCCGACAACCACATTGGCCGCATAATACGCCGCTTTGGTAGTCGTAATGGCAAAATAATTATGCTGCTTTTCGATCTTCGTTACGATTTCGCCAAGATTTACAGACAAATTATACAACCCGGTGATGTACTGGAAATAGCTAATCACTTCGTCTCGCGTGGGGATTTGCTTGGAACTACTTGTTTAAACCTAAATTGAGCGATTTTTAAAAAAATTATTGACATAAGTGCATATTTATTATATATTTAAGCTTCACTATTTATGAAGCTGCCTTCACCTATTAGGTGAGGGGTTTTTTGTCGCCGACTTGGGAGGACCCGATGGCTTACCCCTTTGAACCTTATGAC
>CAYOLL010000190.1:0-11159 GCA_964404765.1 uncultured Gemmatimonadota bacterium | reverse complement strand
TTAGCGTCAATTGCGACGTTTGCGTTAAGATTTGTGAATAATTCAGGGTACAAACGCCGTTAAAAGATTCCTTCAGAATGACACCCGCTCAACTGTGGAAGTGTTCAAGTGGTCTTTGACTAGTACATATTTTCGTGTATTTCGAGTATTTCGTAGTCATTTCATGAATAATTCAGGCAGGTTGACTAATCCGCTGTGCTCCAGTTTTTAAAGCGCTGCAAAATCAACAGACCGGGAATGGCGGCGAATGCGCAGCCGATAAAAAAAACAGGCCACCCCAAATGCTCGGCCATAAAGCCGGTTGGCGCTGCGGCAATGACCCGCGGCACACCCATTAAGCTGGAGAGCAAGGCGTACTGGGTGGCGGTAAATTTTTTATTAGTAATACTGGCCATAAAAGCGGTATAAGCCGCCGTGCCCAGGCCGCTGGTCAGGTTCTCAAAAGCAATGACGCCGGATAATGCCCAGATTTGGGCGCCGGTTTGGGTTAGCAGCGCAAAACAGGCGGTTGACAAGCCTTGCAGAACACCAAAAATCCACAACGAGCGATATATACCCAAATTATACATAATCACCCCGCCAATCAGCCCGCCGCCAATGGTCATCCACAAGCCAAAGAATTTGACGACCACACCAATTGTCGATTTGGTAAATCCGACAGTCAAATAAAAAGGCATCGTCATTGCGCCGGCCATGGCGTCGCCAATCTTATAAAGCAGGATGAACAGCAAAATCCATAGCGCCTCCGGACGGCGAAAATAGTCAAGGAACGGCTCGATAACCGCGTCGACAAGGCTTTTTGGCGCTCCGGCGGTCACGGCAGGTTCCGGCGTCAAAAGTGTCGTCAGAATGCCGGGAATCATGCAGGCGGCCATCACCAGGTATACCTGCGAAAAAGGAAGATGGTCCGCCAGAATCAAACCGCCGCCGGAAGCCACAACCATGCCGATGCGGTATCCGGCAATATATAATGAAGTTCCGGCCGGCAATTCGTGATTCGTTAAATCTTCACGACGATAGGCATCGACCACAATATCCTGCGAAGCGCTAAAAAAAGCGACGGCCAGCGCCATTATGGCCAAGGCAGTCAGCGATTGATGCGGATCACTCTGGCCAAGGCCGATAATGGCGAGCATCAGCGCCACTTGAAAAACCAGCATCCAGCCGCGCCGCCGGCCCAGTATAGGCAAAATGTAGCGATCCAAAAACGGAGCCCACAAGAATTTGACCGTGTAAGGTAATTGCACCAGCGTCATCAGACCAATTGCACCCAAATCGAGCCCGGCCTCCTTCAACCAGGCTTGCAGCAAACTCATGGTCAATAACAAAGGCAGGCCGCAGGCAAAGCCCATCACAAAGCAAACCAGCATGGGCCGGCTGAAGATCAGTTGCAGTTGCGATTTTTGTGACATAATTTCTCTATCTTGATCAGTGACATGGTTGCGAATGACAAAACGTGTATTCGTTAGTATTTCTATTTTTTTGCTTTTTATTGGTGAAAATTCGTGCAATTTGTGGCTGCCAGAATGGTTACAAATTGGCCATAAATTCCCCTAACTCAGGTTTGGGATAAAAGTTTAAATGTAACACAATTATCCGCATGTTGCACAAAGAAAAGCGCGGGGGTTTCAAATTTTTTTATAGTGGATCGGTCAAATATCCGGCAGGCATGAGCCTGACTCGGGCTGATGAAAAAAGCGGGCGGCTACGTCTCGGCTGGATTATCTTATGCTAACTTGCAATCAAAACTGCGGTATGGATGGACACTGTGATGCAATCAGCATTGTGCCATCAATTGCAGATAGCGGGTGGAGGGTAAGTCTATTACAAAAAAGGAGATACAAGCGCAAATGAATCCAAAATCTGTGGTTAAACTAAGCAATGAGGAAATCCGTCGTTACAGCCGACACCTGATTATGCCGGAGGTGGGCATGAGCGGACAGTTAAAGCTGAAAGCGGGCAGTGCTTTGTTGATCGGCGCGGGTGGATTGGGCTCCCCGTTGGCTTTGTACCTGGCAGCGGCGGGTGTGGGCCGCATTGGCTTGGTGGACTTTGACGTAGTGGATGCCTCAAACCTGCAGCGACAAATCATTCATTCCGAAGAATTTTTGGGCAAGTCCAAACTGGAGTCCGCTAAAAAACGACTGTCAGGTCTCAATCCATTCATTCAAATTGACACCTATGAAGTTGCGCTCACATCCGAAAATGCGCTGAGCCTGTTTAAGGACTATGATGTAATAGCAGATGGAACCGACAACTTTCCGACACGCTATCTGGTCAACGACGCCTGTGTCTTATCGGGCAAGCCGAATGTCTATGGCAGTATTTTTCGTTTTGAAGGTCAAGTTTCGGTTTTTAACGCGCAGAGCGGGCCTTGCTATCGCTGTTTATATGAGGAACCACCACCACCGGGTCTGGTGCCGAGTTGTGCCGAAGGTGGCGTTCTGGGTGTATTGCCCGGTATTATCGGCACAATGCAGGCTTTAGAGGCGATAAAGCTCATTACGGGCGTAGGTGAACCGCTCATTGGCAAGTTGCTGCTCTTCGATGCGCTAAAGATGTCCTTTCGGACCCTGAGGTTGCGCAAAAATCCGGATTGTAAAATGTGTGGGGATCGGCCCGAAATTACGCACCTAATTGACTATCAAGCCTTTTGCGGCAGCAATGTTCCGGACGAACCGCTGGAAATCACAGAAAATGAAATCAGCGTCGAGGAGCTACAGGACAAGCGCGATGGGGGCGAAAAATTTTTTCTGCTCGACGTGCGCGAGCCGCATGAATATGATATTTGTAATTTAGGCGCCCCGCTGATTCCGCTTGGACAATTACCGCATAGAATTAATGAATTGGATTCCAACCATCACATTATTATTTATTGTCGCAGCGGGGCGCGGAGCCGCACGGCCCAAAACATCTTGCTGGGAGCCGGCTTTCGGCATGTTACTAATCTTGCCGGCGGCATTAAAGCCTGGGCGGAGCGAGTTGATCCGACAATGCCGATTTATTAATCATAACGATCAGTAAATAAAAAAACAGTCAAAAAAAAGGGGTGCAAATTTTTATGATTTGCACCCGTTTATGCTAAAAACCAAAGTTCTTACTTAGTAGGACTTTGAATCGTCGTTGCTGCCGGAGTAGAGTTGTTGTCCACAAAGGCATTGATTCGGAGAGCTAAAGCCGGGTTTTCCATATCGTCAGTATTCACAGTAAACGTCTTGAACAGTTTTGCTTCTGCGCCGGCTTTAAAATCAAAGGTCACCGTGCAAACTTCGCCTTTTTTAAGCACCTTTTTATCCATTTTGACTTTGAAGTAGGTCTTCGATTCGTCGTCCGGAAATATAGGTTCCTTCAGAGTCAGCGGTTTATCCATGTTGTTGGTGATCTGAATGGCTTTACTATCGCTGCCATTTGGCGCAACATGAAATGCTAATGCCGGCGGTGATACTTTAATCGGCTCAAAAATACTTCCACTGATCGTGAAAGTTAAATCCTTATTGCTGGGATCACTAGTGGTAACATTAACAGTTTTGGTTTGCTGGCCGTTTTTACCATGTGTGTTGAACTCAACTTTCACGGTATCAATTTGACCAGGCAACAAGTAGCGTGCCCACCCGGGCACGGTTGTACAGCCTCAGGAACCTTTGACATTCTCAATAAAGAGCGTATCCTTACCGACGTTGCGATAGACAATGCCGTGTTTAACAATATCGCCTTGCCGAACCGTTCCAAAGTTGTAAGTTTTATCACTTATAACTTCCAACGAACCGCTTGGTTTGCCTGAAGAAACAATATTTCCCTCGCCGGTTGCCTTTACAACAGGATCCGCCGCAAATGCAGTTATTGCCGATGAAATTAAAGCTGTCGCCAAAAAAAATGTTTTAAAGCTTTGACACATATTACAACCTCCTAAAATTAAGTTAGACTTGAATTAAGTTAAAATGGAATATCATCCTCTGTTGTGGACGATCCGCTGCCGCCTTCCTTGGCAATATAGGGTGGCGGGTCTTGAGGTGGCGGAGGGCCATAGCTTGAGCCTTCACCGCGCTCCCCACTTCCGCTGTCAAGCATTTGCATTTCCCTTACAATCACTTCCGTAGTATAGCGCTTATTTTTATTCTGATCTTCCCAGGAACGGGTTCGCAATTTCCCTTCGACGTAAATTTTCTTCCCTTTTGTTAAATATTGACCGCAAATCTCAGCCAAACGATTCCAAACAACAATATTATGCCATTCGGTCTCATCGTGCTTGACTCCTTCCTTATCCGTCCAACTTTCATTGGTGGCTATGGAAAATGTGGCTACCGCTGCGCCATTTGGAGTGTAACGCAACTCAGGATCTTTGCCTAAATTACCGATTAAGATGACTTTGTTTACGCCCCGAGACATATCAGACCTCTCAGTGTTAAATGGTTGCAAGGTTTGTCATAGCTACTTTTGCGCTATCAAACTTAAGGAAACGATCTTGTTTTCGGCCAAAGGTTTTTCTTTTGTATCTTTAAATTTATCAACAATTTCCGTGCAAAGCTTTTTTGCCGATTCCAAATCATTTGCAGCTTCATACGCTCGTGCCGCAGCAAATAAATTGCGCGCAGCCAGAGTCTTGTTGGTCATATTATTTTTGGCAATACTTTCATATTCTTTGGCGGCTTCTACATATTTTTGCAGCCCTTCGTAACAGGCAGCAATTCCTTCTTGCGCCCCATTATAAAGAATACCGCCTTTTGCGCTCTCGTGCATACATTTTTTGTATTGCTCAAGAGCTAAATCATACTGCTCTTTCTGAAAATGAATGTTGGCGATGTACATAACAGCTTCATCACCACTTGATGTACTGCCAAATTTATCAACCAGCGTCGTAAAGTGCTTCAATGCTTCATCATAATTATTGGCTTGATAAGCGGCTCGGGCTTGCCCGGATAAAATACTGGCTTCACTTTCATTCTTTTTCCCAAGATGGTTATATAAGGTAACCCCTCCGCCAACCAAGACCAATACAACAACAACAGCCAAAATTTGCTGCAAATGACTTTGCAAAAAAGAGGTCGACGAAACAACAGCCTCTAAAAATTCGTCCTCTTTTAAATCTTTCTTTGTTAGCTTATCCTTTTTCAACGGTATACCTCCTCAAAAATTGCCCTATTATTTGGCGCCATCCCAACTGGCAATTTGATCTATCAGCGCTTTCGCGTCTTCAATCCATTTGCTATCGGGATGCGTCGTAATCAATTTATTAAAAGTATCGGAAGCCTCGCCGGCTTTGTTTGATTTAATATAGGCCTTACCCAACTGAAACATTGTGTCATCGGCCCAATCACTGTCCGGATAATACTTTAGCGCAGATTCAAAATGAACCGTAGCCGCATTGGGCATTTTAAGTCTGGCATAAAAACATCCGTTCTCGTAATCCTTTTCTGCTAATTTATTAATGCATTTTTTTAGACTCTGCTCAGCCTCACCCCGGCGTTCCGTCTTTGGGTAAGAATTCAACAACGTATTAAACTCAATTACGGCTTCTCGGGTCGTTGTTTGATCTAACGCATAAGAAGGTGATTGCCGATAGAGTGCATCTGCAATTAAAAATTGAGCGTCGTCAGCTAAATCACTGCCCGGAAAATCACGAACGAAGTCCCGGCCTTCTGCGACGGTCATTGCATAATCTTTGTTTTTTAAATAGGCTTTGACAATTAAAAAAGATGCTTGTTCCCGTTTCTCAAAAGCACGATAGTTATAAACTAATTGTTCTAACAAAAACAAAGCATCATCGGTCTTACCACGGTCTAATTTGGCTTGCGCGTCATTAAGCAGTTCTTCGGGTGATTTATATGCTTTGGCTTTTGTTGATGAACACGCCGGACACGCCAAAATTGCAATATGGCCGAACAAAATAAAGTACATCAGATTTTTTGGAAATGATCTCAATTGGAACATAAATCGCTTTCATTACATTTTCGACATAAAACCGACAATTTATTAATTATAAAACCTGTGGCCTATTATACACACATTTTAAAAGAAGTTCGCGTTAAAGCAGCAAAAATTTTAGGCATCATTTAAAAAAGGAAAGCTAACATATGCTTTTTAAAAAGACTCGCCACACATTTTACACAAGCATTCAGCCCACGCTATTGGATCAGGATTAGATTTGCGGCGTATTCGACGGCTTGTCGTTCCTGAACATATATCTTACTTACGACACCCGCCTGAGGAGATTTAATCTCGTTTTCCATTTTCATTGCTTCAATAAGCACTACACTGCTGTTGGCCTGAATTAAATCGCCCTCTTTAACCAAAATTCTAAGGATCAAACCGGGCATTGGCGCTTGTATAATTTTTGGGCCGATATCCTTTTTGGTCTTAATACCGAGTTTATCTAAATTGTAGGTAAGCTCATCAATCAATTCAATCGGAAATTCATGATGATCGACGGTGACATGAATTTTGAGTTGCTTTTCCTGAATATAAGCTTCATAAGACCGCCCATTCATTAAATATGAGGCATGGTTGGACTGCAGACGGCGGAAATCTACCATTACCGGTTTGCCGTTAAGAAGAATCTTCGTAATGCCGTCAATCTGCTCAATTTCAACTTCGTAAGCTGTATTATTATACGTAGTAAAAAACTTCATAGAGATGCCCCGGCTAATTGGGTACGATGACCGGTAAAGGTTGATCCGCCAGACGAGCGCCATTTGTCTTATTCAAAACCTTTTGTGTCCCGGCGATTGTTTTATTCAGCTTTTTTCGCACAACATCGGGCATCAAAGCCATCTTTAAAACATCGTCAATATGAGCAACAAATTTAAAGGTCAATTCTTTTTTTGCAACATCCGGCACGTCTTCCAGATCCTTGCGGTTCTCTTCCGGTAGGATAACAGTCATGATTCCGGCTTGCCGCGCCGCCAGTACTTTCTCTTTAACGCCGCCAATAGCCAGAACTTTGCCGTGTAATGTAATTTCGCCGGTCATGGCAATATCTCGTCGAACCGCCCGTCCCGATGCTAATGATGCCAGCGTTGTCGCCATTGCCACACCGGCTGATGGCCCGTCTTTGGGGACAGCGCCGGCAGGTACATGTAAATGTATTTCGTTTTCACTAAAAAAGGAGGGCTCAACACCCAGCTTATCAGCCTGTGAGCGCACAAAACTCAGCGCAATATGAGCCGACTCCTTCATGACATCACCCAAAGAACCGGTAAGCGCCAGACCCTTAGTGCCTTTCATTTTTGTCGCTTCAATAAAAATAATAGAGCCCCCTACTTGTGTCCAGGCCAGGCCAGTCGTAATACCAACTTCATTTTGGTGCATACTTACTTCCGGTAGAAATTTAATTGCGCCGAGGAATTTAGCCAAATGCTTGGGTGTAATCGTAACCCTTTTCTTGCTTCCCAACGCCACATCCTTAGCTACTTTACGACATATTGTAGCAATCTCACGCTCCAAATTTCGAACGCCGGCTTCGCGTGTATAATCCCGCACAATTGTTTTGAGCGAATCTTCGGTAAAGCTAAGGCGTTTACCATCAATGCCGTGTTCGCTAAGCTGCCGTGGCAGCAAATAGTTCCGGGCAATGGCCATCTTTTCTTCCAGCGTATAACCGGGCAGTTCCAACACCTCCATCCGGTCTAACAAAGGACTGGGAATGGGATGGGTGTAATTTGCTGTGGTGATAAACATTACCTTGGATAAGTCGAATTTTACCTCCAGATAATGATCGGAAAATTCTTTGTTTTGTTCTGGGTCCAAAACTTCCAGTAAAGCAGACGCGGGATCACCCCGAAAATCGGTGCCAACCTTGTCGATTTCATCCAGCATGAAGACCGGATTGTTCGTTCCGGCATTGCGCATGCCCTGAATAATACGCCCTGGCAGCGAACCGATGTAGGTTCGACGATGCCCGCGAATTTCGGCCTCGTCACGGATGCCGCCCACGGAAAAGCGCACAAATTTTCGATCCAACGCCCTTGCGATAGATCGACCCAGAGATGTTTTCCCCACACCGGGCGGGCCAACAAAACAGAAAATCGGCCCCTTCATATCGCTTTTTAGTTTGCGCACTGCTAAATATTCGATGATGCGCTCCTTCACTTTATTCAACCCGTAATGATCTTCGCGCAGGACATTTTCCGCTTTTCCCAAATCAAGATTGTCCTCAGAAATTTTGGCCCAGGGCAATGTTACCAGCCAGTCAATGTACGTGCGCGAAACTGTATACTCTGCAGCGGCCGGCGGCATCATGGCCAAACGTTCCAACTCTTTATCTGCTGCTTTTTTAGCTTCTTCCGGCATATTCGCTTCGATTATCTTTTTCTTAAGCTCTTCAACTTCCATTTGGGTGTTGGTTTCTTCACCCAACTCTTTGCGAATAGCCTGCATTTGTTCTCGTAGATAATATTCGCGCTGATCTTTATCCATCTCGTCCTTGACATTAGCCTGAATTTTGTTGCCTAATTCAAGCACCTTTACTTCTTTATTGAGATAGCGATTCACCATTTCCAGGCGTTTTTTAACATTGATAGTTTCCAAAACGCGCTGCCGCTCTTCCATATTGATATTTAAATTTGCGGTAATAAAATCAGCCAATTTGCCGGGCTCTTCAATGTTGAGTGCGGCCAACTGCATTTCATTGGGCAAATGTTGGGTCAATTGCACAACTTTTTGAAATTGGGTCACTGCATTGCGCATTAATGCTTCAATCTCCAAGGTCTTACTTTCGTCTACATCAATATATTCGACTCTGGCCCGAATAAAAGGCTGGTCAGCAATAATTTTCTTAAGCTGAATACGCGCCAGGCCTTGCACAACGACACGCACTGCCCCGTTGGGAAACCGCAACATTTTTATAATTGAAGCTGCGGTGCCGACTGAATAAAGTTCGCCATCTGGCTGAGGCATACCTTCGGCCTCGCTACTATCACGAACAGGCACTGGTTTTTGGCTGAATAAGCCAACCATTTTGTTCGCGCTAAGCGACTCATCCGTCAGCTGTATCAACCCTTCATTGGAAAACATGAGTGGCAAAATCAAATGGGGAAAAACAACTGTATCATTAATCGGAATTATTGGCAGTTCTTCCGGAATAACATGGATTGGTATGTCATTTGTACGTGACCGCTGCTTGTTATTAGCCATGATCTCTCCTCAAAAAATGAAATGTGCTAGCTAACATAAAATTTTCGTAACTATTCAGTGACCGAGCCCCCCGCGGGGGGCTCAAAACGGCGTAGATTCAGGCATGACACTTTTAACGCCGGAATATTTGTGAGGTGTATATAAAATCAACTTGGCATATCGTTCCATTTATGCTGAAGGAGCGCAACTCGCGATTTAAAAAAATCAGCAATCTCCGCCAGGAAATATCTTAATTTTTTTGTCACGGCTTGACAATCACGCAAAAGTTTTCTATATTTTACAAGTTTGACTACTGTTAATAGATTCAGGATTATTTTACAGCCGGAGGAATTGAATTATGTCTAATTGTAATGACAAGGATTGTCTGAAAGAGAAAATACAGGAACTTCAGGATAAAAACGCAGAACTCAAGCATAAACTTAAATTTTACCGCCCGCTTGCCTTAATTTTAATTGTCCTGATCGTTGGTGGCGTGATCATCAAGCTTTATTCCGATCACCAGTTGGCTGTGTATAAAGAGAAATTACCTTATTACACCAACCATCTTTATTACGAGCCGGAAAACCGTCGCCATTGAATCATTTTGCACTTTGATAAAGCAGAATCTGCTATCCTCACAAGAAACTTCAAGCACAAACCCTAAGGGTCTTGGCGTGTAACTGCTTGACGTTACTTGTATTACAATTAGACCCTTAGGATTTTAGGGTCTCGGTCACTGAATAGTTCATAAATGAACCACGAAATACGCGAAAAGCACGAAAAGTAAGGGTTTATCAAATTCAGGCTTAAAATTTTATTTTCCCGTTTTTGATGCGTAACTTTTGAAATGACTATCCTTTCGTGTATTTCGTGTATTTCGTGGTGAATAATTCAGGCTATAGCTCCGCCGTACGCACAACCGTATCACGCAGCCAGCGTTTGTCATCTTGCTCTGGATAGTCTATATTATAATGCAGACCACGGCTTTCCTTACGCATCAACGCACAACGAATGATCAGCTCGGCCACAATGACCAGATTGCGCAATTCAATTAAATCGACGGTCAAACGCGTTGTGCGATAAAATTCAGTAATATCCTTTTTTAGAAACGAAATCCGCTCTTTAGCCCGCTCCAAACGACGATTGGAACGGACAATCCCCACATAATCCCACATTAAACGCTTAATGTTGTTGCGGTCATGCGAAATCAGCACGGATTCCTCGCTGCGCGCCACACCGGTATCATCCCAGGCCGGTATATCGGGGAAATTACAGCCCACGGAAATGATCCCCATATCCCGGATGCGGTTAAAAATACGGCGTGAATAAACGACCGCCTCCAGAAGCGAATTACTAGCCAGCCGATTTGCGCCATGCAAGCCGGAGTGAATCACTTCTCCGGTCGCATACAAGTTGCGAATCGAAGTTTGGCCATTGGAATCCGTAACTATCCCGCCACACATATAATGCGCCGCAGGAACAACCGGAATATAATCTTTGGCCATATCAATACCATGATTTATGCAGTGGGCATAAATATTTGGAAAGCGTTTTTGCAGCTTTTCCTGCGAATGGTGAGTGACATCCAACCAGACATAAAAATCGCCCCGGCGCTTCATTTCATTATCTATAGCGCGAGCAACAATATCACGCGGCGCCAGCTCGGCCAATGCATGATATTTTGGCATAAAGCGCACGCCGTCTAACGACCGCAGGATTGCGCCTTCACCGCGGACAGCTTCCGATATTAAAAATGAACGCTCGCGTGATTCGGGTTGATATAAAGATGTGGGATGAAACTGGACAAATTCAAGATTGGCAATTTCCGCCCCGGCACGATAGGCCATGCAAATGCCGTCGCCTGTGGCAATCGCCGGGTTTGTCGTATGTTGATAAACCTGTCCGCAGCCGCCGCTGGCCAATACAGTTACTTTGGCCAGTATTTTTTTTACACAATCACCCTTGCTGTCATATACATAAGCGCCCCAGCAAGTTGTTTTTTCCCAGGGTTCGGAATAGCGATTGGCCAAGTGATGTTGCGTGATGAGATC
>CAYOLL010000189.1:0-11292 GCA_964404765.1 uncultured Gemmatimonadota bacterium | reverse complement strand
TTTTATAAAGCGGTCAGCCGCAACTGTAGCACAGAATAGCATTCTGTGCTTTCTTCAAGTATGCTCAGATTGCTAATCTGAGCTACAACATTCTCACGCAGTACGCAAATGTTGAGCGGTAATTTTATAAAGCGGTCAGCTGCAACTGTAGCACAGAATAGCATTCTGTGCTTTCTTCAAGTATGCTCAGATTGCTAATCTGAGCTACAACATTCTCGCGGACAGCGCAAATGTTGGGCGGTAATTTTATAAAGCGGTCAGCCGCAACTGTAGCACAGAATAGCATTCTGTGCTTTCTTCAAGTATGCTCAGATTGCTAATCTGAGCTACAACATTCTCACGCACAGCGCAAATGTTTGGGTTTATTTTGCCAAAAATAGCTCTTAATCTGAGTGCAACAGGTCAAATATGAAAACGCGAATCCTAATTGTTGAAGATGAAGCCATTATCGCCATGCCCTTACGGACAAAGCTGCAACAGGCCGGCTATGAAATCTGCGGTATATGCACATCCGGCGCCGAAGTCTTGCAGTTTGTGGAGGAGATGGCGCCCGATCTGATCTTGATGGACATTCATTTGGATGGCCATATTGACGGCGTTCATGCCGCAGAGCAATTGCGCCAAAAAGGTGACCTCCCGATTGTTTATGTATCCGGCAGCGCTGGTGAAGAAACGATGCAACGGGCCAAGTACACTGCGCCGGTCGGTTATATTTTAAAACCTTTTACCGACAAAGAACTACTCGTTACCATTGAGATGGCGCTGCATAATTACGACCATCAACAGCACGTTAAGGAGCAAGGCAAACTTTTTTATAAGACGCTGAGCGGGATGACGGAAGGGGTCATCACCCTCGATAATCAGTATCAGATCTGCTTTATGAATGCTGCTGCCGAGCAGCTAACCGGCTGGATGATGGGCGAAGCCATCGGATTACCCGTAGCCGATGTTGTTTGCCTTCTGGATGAACAATCCGGCGAACCGATCCCGGACCTGCCGGTATTTCGGCAGTCACCCATTCATTCTTATAGCGTTATGCGCCGGACAGGCGCCCAAACACCGGTTGAGTTCCGGCTAAATAACTTGACCGATGAAAATGAGCAAAATGATGGTATGGTTCTGACATTTAAAAATGTTAGCGAAGCCCGCCGGATGTCCAGTGAGCTGCTGTTATTCCGTCGGCTTATTGACAATGCAAACGATGCGCTCTTTGTAGCAGATCCGGACACCGGCCGCTTTTTAGATGTCAATCGGGCGGCGGCGCGATCATTGGGCTACAGTACAGAGGAAATGCTGACGTTACGCGTCGAAGATATTGCCCCGGCTATTGCCGGTAAATGGCCGGGGATTGCCGACCTGAGTCGTCAAATGGGCCAGCGCGTTAGCGCCAGTGACCACCGCCGCAAAGACGGCACATTCTTTCCGGTTGAAGTCGCCACAAGTTATGTAGAAATTGGCAATAGCAGCTACTTTGTCGGTGTGGCGCGTGATATTTCCGACCGCAAAAAATTAGACCTGGAATTACAGAAACTCTCTTTAGTCGCTCAAAAGACCGATAATGCCGTTGTTATTACCGACAAAGACGGCATAGTGGAGTGGGTTAATGAGGGCTTTACCCGAATTTCCGGCTATTCTCTGGCCGAAATGGTCGGCAAAAAACCTGGCTCTATTCTGCAAGGGCCGGAGTCGGACCGGGCGGCCATCGAGCGCATTCGGCAAAAAATACGCGAAAAAAAGCCTTTTTATGAAGAACTCTTAAACTATCGCAAGGATGGCCAAAAATATTGGGCGGCGCTCAATGTCAGCCCGATTTTAGACGACGCCTCTGAAATCGTAAACTTTATCGGCATTCAGAGCGATATTACCAAACGCAAACAAATTGAAGAGCAATTGCGGCAAGCCAAAGACAACGCCGAAGCCGCAAATCACGCCAAGAGTGAATTTCTGGCCAATATGAGCCATGAATTGCGCACACCGTTAAATGGGATTCTCAGCTATGCCCAGATTTTGGGCCGAGACGCAAGCCTGTCGCTGGCGCAACTTTCCGGCATCAAGGTTATCGAAAAAAGCGGCCATCACTTGCTTGACTTAATTAATGACATCCTCGATCTGGCCAAAATAGAAGCCCGGCGTTTTGAATTAACCTGCGACTACTTTTCGCTCGACGCGCTGTTAAAAGACACGGTTAACATGCTGCGCCCGCGCTTTGCCCATAAGAGTCTGGCGTTTCACTTTTACCAGCCAGACCCTTTGCCGCCGGCCGTTTATGGTGATTCGCGCCAGCTTTCCCAGATTTTAATCAATCTGTTGGGGAATGCCGCCAAATTTACCAAAACCGGCGAAGTGCGCTTCACCGTCGAGCGGCAAGCACAGCACATTTGCTTTGAAGTGGCCGATACCGGCATCGGTATTCCGGAAGACAAGCTGCCCGAAATTTTTGCCCCCTTTAAGCAGCTCAACCGTCTGGGTGAATACGAAGGCACCGGCCTGGGACTGGCGATTAGTCGCCAATTGGTCGAATTAATGGGCGGTACGTTGTACGTCCGAAGTGTGCAGGGCAAGGGGAGTACCTTTGGGTTTGCACTCAATCTGCCGGTAGGCGAAGCGCATCGGCTCAAAACAGATGCGCTGCCGTCAAACATCGTTGCCTACGATGGCGCCCGACGGTGCATTTTAATTGTGGATGATCGCTGGGAAAATCGTATTGTGGCGGTAAATATGCTAACCCCGCTGGGATTTGAGGTGATCGAGACGGATACTGGCGCGGCGGGTATTCAGGCTGTGCTGCAATATCAGCCCGATCTGGTTTTGATGGATCTGCGAATGCCGGACATGAACGGTTTTGAAGCTACTCGCCTGATTCGGGCTAATAAGGAAATTCGTCAGCCAAAAGTTTTTATTGTTTCCGCATCCGTATCCAAAGAAATTCAGCGGCAAAGCCTGATCAATAACGCGGATAAATTCTTAGCTAAGCCTTTGCATTTTTCGGAATTATTAGCGGCATTGCAAACGCATCTTGGGCTAACCTGGCTGACCGAGCATAAGCCCGATTTTGTCGATCATGTGTCGGATGCCGGTCTTATCTTTCCGCCGAACGAAATTTTGCATGAATTGTTTCAGTTGATCAATGTGGGGGCAATTATTGAATTTAAAACGTGTCTGGATGATTTTGCCCGTGACCCAAACAACGGAATGTATAACGTTTTTATCGCCGAATTTCAACAACTGACCGAAGCTTTTGATATTGACCGCATGACTGAACTACTGAAAAAAGCGCTTCAATCCGAATAAAATAATTTGCTGGCCTGAATAATTCATAAATTAACCACGAAATACACGAAATACACGAAAAGTAAGGGTTTATGTACTAGTCAACGACCTGTCGAACACTGTCATTCCGAAGGAATCTTTTTGCAAGCTTGTACAAACCCCGTTAAAAGATTCCTTCAGAATGACATCCGATCAAAACTGTGGAAGTGTTCAAGAGGTTGTTGGCTATTACAAAAAGTAAGGGTTTATCAAATTCAGGCTTATTACACTGTAAATTAAGTTTTTATATCTCACGCGAAGGCGCAAAGACGCCAAGAAATGCGAAAAGTCTATTTTTCTTTGCGCCTTGGCGACTTTGCGTGAGACCAGAAAGAATTTAATTTACGATGTACTTAGAATTAATTTAGAATTTTACTTTTCTCGTTTTGGATGCGTAGCTTTTGAAATGACAATCCTTTCGTGTATTTAGTGTATTTCGTGGTGAATAATGCGATTTGGAAAAAGCTGGCGGCGCTAACCCAGAATATGCCCGATTGGCTGAAAGCGGGCCAGCGGTCGGATCAGATTGGCGGCCCGGCCAATTTGAACAGTGGCGTCTATTGGATAGTATGCCTGCGGCAACTCTTCCTGCAAAGTTCGCTGATTCTGGCAGACAATCGTGATGCCCTGCTGAGAGAACGAGCGCCGGATAGCAGTGCTTTTGGCCGCTCCACTGGCTTTAAAGCGGCTCATAGACCGGCCCGAATTGCTGGCGAATGAGCCAAACGTCTCACGCAGTGCATTGTCGGTTCCGCCCACCAAATAAATTGACTGATCTAACCCGCCCCACAACAAAGCCGGCATACCGATGGACGCAAAAGCCGGCGGTAAAGTCGGATGACCCGCCGGCCAAAGACGAAAAGCATTTTTACGATAAACATACAGCTCCGTTTGCCGCCCGTTTATCATGTGCGCTTCCCGGCGCAAGGAGTTATAAACACTGTCCAAAAAAGAAGTTACACTCACAGTGCCCGCCCCGAAAACATCATGAAAAGCCTGTCGTATTTGATGGGTAATGACCTGACGATTTGCTACGGCAAAATTAGCCGCCAGTCCAAGCGTGTTTAGATAGAATTTTGTCATGGGCAAGGTTATGGATGCGCCAAAAATAGACCCGTCTGACGTTTGATAGGCCCGTTTGGTTCGTTCAAACATTTGCAGCGCTTCATCACAAGCAGCATAGCCCACCCCGCGCCCGCCGGTATGGACAACTGCGCAGATCTGATCAATAAAAAGTCCCATTCGATTCGCCGCAGTCATATCATAAATTTCTGCCAAACGGCACAGATATATCCCGTGCTGCCCGGAGCCAAGTGTGCCCAGGTGTTCACGCACCCGCGTGGCTAAGGCTTCACTGGCTTTGATCGTATCCGTCTGGCCGTCATCTTCCAGGATGGCCAAATCTTCCGGCAAACCCAGTTCCTGTTGGACTGCCCACCGTGCGCCGTCACGTAACACGTCATGCTCTTTGCCTTTAAACTTAAGCGGACTTTTTACCCCAAGACCCGCCGGAACAAAACGGGCAATTTTCTCGAGTAAAGGGCGAAGACGCACGCCGACCTGCTCGGCTGTCAGAGCGGTTTTTAGCAGCCTGACGCCGGCATTTATGTCCGGGCCGATCACTCCCGGCGCAATAAACCCGGTCGCGGCATCCATGGCCATAACGCCGCCCAAAGGAAAATCCAGCCCGCTAAGCAGATTGGGTAAACCAACCACATTTTTTACCTGGCCCGGCAATTGCGCCGCAAGTGTCAGTTGGGCCAGACCGCGCGCAAATCCTGGCTGACGCAGAGCCTGCTCTGCCGCATAGATGAGGCAAGGAACTCGCATTTCGCGACGATAACCCTGTGGAATGCGCCAGCGAAATTCGTCTAAACGCTCTAACCGTAAATTTTGGGACTCGTTCAACGTCTACCCTTTCCAAATCGGAGTGCAAAATTTGTATCCCGTCCAAAAAAATAGGACGCTGAAATGAGACCGACCGCCCACTCCAACAATTTGTTATACTGATTAAGGGTTAGAAATTGCATTTCAATTCGATGTCATGCCGGAATGCTTCTATCCGGCATCTTGCTTACCTGTAAGAAGATTCCGGCTAAAAACGTGCCGGAATGACACTTTGTACAATTGCAACTTCTAACCCTTAACGAGAATAGCGCTCATTTTACATTGACGGACTCTATACCAAGATCATATCCAGTGTACTTTCTGACATGAGGCGGCCGAAATCCTAAAACAATGCTTTTTGGTGGTATTCCGGCTGCAACTAAATCTTTTGCAATCCCAAAGGATGTGCCATCATGTTGTATCCAGATTTTTTCACCAATAATATCAATATGTAAAACCGAACCATGTACGCGCCTTGAACCATCCCAACCAATATGCATCAACTCAAAATGGTTTTGATGCGCGTCAATTATAATCTCGGGAATAATCTCGCCATGGGAAGGTTTACCTGCGTATTGATTCAGCAAATTTTTAATAATGTTCCGGTATTGACTTAGCTGATCCATTGTCTAATCCTTTCCCTTGTTTCTTCAAATATAATAACCATATTTTCATTGCTCATTGCTCACTGTCGCAAATTACCCCCAGATCGTCCGTTTGTCAACCCGCTTTTGTGGGTCTGAACGAAAAAGCCCGTTTGTTGCTCGCAGGCGGGTTGTGGGAAGCGTCACAAATGCTTATGGGTCCTGCGACAAATACAGCCAGGCCGGATAGACCAATGCATGGCGCGGCGAGACGTACAGCAAAAATTCCAGCCCGGCGCGTTGTCGCCAGGCCAGACCGGTGTCGGCCAACAACCGCTGAATCTCGATTTCAAAAACACGTGTTTCCCCGCTATGAATAATAATCTCATCCTGAGTTACGACGCCTTGCGGCATACCCCACAGCGGTTCTTCCGGGGCAAAAAAGGGCCGCTGCCGCCACATGCCGACGACATCGTCCCGCCCGTTATTTTCTACTTCGACACCGTAAAGCAGGCTTTTTTCGCGGCTGATTTTTTTTGTTTTTAAACTTGTTCGCACGTTGACGTTCAGGGCGCGGCGGGCCAGGTTGCGGCTAATGCGTTCCACATCGGCCACAAGCTGTTTTTGCAGCGCATCCTCACCGGCCAGCACGTCAATGCAGGCCATCCAAAGCGTTGTGTAGCGCAGCGGTTTGTGGCTTGGAATGGATACGGCCAGACCGTTAGGCGACATCATTCGCTGATAGTATTGCATCAATCGGGACTCGGCAAACTCGGCAGTGCCGAATAGACTGGCTTCGGCGCCGGCCAGCAAGGCCAGCACAAACTCGGCGCTGCACCACGTCAACGGCGACGCCTCGGCCACCCCGTCACGTTCGTCTTTGGGCGGATAGTAAATCCGCTCCGGCATCAAGCCGTAGATGTTGGCATGATCCATCAACCAGTTGAGATGCCGCCGATAACTTTTCTCGTCGCCTTCATACGCCTGAAATTGGGCAGCGGCGGCGGTCGTAAAGCCAAACAAGTCATGGCCATAGCCGTCGGCATCAAAATATTGCATCCCGCCGTTCAATTTGACGGCATGGTCGTTATAATACAGATTGGAATTGCGCAGCCAATCCAGAATTTCCGGGCGACGGCAGCCCCAGGCATACCCAAAATTAGCCGAAGTGTTGTAGGAATATTTGCCGTCACGAAAGTCAAAAAACGTGTTCATTTTTGGATCATAAAGCAGGTACAGATTAGCGGCAATTTTCTCCGCCGTTTGCAGATAGCGCTGCGCCCGCGCTGAATCGCCTTTACCTTGGGCAATAATGGCCCCGTCCAAAAGGCCGGCGTAAACATTCATATTTGTGGCTGGTAAATCACCGACCCACTCGATGATGCCGCCTTCGCGCAGCAGGCTATTTTCGTTCAGATGCGGGGCGATAAAATCCAGCAGTTCCCACAAACGCAGTTCGTCGCCAACCCACTCGCCGGTCAGGTCGTGATAGCGGCGGATTAACGTGGCATAGTAGCCGTTGCTGTCCCATTCCGGCACATCGTAGCGGGCGCCGGAGCCGCCGTCAACTGCCTGGCCGCGGGCATCGTAGCGGGCGTACCACTCGCCGGTCGTTTTATAGGGAATGGAATTCCAGCGGTTGATAATGGCTTTGGCTTCGGGATAATGGCCTGTTTCCAGAAAGCAGCGGGCAGTCATTAGCGCATCGCGGGGATAGAGCTGCGGCAGCCCGTTGGTTACGAATTGTCCGGTCATGTCAGCCGGTACATCGCCATTCAGAGTGGCCGCTTTGACTGCTGTCAGGTTGGCCTTGTAAAAGTCGGATATTTTTGGATCACCAAAGTCAGGCGCCGTGCCGGTTTGCAGCCAGCGATCCCATTGCTTTTTGGCCAGCGCCAGCAAATCGGGCGCCGTTTGCAGTGAATCAAATTCGGCGCGGGCGCCGGCCTCATTGTCGGCCATAACCAGCAGCCAATCCAGTATGCGCTCTTCGCCCGATTTATACGGGCCTTGCGTCCTGGCCAAAGGTTGACGAAAGCCGGTCAGCATGACCATGCTGCCAAAGTTCAACAATTCCGGGCCTGCATGATCATCAATGACGTTGGGTAAGGGGTCAGCCTGTGTTTTTAAGTGCACTTCCGGCTTGAAATTTTGGACTGAGGCGCTGATATTTTTAAGCTTCAGGCGATAGACAAGGGCATGTTGTTCCAGCAGGGGGAAAACGTGGAGGGTCAAACGAAAGCGGGTATTTTTAGCCGTCGATTGCGCGGCAAAGTAGGGGTCGGTTAAGGTCTGCTCAAATACTATCGGCTGCGTCGCCGTTCGCTCGATAGAGATGGTTGTGGCCTGTGCGTAATCAACGGTATAATCGCCATAATAGAGGTGCTGTAAACCGATTGCCCCGGCCTTGTTCTGATGATCTGCGTAAACGGCACAAAATTGGCCGTTGCCCATGATTTTAAAGCCGCGGTAGGGACCGGTAATGGCCATAGACGTCTCCACCCAAAAAATGGCGGTGATGATAAAAAAAACGGATGCTAAAAATACCAGGGTCTTTTTGCGGGCAGCTGTCATTTTGATATCACAATCTTACGCAGTTTCTGCTATTGTTCGATTGGCTTGAGGGTGAGATAATGATACGAGGCCGACCATTCATTGCCGGTATTTATTGGCGAATTCGACACGGTCGGTTTCGGTCACGATCTTTGATGATCCGCCGTATTCTTGACGGCGTTGTAGGGCGGTATGTGCTTCGACAAAAATTAACATGGCGGGCTCGAAAATTTGTTGTCTCCGGCGCTAACACCGGCTTCAGGCGACGGCGTTGTTGGCATATTCTACGGTATGAAAAGCCTGCCGCATCCGCGATAGGTTTTTAAATTGGCCGCAATATCAATAATACGGGCAAGGCATCGCTCGCGATAAGGGCGCTCATAAAGGCGATCAACATTTCCAATTGTCAACACCGGGATGGATTCAAAGGAAGCGCCTGATGAAATGGCTTCTTGAAGAGAGTCCGTGCCCTTGTGATTTCGGTTGTTTGTCAGCAGAAACATTTGCTTTTCCTGAACAAAATTCCAAATTACCAAATCCGTACTGTCATCGGGTAATCCGACATCACTAAACAGAATGAATTCAACCTTGGCGCTTCCTTCCGTATCTTCAGTCGCTAATGTCCCTGTAAAGAGGTCGTAATAGCTTCTGATGTTGTGATCAAGTAAGATGGAAATCACGTCATACCCAGCTTTGCTTTCCATTTTCGAGCAAATTGCCACAGTTCTTCATTGTCCGTTGGTGGGTCGGCCTTGGCAATCTTTTCAATGCGCTCTCGATTTCGCTCTTCCCAATATTTCCGATCAGCATCGGCGTCTTTGACAACCTGCTCATATTCCGCCTCGAATTCCCGGCGATGGGAATCTATGTAGTTCATCACGCCTTTTATCTGCTCATCCGTTAATTCCATCACATCGCGAATGAGCTTTTCAGGCCAATCGGCCTTGATATAATCCATGATCGTGTAAAGCGTAATGCCGGTTCCGGCTACGCAGAGCCCGCGATCACTCCGGCGAATAACATACGGCGGGTAAACCATTTCTTGTTTTAGCATAAGACACCTCGTTTAGCCTGCATTTCGGAAGTTCGTCAAAATCATCCGTCCAAAAAAATTAGACCTTGTGTAAGAATCGTTCACAAGGTCTAAATATTGAAGATCGGCTTCAAAAAGTCAAGGTCAATTCCAACCGAATCTCGCTACAGCGCATTGGTAAACAGCGCTGTCGTCAACATAAACGTACTTTCTTCGCCGTTCAAACGGCCTTGGCCACAAATTCCGCGCTCACTGGTAATGCCGCAAGCTTGCACCAATTCCCAGCCCGCCTGACTCGGGATCAGATCGTTCATATCACGGATTTGGCCATTTTGCCAAACAAACGCATGGGTTTGACCGGTTGAAGTCTCCGAATAACCGACAATCAGGCCGCTTTTGTCAATAGCTGTGGCCACGCTGATTTTTCCGCCCAAAGTTCCCAAATCAAAAACATTTCCCTCATGCCACAAACAGGCCCTTGTCCGGCCGCTTTCATCGGCATAAAAACCGACAATCTGACCGGCATCGTTAATTTTTAATGCGGCGCAGGTTGTGCTGCCATAAGGTGACTTAAGCTGGGTCATGCCGCTTTCACGCGTCCACAAAAAAGCGCGGGGTTCGTCGTAGACATTTGTGGCCTGGCCTACGACCTGACCAATATTGTTTACGTCATTGGCGACGCTGTTCGATCCGCCCAAAGTGCCCAAATCTATGACCTGCCCGCTATCCGATAAAAAAGCGTGCAACTCTTTGCTGTTTTTAAGATAAGAATAGCCAACCGTCTGGCCCAAAGCATTGACGGCAAGTATTTGGCTCTTTCCACCCAGCGAGGCGCTATTATTGCTGGGGACATTTTGATCGTTTTTTAAGATAGAAATAGCTGTATTTGCCAACCAAAGCGATTCACCGATATTTTGGGCGGCTAAGTGGGTTTTCAGTGGCGGCATCTCAATGCGGCTGCCGGAGGTGCGCTCGGGATTTAAAGCAAATTCGTCAAAGGATGCTCGCTGCGATTTGCCGCCGGGTTCGACATGAACGCCGGTCGTATCCGAATGCGGCCAAAATTGGTTTGGTTCATGTCCAAAATATGAACTAAAAAGAATTCGAGTTACAACAACCAGACCCAGCGTTGTGATCCAGGCCAGCATTTGCGCGATAGACTTTTTCATTTTTTTCCTCCGTTGGAATAAATGTGATGGCGTTTAACCGGGGGTTTACACGAGTTAGAAACCATTGAGTGCCCCGGCTGAAAGGCTTTATGCAAAGCCGGTGCCAATATCATCGCGCACTATCTAACTTATTATCAGGCCAGCAGTAACATTAATTTTTAGATTGTTAAATTGTATTGGCCTTTCTGTTTTGTGGAAAATTTTTAGTAAGGCCGCGTTATTTTTCCTATTTTAGGAATGGCGCAGTTTAGCCTGATTATTATCCTGAATTATTCACAAATCTTAACGCAAACGTCGCAATTGACGCTAAAGACGCAAGTTGCGAATTTATATCTTAAAAATGGATTATGAGGCAACCTAATCGTTTTAAATTCAGCTAATTTAAAACAAATCAAGCGGTTGCGTTGTTTGCGCCGTTTGCGTCTCTTGCGTTTATGAATTATTCAGGTTATCCATTAGCCTGAATTATTCATGAAATAACCACGAAATACTCGAAACACACGAAAATAAAGGATTGCAGAGGGTCACACCAGAATTTTGAATTTTGTCTGTCCGAGCTACGCAACGCTTTAATTCACCTGAATTATTCACAAATCTTAACGCAAACGTCGCAATTGACGCTAAAGACGCAAGTTGCGAATTTATATCTTAAAAATGGATTATGAGGCAACCTAATCGTTTTAAATTCAGCTAATTTAAAACAAATCAAGCGGTTGCGTCGTTTACGCCGTTTGCGTCTCTTGCGTTTATGAATTAT
>CAYOLL010000188.1:0-11391 GCA_964404765.1 uncultured Gemmatimonadota bacterium | reverse complement strand
AGAATGTTGTAGCTCAGATTAGCAATCTGAGCATACTTGGAGAAAGCACAGAATGTTATTCTGTGCTACAATTGCGGTTTACCGCGCTATAGAATTACAGCCTAACATTTGCGTTGTCCGCGAGAATGTTGTAGCTCAGATTAGCAATCTGAGCATACTTGGAGAAAGCACAGAATGTTATTCTGTGCTACAGTTGCGGTTTACCGCGCTATGAATATGCCGTTAAAAATAAAAGACATGACTGAAAATAAAGAATCAACAATTTTCTGTCAATTATATTATGCCGTTGTCCACAATAACGTCAGCGCGTTTTTTTGATTGATGTGAAACATTTACAGCCTTTTTTGGTTTGAACGAGTAGATGATTAGCCGATTATATCCCTGTCCCCACTGATCTATTTAAAGGAGTCTTAATGAAAAAGTTCTTACTTACGCTGATGTTGCTGGTCACTTGCGCCCCGGTTTGGGCAACGGTTCCGCCGGATTCGTCAAAAATAAAATTTGCGGTTTTACAGCCGGAGCCACAGCATCGCAATGTCAGTCAAATTGTGGCCAATTTACTCAACCGGAATCATTACAAAAAAAGGGCTATTGACGATTCATTATCAACGGAAATGTTTGATCGTTATTTAAAGATGCTGGACGCTAACCGCATGTATTTTTTAGACGCAGACATCAAAGTGTTCGAAAAATATCGCTTTCGCTTTGATGAGGTGGTTTTGTCGGGCAATACCCAGCCGGCATTTGACATTTTTGCGGTTTATGAGCAGCGAGCCAGTGAGCGTCTGGAATATGTCTATAAATGTCTGGAAAAGCCATTTAATTTTCAAACGGATGAATACCTGGAAATAGACCGGGAAAAAGCAACCTGGGTAAAAACGACGGCGGAGTTAGACGAAATCTGGCGTAAAAACATCAAGCATGCCGCGCTTAACCTGAAGCTGACCAATAAAGAATGGCCGGATATTTCGTCCACGCTGAAAAAACGCTACGAGCGAATGCAAAAAAATCTGACCCAATATGAGAGCGAAGATGTTTTTCAAATGTTTATGAACGCTTTATCCGAGTCTTACGACCCGCACACGACCTATTTCTCACCCAAAGGCTCCGAAGATTTTAAAATTCAGATGAGCCAATCGCTCGAAGGTATTGGCGCCCGGCTGACGACTGAAAACGACTATGTCAAAGTCGCCGAAGTAATTGCAGGCGGTCCGGCCGACAAAAGCGGTTTGCTGCATACCAATGATCGGATTGTCGGCGTGGGTCAGGATGCGCAGGGCGAAATGGTTGATGTTATTGGCTGGCGCCTGGATGATGTGGTCCAGCTTATCCGTGGGAAGAAGGGCACGACCGTGCGTTTGCAGGTCCTGCCGGCCAAGGAAGCCGACGACGCGCCAACCAATATTCTTTCGCTGGTTCGTGATAAAATCAAGCTGGAAGATCAATCTGCCAAAGGCGAGATATTAGAAATTGAGCATGAAGGCAAAAAATTGAAATTCGGAGTGATTGATGTGCCCACTTTTTATGCCGATTCCGAAGGTCGCTGGAAAGGCGAAGCTGACTACAAAAGCACGACCAACGATGTGCGCAAATTAGTGACGGAGTACAAATCAAAAGTGGATGGAATTGTCATTGATCTGCGGCGTAATGGCGGTGGCTTTTTAAATGAAGCCGTAGAATTGACGGGCCTGTTTATCAACGAAGGGCCGGTCGTACAAGTCCGCGATACGGGCGGAAATGTCAAAAGCCATAACGATACGGAGCCCGGCCAGGTTTATGACGGCCCGCTGGCGGTACTGGTGGATCGGCTGAGCGCTTCGGCCTCAGAGATTTTTGCGGCGGCAATTCAGGATTACAAGCGTGGCGTCATCATCGGCAGCGATACTTTCGGCAAAGGCACGGTGCAAAATGCCATTGATTTGAATCAATTTTATCGGGGAGACGCCCATTTGGGGCAGCTAAAAATGACCATCGCCAAGTTTTATCGAATTGACGGCCGCAGCACCCAACATTTAGGCGTTAAGCCCGACATCAGCTTCCCTTCGCGTTTCAATTTAATGGACATTGGCGAAAGCAAGCAGGCAAATTCGCTTACATACGATGCGATTAACCCGACCCAATATGTGCGTGATACTGATTTGAATGACGGTCTTTTACCACGCTTAAATCAACAGCATAATGTCCGCCTGTCCAATAATGTAGACTATGCCGAGCTGATGGAAGACTTGCAAGAGTTTGAGCAAAATCAAAAGAAAACGCGCATTTCCTTAAAAGAGGATGTGCGAAAAGCCGAGCGCGAAAAAGAGAAAAAGGATAAAGCAAAGGTCGAAAATGCGGCTGATGATAATGAAGAAGCCGCGGCGGAACCCGATTCTACGAAAGATAAGAAAAAAGACCTGCTGTTACTGGAAAGTGCGCACGTCCTGAGCGACTACATTATGATTTCCAAATCGCCAAGCAAATAGCGTAAGTCATTTAACCCTAAGGGTTTTGTTCTTAACCCTTAGGGTTTGCTGTTTACGGGAAAAACCCTAAGGGTTGAAAAGCAAAACCCTTAGGGTTTATTGCACCTCAAAAAAATCGGAGTCTATTATGACCGTAGTAGCAGATAGTCGTGATATGCATGTCGGCCTGATTATTTCGACAATTTTTCATCTATTGTTGTTGATTGCCGCTTTGATGTTGACGGTGCTGAAGCCGGAGCCGCTGCCACAGTTTATTGAAATGAGCTTTGGTCAGCCGGAACCGGCGCAGGGTAACAGCCAGCCGATTATAGAGGCGTCATCGCAGCCGGTGGTGGAAGAAGTCGCTCAGCCGGAGCCGACCGCCGCAATCGAACAAGCCGCTCCCGCGCAACCCACGCCGCAGCCTGCTACGCCGGCCAAACCCGCGTTGCAACAACCGTCACTGGTAAGTACGCCGACCAGCGCTGCTCCGTCCGAGGAGACGATTACCCAACCGCCGAAAAAAAAGGTTGACCCTAAAACACGCTTCACCAATACCGCATCCGGTACCGCGGCCGGAACGACCGGCGATCCCAGCGATAGTAAACTTGAATCCGGGAATTTTAACGATAACGATAAATCGTTACCTACCGCCACCGGCGACACCAGCACAAAGGGCCAAATCGGTGTTGATTCCGATGCAAACAGCGGGCCGGTTAGCGCCGGCGGGTCAAACGACGGCGCTCCCCGAAGCGGCCCGACAACCCCACAAGGTAACACCAATTTGCCGGTTGATATCGTATCCGATCTGGCGGGTCGGGCGATTATTTATCAGCCCTTCCCCCAGCGTATTCAGGGGCTGACGCGGGATAATGTCGTTGAGTTTATCTTTACCGTCAATCCGGATGGCACCGTGCGCGATATCCGACCGGTCAAAAAAGGCGATCCCGCCTTGGAAAAAGCCAGCATCGACGCCTTTAAGCAATGGCGCTTTAATGCTGCTAACTCGGAAAATTTGCTGGAAGTCCGGGTCCGCGTCCGCTCAAAGCTGGAATAAACGACTAAATGGAGTAGCAAACTTCATTTCGCGCGTAAATCACGTAACGACAAGTTAGGCGTAAAAAAAAAGCCGGATGCAAATCAATTGCGTCCGGCTTTTTTTTGCTAAACCAGCCATTCATACAAGCGCATGGCAACCTTGCCTTTTAAAGACGTGCGCTTTTTGACCCGAAAGTAGGGGATGAGTTGGCCGCCAAACGCGCTTTTATGGTTGGCAATTGCCGGTATATCAGCGCCGGTCAAATCGACTTCGGCGGTCAATTGGCGCAACTGCCGGAAGAGCTGCCAGCGCAGTAAAGCTGCCGCCCGCGGATAGGGTCCCTCCGCAGCGGTCGCCGAAAGCAGAATGTAGGCGCGTTTGCTGTCCAGAAGCGCCACATTTACCGCCAGTAACGCTTTTTCCGGTGTGAAAAGTCCCAGACAGAGGGTCGGAAGCTGCGCCGGGGTTTGTTCCAGCAGACGGATCAGCAGTTCCGGCGCAATGGGCGGCGCAAGATTTTGGCGACGAAAGGTAAGATCGTGCAGCCGACCAATTCCGCTTAAATCTTGACAGGGCTCAACCGTTAAACCGGCTTTTTCAGCCTTTAGCACATCCTGACGAATCGTTTGGCTAAAGCGTTGCCAGATATTGGCCTCGCTGTCCAGAGTTAGCCGATAGGTGTAGGAGACTGTGGCTTGCCAACCTCGCCACAAAAAAGGGCGAATATCCGTCAATCCCGGCTCAAGATTAAATGCTAAGGCGTCAAAGCGGCTTTCCAGATCGGGCAGCAGCGCATCGAGTTGCGCCTTTAGATTAACGGCGCGGCGGTAGGAACTCCAGCCGGGATCATCGCGCAGCGTCGGGCAGTGGTAGAAGCTCATAATCGGCGCGGCGACCGTCTTGAGCGGGCCGCGTTTTCGCACATAGGCGGCCAATCCGCCTATCAACTCCGTCCCGCTAAATAATCCATAAACTTCCACAGTATTTCCGGGAAAAAGCCCGGCATTGATAGCCAGCCAACGGCTGTCATTAAAAATTGTGCCGGTTGGCGATTGCTCCGTAAAAGCGTCCCAGGTGGTCAGTTCCGCGGCGGTTAAGGGGCGGGCGGTGTATTTGTCGGATTTTGCCAAATTGACCTCGCAAACAGGATAGCGTGTAGGTTGAACATCGCACACAAGTTACAAACAGTTAAGCAATCTTACCAATAAAATTTTGCCATAACGACCCGGCTTCCGGCTTCACGATGAATATCCCTAAGTTCCCGTTTGACAAATGCGCTAAAATCCCTTATTTTCTCATAGTCCAACCGAAGTCTAAAGTTGTCTGAAATCTTTCCGGGAGAATCTCTTGAACCATATTGATGCCCCTTTTCATACACGCGGCGAGTCGCAATATGTAGACGATATGCCGCGCCCGGCGGAAATGCTCCATGCCGCAGTTTTACCGTCACCCGAGGCGCACGGAAAAATTATACGGTTGGATGTCAGCGCCGCCCGGCGCATGGAAGGCGTTCTGGCCGTTTTAATCGCTGCCGACATTCCCGGCGAAAATCAGATTGGCCCGATTATCCAGGACGAGCCGTTGCTGGCGGATAAGGCCGTTCATTTTATCGGTCAGCCGCTGGCGGTGGTCGCGGCTGTCAGCCCGGAAATTGCCCGCAAAGCGCTGCGCCAAATTGTGGTGGAAATTGAGCCGCTGCCGATCATTACCTGCCCGCGCGAAGCTTATCGCAAAGGCGAGATCATCGGCGCGCCGCGCACCTTTGTGTTAGGCCAAATCGAGGCTGCTTGGGCTGACTGCGCTGTGATCGTAGAAGGCTCGTGCGAGACCGGCGGTCAGGAGCATGTCTATTTGGAGACGCAGCGGGCGCGGGCGATTCCGTTGGAAGGCGGCGGCTTTCGGGTCTATTCTTCCACGCAAAGCCCTTTCGCCACGCAGCGCACCATCGCCAAGGTAATGGGCTTGCCTCTGCATCAGATCGAGGTGGATGTCAAGCGGTTGGGCGGCGGTTTTGGCGGCAAGGAGGATCAGGCTTCGCCGTGGGCGGCCCTGGCGGTGCTGGCCGCGCAGCACACCGGCACGGCGGTGGAGCTGGTGTTAAATCGCGCCGAAGATATTATGATGACCGGCAAGCGCCATCCCTATCAGTCCGACTTTAAAATGGGCCTGTCGGCAGATGGGAAAATCCTGGCTTATGATGTTAAATTTTATCAAAATTCCGGCGCGGCGGCCGATTTGTCGACCGCCATTTTGGAGCGCACCCTGTTTCACTGCACCAACAGCTATTATGTCCCCAACGTGCGCGCTTTTGCTGTCTGCTGCCGCACAAATTTGACGCCGTACACGGCCTTCCGCGGCTTTGGCGGGCCGCAGGGCATGTTCGTCATCGAAAGCGCTATTGCCAAAGCCGCCGAAAAATCGGGGATGCCGCGCGAAGATATTCAGTACAAAAACCTGCTAAGCGAGGGTGATTATTTTTCCTACGGGCAACAGGCGCAGCGCAGCCAGGCTACCCGCTGTTGGGACGATGCCGCCGACCGCTACGAACTGGCCCGGCTTAAAAATGCCGCTGACGATTTCAACGCCGTCAACTTTGATCGAAAAAAAGGCGTGGCGGTGATGCCGATCTGTTTCGGTATTTCGTTTACCTCTACCTTTATGAATCAGGCCGGTGCGCTGGTCCATGTCTACACCGACGGCAGCGTGGGCGTTACCACCGGTGGTATTGAGATGGGCCAGGGCTTGGTGACCAATCTGGTTACCATTGCCGCGCAGGCTTTTGGCATCCGTCCGGAACGCATCAAGATCGAATCCACCAACACAACCCGCGTGGCCAATATGTCGCCCAGCGCGGCCAGCGCCACCACGCATTTAAACGGCCATGCCCTGCTGATTGCCGTAAATCAGATTTTAGACCGGCTCAAAGCTGTGGCGGCTAAGGAACTGAACGTGCCGTCGCCCGAAAAGCTTTCTTTTATCGACGAACGGCTGCATTATGACGGCCATGATACCGGTTGGGGCTGGCAGGAGTTGGTTTTTAAAGCCTATTTATCGCGCATCAGCTTGTCGGCGCACGGCTATTTTGCCACGCCGGATATTTATTTTGACCGGGCTCGCGAAAAAGGCCGCCCGTTTGCGCATCATGTTTATGGCACGGCAATAATCGAGGTTACGGTGGATTGCCTGCGTGGCATCTACACGATTGATGCCGTTAAAATTGTGCACGACATGGGTCGCCCGCTCAATAAAAATGTTGATCTGGGTCAGGTGGAAGGCGGTCTGGCGCAGGGCCTGGGTTGGATGACGGTCGAAGATTTACAATTTAACGAAAAAGGCAAATACTTGTCTCATGCCTTAGCGACTTACAAAGTGCCGGATGTTTATTTTATGCCGGACGATTTGCAGGTGCACTTCCTGGAAGACGCCGCCGATCCGACCGGACCCTTTGGCACAAAAGCCGTGGGTGAGCCGCCGCTGATGTATGGGATCGGCGCATTTTTTGCTATTCGCCAGGCGATCAAAGCCTTTCGACCGGAAGCGAATGTAATCTTTGAAGCGCCGCTGACCCCGGAGCGTGTTTTGATGTCACTCCGCGAAGACTGGCGTACCGCCCAATCCCAAACCAAATCGGATTCGGTTAAAGGAGTCGTTGCATGACCAAAAATCACTTTAATATCTTGATAATTGAAGATGATGATATTTTTGCCAAATTGACTATCAAGATGTTGGAAAAAACGGACGAGATGAGCTTTAACTGCGAGCACTTTATGGAGTTGGGGCTGGCCTTGGACCGCCTGAAAAAAGGCGGCGTGGACATCATGCTCTCCGATCTGAACCTGCCCGGCAGCGATCATCATCAGACCATTCAACGTTTGGCCGAAATCAAAGACACGCCGTTTATTGTCATGACTTCCGTTGAGGATGAGGAGACGGCGTTGGAAGCCATGCAGGCCGGCGCACAGGATTACCTGATCAAAAAAGATGCCGAACGCAGCTCGCTCATTAAGACTATCCGCTACGCCTATATCCGGCACGAGCATGTCTATGGCCCGCGTCAGACGATGCCCGTTGTTAAAGGGTCGGCGCAGGCCATTATCCGCGTCCTGCTGGTGGACGATTCGCTGCTGGCGCTGGGCATTTTGAAGAAGTTGCTGCACGAATCGCCGGATGTGCAAGTCATCGGCACAGCCATCAACGGGCAGGAGGCCCTGGAAAAAATCGCCGCCCTTAACCCGGACGTGATCTGCACCGATTTGTATATGCCCAGGATGAACGGCCAGGAGTTAGTGGAGACGGTGATGGCGCAGCAGCCGCGTCCGATCCTGGTGATCAGTTCCGCCGTCCAGCCTGAAGATGTGCATAATGTCTTCCGCCTGCTGGAGGCCGGGGCGATCGACGTTTTCCCGAAACCGCGCGGCGGATTCAGCCTGCGCTCGGACTACAAAGATCTGGCCAATCAACTGATCGACAAAGTCAAGAATGCCGCCCAAGCCAAGCCCCACAAAAAACGACTTGATTCGCCGGAAAAAATGAGTGTACTAGCGCCGGAACGTCAGTCAATTATCGATGTCAACCGTCGGCCCAAAATTGTTATTATTGGCGGATCCATTGGCGGGCCACAGGCGCTTAAGCAAATATTGCCCGCTTTTCCGGCTGATTTCGACATCCCCATTGTGTGTGTTCAGGTTATTAGCGCGGTATTTTTGGATGGTCTTATCCATTGGCTGCGCGGCGAGTGCAAAATCGCCATTCAAAGCGTCAAAGAAAAAACCATTCTGACTGCAGGCCATGTCTATTTTGCCTCGGACGACCGCCATTTGGAATTTGAAGCCTTTAACATCGTAAAATTGACCGACAAGCCGCCGTACAAAAGCCATCGCCCGTCCATTTCGCTAACGTTTAAATCGGCGGTTGAGATTTACGGCAGTGCAACTGTGGGCATTTTGCTGAGCGGAATCGGTCAGGATGGCCCGGATGGAATGCTTGCCATATCACAAGCCGGTGGATTGACCCTGGCTCAGGATGAGTCAAGCGCCTCCCACTTTGCCCTGCCGCAAAAGGCGATCGAACTCGGCGCAGCGCAGGAAGTTATGGCGGCAGAGCAGATGGCGCCTGCATTGTGCCGGATTATGGGGCGATAGTCTGTATTTAATGTCATGGATGTAGAAAACCTTGCGAAGGTTAAACTTGCTGCAGAGTCAATATTTTCAAGGTTCGCTGAACTCTTGGGCGCGAACCTTCGCAAGGTTTTCTTGCGAAATGGATTACAGAATTGTAAGATAGAGGATATTGTGGCTAAGATAATAATCATTACAGGGGCTACCCGCGGACTGGGTCGGGCTTTAGCCGAAGAATTTATTCATTTGGGACATACCATCCTCGGCTGCGGACGGACGGAAGCGAAGCTTGCGGAATTAAGCAGCCGTTATGGCCAGCCGCACCGCTTTGACTGTGTCGATGTGGCCAATCTGCGAACAGTAGAGTTGTGGGCCAAAGACATCCTGGGTAACTATCCTCCCCCTGATTTCCTGCTGAATAACGCCGGATTGATTAATCGTAATGCGCCGATGTGGTTAGTTCCACCGGATGAGTTTTCCAACCTGATTGATGTGAATATCAAAGGCATCTATCATGTGATCAAATCGTTTCTACCGGCCATGAACTTGACCGGACGTGGGGTTATCGCCAACTTCAGCTCCGGCTGGGGGAATACGACTTCGCCCGGCGTGGCGCCGTATTGCGCCAGCAAATGGGCGGTTGAAGCGCTAAGCCGCGCACTGGCCCAGGAACTGCCCCACGGCGTGGCGTGTGTGACCCTGAACCCGGGCATCATCGACACCGACATGCTGCGGATATGCTATGGCGGCCGCGCCAACGAATACATCAAGCCGGAAAAATGGGCCAAAAAAGCCGCGCCCTTCATCTTAAACCTTGGCTCACGCGATAACGGCAAAGTCGTGACAATTCAACAATAGATGTATGGGTCAAAGACTTTTAGAACACGCTTTTGATTGAACCTGCAGCGCGAGACACCCAAATTTTGACGCTAATGTTGGAGATTAACATGAGCTTGACAAATGATCAAATTTTCCAAAAATGTCGGGAGCAATTCGCTGAGATGATCGCCATCCGCCGCGACTTGCACAGCTACCCGGAAATCGGCTTTGAGCTGCCGCGCACCTCCGGCATCGTCGCCGATGAATTGCGTAAAGCCGAGATTGAAGTTCGCACCGGCGTCGGTCGCACCGGCGTTGTCGGGGATATTGTTGTGCCCGGCGCAAAGCGGCGCATCGCTTTGCGGGCCGATATGGACGCCTTGCCCATGCAGGAAACGGGCAATCCAGCCTACAAATCGCGCGTGGACGGCAAGGCCCACATGTGCGGCCATGACGGACACACCTCCATGCTGCTCGGCGCCGCCCGCATTTTGAGCCGGCAGCGCAATCAGCTTAAGGTCAATGTCCGCTTCATCTTCCAGCCCAACGAGGAAAATTTTCCCGGCGGCGCGCCGGCCATGATTGAAGACGGCGCATTAGACCATGTCGACGAAATCTATGGCCTGCATGTCTGGCCCGTCCATCCGACCGGGCAATACGGCATCTGTATTGGGCCGGCGTTAGGTCAACCCGATGTTTTTGAAATCGAAATTATCGGGCGCGGCGGCCACGCCGCCATGCCGCACTTGACGATTGACCCCATTTTAATCGGCGCACAGTTTATCAGCGCGGCCCAGGCCATTATTGCCCGCACCGTCAGTCCGCTGGAATCGGCCGTCGTTTCGTTCACCCAATTTCATGGCGGCACGACCCACAACGTCATTCCCGAACGGATCAAACTGGTCGGCACCGTGCGCACTTACAAAAACGACGTCCGCCAGGCGATTTGGAAAAAGCTGGAAGATTTGCTGAACAGCCTCACCGCCGCGTATGGGGCAAGCTATACAATTCGTTGGGAAGACGGCTACCCGGTCACTTTTAATCACGAACAACAAGCTCGCCAAACTATTGAACTAACCCGCGCTCTGGTTGGATCGAACAATGTCATTGCGCCCGATATACCCAGCATGGGCGGCGAAGATTTTGCCTATTATTTACAGAAAGTGCCGGGCTGTTTTGTCTTTTTGGGCGTGCGGAATGAGGAAAAAGGCTTTGTCTACGGCCTGCACGACTCGCGATTTGATTTTGATGAAGAAGCGATGGTGTATGGCGCGGCCTTGCACGTCGGCTTAGCGCTTCAGGCAAACGCTTAGCCATGCCAAAGCAGAGCTATACCCGTTTTGGCGTGCATATCTGTAACGCGAAGCGCCTGATTCGCGCAGCGCTGATTGCATAAAACGAGCGAAATAGGCATTTCGCGCTACGTTGACCAGACGGCGCTTCGCACCGCTGCTGATGCCGGGCGTTAGCCCGCCCCTTGCAAAATTAGTGTCTTATAATAAATAAAAAAATCATTTAATTGGATAATTTATGGCAAACAATAATCTCACAGACGCTAAAAAAGCAAAAAACGACGAGTTCTACACACAATACCACGATATTGAAAAAGAAATTTCAGCATACTTGGAATACAACCCTGATGTCTTTCGGGGTAAGACGGTGTTGCTACCCTGTGATGACCCAGAGTGGAGCAACTTTACCAAGTATTTTGCCCAAAACTTTGAGAGATTTGGTCTAAAAAAACTCATAAGTACCAGTTACGCTGTGAATAGCAAAACCTATAAAGACGGTTACCAACCAACTCTCTTTGAAATAAATGACCCGCAATACGACAATATCAAAACCGTTAATAACGGAAAGATTTTTACTTTGACACACGACAAGACTGGCGACCGCAAGGTAAATGTAGATGACTTGGAATGGCATTACCTGAAAGGCGATGGCGATTTTAGAAGCGCGGAGATAATAAAAT
>CAYOLL010000187.1:0-11416 GCA_964404765.1 uncultured Gemmatimonadota bacterium | reverse complement strand
CCGTTGGGGCTAAAAGCTGCGTCGCGACCGGATTTATTTTGGAAAGATGTCTAATGTTAACTTACCGCTTCCATTCGACGAATATCCGCTTTTTGGCTGCAAATTAGCATGAATAACCAATGCAGCCGGGCTCGTTCGCTCAATACGGGCAAGGTATCCTGCCTGTAAAAGAAGCCCGCTTTCTTACCAAAGCGAATTTCCGACCATTTGCGAAAAGGAGTTTATCGTGTCATCTGTCCAGCAAACATTACTGACCCTCTCGTTTTTGGCCTGGCTGATTGCCATTGGTTTTGATCTGGCCCGCACCCAGCCGCATCCGTGGCGTTCCGCCGCATTTCAGTTGGCAATTATGGCCGGGTTGATGTATATTTTCCACGAATTCTTCGGTTACTTTAATAGCCTGGAAGTCAAGGGCGGCGATGAGATTATCAGTGAAAGCTGGAAACTCGCCGGATTATACGGCTTTACAATCCTGGGCATTATCGGTCAGCACGTTTTTGTCCAGACCAAAGGATTGGGCGATAAGGGTCGGCAGGCGGCTCTCAAATGGCGGCCCGTGCTCAAGCCGTTGATTATCTCGCCCATTGTCTTTTTGGCCGTAACCAGCCAATTGGACAAAATGGGCGCGCAGGCCAATACGCTTACCGCCGTGTTAATGCAAATGGGCTTGGCTTTTCAGAATGGCTTTTTCTGGCAGACGATTTTTGCCCAGCGAACCGAATCAACCAGAGAGGTCAACGGATGAATAAGAAACTTGTTTTACTGATCCTATTGCTGAGCGTGGGAACGGTTTTCGGACAACCGGACTACAAGCGCTTTATCTTTCGTCCGGTCGAAAAAGAGCAGAGTTTTTTGCAGCAATTTCTCAAAGCCAAAAATAAGACACCCATGACCGCCCGCTATGCCATCGTTATCGCCATCAGCGAATATGAACAAATGCCCCGTTTAAAAACCGTCGCCAGCGATGGCCAAAAAATGAAAAGTTTTTTGCTGACGGTGGAGCGCTACGACGAAGTGGTGGTTTTGACCGACGCCGACGCCAATTTTGACAACATCCGCTATTTTATGGAATCCTATTTTCCTAAAAAAATGGCCAAAGAAGGCCGTTATCAATTCCTGTTCTACTTTAGCGGGCATGGCGGGCAGCAGCCGGGCTACGACGATCAACCGCAAGGTTTTTTACAACTTCAAAAAGCCACTGGCTTGGTGGGTGATGAAAACATTGTCCATATGGGCCAGATCGAGCAATGGGCTAATCGCTTGCGCTATGCCAAACAGGCCCTGTTTTTGCTGGATTGCTGCTTTAGCGGCCTGGCCGGGGTGGAGCAGAAAAAGTATGACACCAGCTTAGACCCGGACGAATTGGCCGCCGAAAACGGCCGCTACATGATTACCGCCGGGGATGCCGACCAAACCGCCATTGCCGGCGACCAATGGAACGGCAGCCTGTTTACCGACGTGGCCATTTATGGCATGAACGGCGGAGCCGACGACAACGATGACGGCGTGGTAACCACGTATGAACTGTTCTCCTTTGTAGATGGCGCGGTCAAGAGCGAGGCCAAAAAGAAAAACCACTTGCAAACACCACGTCTAAACAACATGGGCGGCTATCAGGATCGCGGCCAATATTTCTTTGTTTATCGCCCGCCGGACGGTTCAGACGCCAAACCCGATGAACATGGCGGTTTTGTGGAGAAAAAAGAAACCGAGCCGCAAAAAATAACGACTGAAGCCGTGACTACAAACGAATACACCGATCCAAAAACCGGCATTGAATTTGTCCGCATCCCCGGCGGGTCTTTTGACATGGGCAGCAACGACGGCGAAAGCGATGAAAAGCCCGTCCACAAAGTCACGCTCAAAGATTTTTATCTGGCCAAAACCGAAGTCACCGTTGGTCAATTCAAAAAGTTTGTGCAGGCCAAAAACCACCGAACCGACGCCGAAAAAGAAGGCTGGTCATACGCGTGGAGCGGCACGGAATGGAAAAAGGTCGACGGGGCGAGCTGGCGCAAGCCCGGTTTTGATCAAACCGACAGCCAACCTGTGGTTTGCGTGAGTTGGAATGACGCCAAAGCCTTTTGCGATTGGGCCGGGCTGCGCCTGCCCAGCGAAGCGGAGTGGGAATACGCCGCCCGTTGCGGTCCCAAACAGTATAAATACAGTTGGGGCAACAGCGCGCCATCGGGCAGAAAAGGCGGCAACGTGGCCGATGAAACGTCTAAACGAAAGTTTAATTGGTCGCCGATATTTGATGGCTATGATGATTTTTACGCATTTACGGCCCCGGTTAGTTCCTTTGATCCCAACGACTTTGGCTTGTACGACATGACCGGCAACGTGTGGGAATGGTGCGCGGATTGGTATCAAAATAGCTACGAAGGCGCGCCCAAAGACGGTTCAGCCTGGATTGGTGGTGTAAAGAATACACAAAGTCGTGTCTTGCGCGGCGGTTCTTTCAGCGATTTTCCGATCTACGCGCGCGCTGCTAACCGTCTCAACGGCCCGCCCGACAACCGTAGCTTCAACATCGGGTTTCGCGTTGTCCGAGGATTTTAGTTATTGTATCTTTTACACTTTTACTCTTTTTAAAGCTTTTATCTTTTATTCCTTTTCCCGCGAAGCGGGCAAAAAAATTTTGACCCCGTTTCGGAGTTCAAAGCGAAGCTTTGAAATAAAGGCATGGCCGAAAAAGAAGACACCCGTCAAATCAAAAATTGAATGAAAAATGGCGCTGAACCACGAAGAACGTATCCCATGACCCAAACTCAAATTGAATTAGTTGATCGAATCATCAACGCCATTGCCACTACGGGCCTGGCCCGGCGAATTATCTTGTTTGGTTCGTATGCCAAAGGCCGCCCCGGGCCGCACAGCGATGTGGACGTGTGCGTACTGGTTAATATGCCGAATCGCCGCCCAATTGATATTATGCGCGAACTGCGGCGGGTCTGTCGCGCCGTTATTTCCGCCCCGCTCGATATTTTGGTTTATCAGGAGCAGGATTTTATCGAACGCGCCCGTCTGCAAAGCACGTTTGAGCATGTAATCATCAAAGAAGGCCAGGAACGCTATGCAGCATGACCAAATAGCCGCGGGTTTGACGGATTATGGCGTGAATATCCGCTATCCGTTTCATTAGGATTTAAACGCCGCTGATATGAAAGATGCCGTCATACGCGCCCGGAGAATTCAACGATTCGTGCGCAAATTGATAAAATGACGGTTGGCATTAGCGAACCAAAGCGGAGTTGGCCAATTACAAAACCGTCAGAAAATGGATGAAAAAATGGCGCTGAACCAAAAGGAGATGATTGAATGATCACCTTGAACCATATCACCTTGAAAGAGTTTGAGGCATTGGCCCGAACCAACAAACTGTCGTCGGACACCCGCCTGACGGTTATTGTGGAAGATGAGCAGGCGGAGGTCCGGCTGCGCCGTCGTCAGCAAACGCAGGCGGCGTTGCAAAAGCTGCGCGGCTCCGGCAACGGCAGGCTCATGGCCGTGTTGTTGCAAGAAAGGCAGACTGACCAATGGCCATAGATCGCTACGTCCTCGACACCTCCGCCTTGATTGCCTTGATCGAAAATGAGGCCGGCGGGTCTAGACGCTCATCTTCCACATTTACCCACGCGGTTGCTGCAGTTTGGCTTTACCAATTGAAAGAGTCCTCTGTTGCCTATGGCGAGCGGCCTTTAACCGTTCCGCAAAGTGATTTTGTTGAGCCGGAGTTGTTGCTGCATGTCTCGAAGACAATTTTGACGAAAGCGTATTGAACATTGGGAGGAACTATGAAACGTTACATTTTAACCGGCTACATAGAACACGCTCTGGCGCAGGCGGAATATGACAAATTGGATGATGGCACTTTTGGCGCGCGAATTCCGCCCTGCCCCGGCGTGATTGCTTTTGGCGAGACGCTTTGGCAATGCCAGGACGAGCTGCGCTCCACGCTGGAAGATTGGATTTTAGTCGGGCTAAAATTAGGCCATCCGCTGCCCGTCATCGGTCGTTATGATCTAAACCCGGAGAAATTCCATGAGTCGTTGGCAGCCGTGTAAACGTCGTTTGTTTGTGCAACGGTTGAAGCAATTGGGTTTTATCGGACCGTACGCGGGCTCGCGGCATGAGTTTATGGTTTATCAAACGCAACGGCTGACAATCCCGTCGAACAAAGAATATTCCGTCCCCCAATTGAAGATGCTGTTGAAGGAAGTTGAGTCTATTTTAGGGCGCGCGCTTTCCATGGAGGCGTGGAACGGGCTGGCCTGACAGACGCATGGACAGCGAGTACGGAGTTATGGATAAAATTGACAGTTTTGAGCATATACCAATATCAGAAACGAGGCAGATATGGAATCTTTTTTTCTGGGCAAGCTGACGCATAAGCTGAACGAAGTAGCCGCCCAAAGCGGCGTGGACTGGTGCGACGCCGGTTGGCTAACGCCATCCGGGAAAATCTGGTTTGCCTTGCAGGAGCGGCAAATCCCGCCGATTTATCACGAAATAATCCGCGATAAGAAAGAGCGTCTTTTTAAAACAGAGGAGGGCCGCGACGGGCTGGGCATACCGATTATTGTCACCAAAAGCGGCGCGGGTTTAGTTGTATGCGCTGGTCCCAAAAAAACGATTACGGCCACAGCAACTCGCAAATTGCTTAAAGAATTGGCCGTCCTGTCCGAGCTGTTTATCCATAACCAGCGAATCAAAAATATCTCGCAGGAGCGCTGGGGTGAGCCGATCGTTTTTATCGGCTTCAACTCGGTGCTGATGGAGCGCAAGCAGCATTTACGGCTGTTTGCCAGAGCCGACCGACCTGTCCTCATTACCGGTGAAACGGGGGTCGGTAAAGAGGTATTTGCCCGCCTTTGCCACTTGTGGAGCCCGCGTGAGGATAAAGCTTTTTATTCGGTCAATTGCGGACAGTTTCAAAACGAAAATTTAATGGTCAGTGAATTGTTCGGCCATAAAAAGGGCAGTTTTACGGGCGCGGTGGAAGATCATAAAGGCGTGTTTGAAATGGCCAGCAGCGGCACGGTTTTTCTGGATGAAGTCGGCGAGCTATCATTGGAAGCGCAAAAAATGCTGCTGCGCGTATTAGATAAACAGGAGATTAAACCGCTGGGGGCAAAAAACATTCAGAAAGTGGATGTGCGCGTCGTTTCGGCCACGCACCGAAACTTGCTGGCGATGGTGGAAAGAGGCGCTTTTCGCGAGGATTTATATTATCGGCTAAGCGCATTTGTGGTGGAACTGCCGCCCCTGCGCGAGCGCGGCGAAGACTGCGAGTTGCTGCTTGACTATTATCTGAACGAGTTAAATAAGGCGCACGGCATTCGCAAGCAATTTTCAGCCGACGCATTTCAATTCTTGCGGGCATACAACTATCCGGGAAATATTCGCGAGCTAAAAAGCGTGGTCGAAACCGGCTTTTGGATGAGCGTCACCGATGTCATTGACATTGGCGATGTCATGCCCAAGGTTCAGGAAAGGCAGCGCAAAACGGAAGCCTCGCCCGAACCGACTTTACGCGATGCCCTGGCGATTTTGACCCGTTACCTGGATCAGCAAAATAAGATGTTTGAGCATCTGACCGCAAATTCAAGCGTGTACGGAAATCTCCCGGGCAGCCATGCCCGAAAGGAAAAACAGTCTGCCGCCGACCCGGTTGGGGCCACGCAAATTGAGGAACTGTACCGCCGCATGACCGAAGAGGGTGCGTCTTATTGGGATGTCGTCAAAATCCCGTTTATGAATAGGGATTTAAGCCGCGACGATGTCAAAGCGCTTATTCAGCTTGGCCTAAAAGCTTGTGATGGATCCTATACAAAATTGGGCGCTTATTTTAACGTCCTGCCGGAAGATCAAAAACGATTTTACGATCACTTGCGCCAATATAACTTGCAGCCAATCACCCGAAAAAATTAGCGGACTCCGGCCCAGAAAAATACGGCCGATTATTTCAAGATTTTTTCTAAATCCGTCGGGCTGACTTTCAGCAATTCGGTTTTTGGGAGTCGTTCGGTTAAAACGCGCCAATTCGCATCTTTAGCAAAAATTTCCTTGAAGATCGGCAGCGATTGGTCGACCAGGCCGGCGTTAGCCAGAGAAACGGCGTGCCAGTATTTCATCTCCAGATTGTCCGGAAAGAGCGCTTCAGCGGCGCTGTATTCACGCAGTGCGCCGTCTATATCTTTCTTTTCCATAGCCAAATCGCCGTTGTTCATATACTCATAGGCCCGGTAAACCTGTAACAGGCGCTTCAATTCCTGTACCGGAGCGGGGTGATCCTCCACCCGCAGGTCAATCGGGCGATCTTCCCAAACTTTGCCGCTTGCCTGTCCATGCACAATCAGCAAAGAGGCTGACTGCTGTCCGCGGATATCGCCGCCCACTGCCTGAGCCGCTTCCAGAGCGGCAACCATTCGCTCAGCCAACGGGCCTTTCGCCTGCTCAAACGCTGCGGCCATGGCCGGCCACACCTTATCGTTCAGCATCAAATTTGCTTCGACTGAAAATCCGGGGCCGATGTGATGGCCGGCATCGGGAATGCATAGTTTGCCGGTATAAGCTGCGACATTGCCCCTGGCGTCCACGATTGCCAATTGCCGATATTCCCGTCCGTCATCCGAAGCCATCAGCGAATCAACCGCCTGTTTGGCCGAAAAACCAGCCTTGAGTAGCGCTAACCCGCGCGGACCAAACGAAACATTCGCAAGCGATTGCGTGGCAATCGCCCCCACACCGGCCTCGGCCCAACCGACCACAGATCCGACCGAAAACCAATGCGATTGAACGGCCACTCCCATATCGCCGGTAACGGAATCCCGTGCCACAATTGAAAATGTGTGCACCAGTTTGTCCGCATAAGGCCGCTGGGCCTGGACGGTTGCGCTCCACAGAAGCAGTACGCTAATTAGAAAGCGTTTCATCGGTTTCTCCTTTTTTATAGGGTTGCAAGACTTTAAAATAAAAAGTGTAACTGTTCAGCCACTAAGTACAATGTACTAAGTACTGCTGAAAGCATCTTGTTGCAATCTCAATTGCTTTCTCCGACCGGCCAAGCCAGCCCCAAAGCGGCCCGCAGGCTGCCCATTTGTCCCAAATGATAAGCCAGGTGAAAAACATGCCCGGCTAAAAAAGCATATTTATTCGTGTATTGATCCCGAAAAGCCGGATGCACTTCAATTTCCGGCGCTTCCGCCAGCAACGTATCATCCGCAGACTGCAAAATATCCAATAGCCGCCGGGAAGATGCCGCCCATTCTGCTTTTACGCCTGCCCAATCAGCCGCTGTCCGGGGCTGCCAAAAATGGTGCGGATAAGCTTCGGTCTGTGACGGGGCTTTACGTAAAGCACAACATACAACGCCTGTATTGTCGCTCAAATGCCCGACTAACCAGGCCAGACAAGGCCGCCCCTCAGCAAGACGAACACAAGCCTGCCCGAAATCAATGTCCGCAATGAACCGATCAATCAAGCGCTGATAGTTTTGCGTTTGGCGGCAAAGTTGCTCAAGAACAGTTTGCGGTATTTGCATCGGGTAAGCTCGTGGACTCTGTGTCGGCGCTATTGAAAAGTTCGATAACTAATGAAGGTGATCCGGCCGGCGCGGACATTCACATTCCGGATAACGTCCATTTGTTCACTGCTGCCCCGGCTGTCCTTAAACTGAAGTCGGGCGTTATGCACTCCCGGCGGGCACAGCAACCGGGCAATCTGAATGTTATCGGGCAAGGTAAACCAACTGCGGGTATCGGCCTGCTCCGTGGCGGCGGCAAACATGTTAAAGAGGCAGCCGGCAGCCTCGCCCCATTCGTCCTCAACCTTTTCCTTAAGCGCGTATTTAGCAACGCTGCGGACGGTAGCGCGCGCCATTGTCCGTCCGGCCCGATCCTGCAGGTTTTTGATGGCAATGCCGCTGATATCCTGGACAATAAATGTGCCGGCGCGCTGACTGTTGATTTCCAGCACAGCCTGCTGAAACCGTGGCGGACGCGGCACATAGCGCGGAAAAGCCACCCGCAAATAATAGTTGTCCAGCGCAATCTCCAGCGCATCCTGATCTTTGTAGGGCGCCTGCCCGTTATCCCAGATTAAAATAACCTCACCCTGCGCCTGATGCTCCTGCGGCGCTGTCCAGGCTGTCTTGCCCCACTTCTGCTTATAGCGCTCAAGCTCGGTCGAAAAGCCGAGGGCCTGCGCCGTTCGCAGCACATCATCAGCAAGCTGTTCCGGCACATTCAGGCCATAATAAACCGCATAGTCCCGCTCATAAACATCCGCGGCATTGCGATAGGCAATAAATGCATTATTGACCTCGCCCGCCGCTTCGTAAATCATACCCATCAGGTAGTGAATAAATGCGTCAGCCTGGTAGACATTTTTGTGCGCGTCATATTTTTGGTTCATCTCTTCCAATTTCACATTAACCCGGCGGCATTCCACCAGCGCATCATCTAACTCGCCAAGCTGCAAGTAATTAAGCGCCATGTAGTAATGAATCATCACCTTTTCATAATCTTCACCGGAATAGGCGCGGGCCATGTCGTTGACTAACAAGGCCGCTGCTTCGGAAGTAACCGATTTTGTATACAGTTCATCAAAGCGGGCATCTGCCAGATCAAAATAACTGTTACTGCGCCCATATTCACCATTCAGATGGGTTATCAAACCGGTATGAAGGTAGAACAGCAGCCGATCTTTGCCCTGCGCCAACGCTTTTTCCTGCAAAATCAGCGTGTCCGCCGCCGCAAAGTCACCCGCGTACAGCGCTTCCTCAATATGGGCTAAAGACTGTGGATGCGTAGCGCAGCCGCTCGCTATCAACAGGCCAGATATATAGATAATTCGATAGATACGGTGCATGGCTGTAAACGCTCCAACGGTGTTGGCAATCCGGTGACCCAAAGTTGTTAAGTTGATGATCCTGAAAAAATCATAAACGCAAGAGTCGCAAAAATGCAAGTGACGCAACCGCTTGATTTACATCAGGATACCGAAGCGTTGTACCACAGCATGCCGTAACGATTTATTTTTTGACAAAATCGTCTATCTTGCGTCCTTAGCGCCTCTTGCGTCGTTTGCGTTAAGCTTCATGAATAATTCAGGATGATCCTTAGCCTGAATTATTCATGAAATAACCACGAAATACTCGAAACACACGGAAATAAAGGATTGCAAAGCGTCACACCAGAATTTTGAATTTTGTCTGTCCGAGCTACGCAACGCTTTAATTCATAAACCTTTCGTGTATTTTGTGTATTTCGTGGTCAATAATTCAGCTTAGTAGGTCGCTCGCCCACGTTCGACGATCTTCTTGATCTTTTTGTCGCCGATCCAGACTTTTTTGTTGGTCTCAATATCAACTAATTCCAAATTGACTTGATAGAAGACGACCTTTGCGCCTTCCACTTTATCTACAATTGAATCGATTGAGCCTGTCAGAATGTAATCGGCGCCTGTTTCCCGACGAAAGGCTTTGCGCGTTTCCGCCGTAGCAAACTCTTGTTGATCGGCCCGCTCTTCCCGAATTTCGTCGCGCATGACGCCACCTTGGACCACCGTGACTTCACCGGAATTGACAAATACCCGCTCCATATCCATAATAAAGGTATTTTCGCTGATATGCTCATGGCTTAAATTACGGACCTGACCCACCACAACGACCGGCTCTTTGCCGCTTGCTTTCAAAAAGCTCTTCAACCAAACACCGCCCAGACAATCGGCGATCATTTCATCCGAGACCTTGCGGGAATCGGTGTCGTTCCACTTGCCGCTCAAATCAGCAATTGTCGCCGGGTCAACCCGGGTAACGGTTTGCGTCGTTCCGGCGCAGCCAAATGCCAGCAAAGCCATCGAAATTATGAGCGCAAGCTGCCCAATGCGAAAAAATGTCTTCATATCCCAACCTCCTCAAAAATGTGGATCAACAAATATTGACAAAATGAACCATTTCTATCTGTGATACGCTTTTGGATGAGAAATCTTCCCGTCAATTTTTAAATTTTAACCTGAATTATTTATTTATTAGCCCCAAAATCGCCAGAGCCCATAAAAAAACGCCGCACACTTTCAAGATAAAGCATTGGCTGTTCCAAATGAATATTATGCCCGGCATTTGGAATGATCTGCATGAATAAAGCTGGCTGAACTTGCCGCATTGCCTGCATAATCTGCTGATATTTAACGTCGTATTCACCGGCTAAGAGCAGAACGGGATTTTTGAGGCCGACCAGCTCCGGCCACAGCGAATCTTGCGCGCCGGTCCCGGCCTTTTGCAAAGATTGGGCCAATAAGCAAGGTTGATTAAGCCGCCGCCGGGCAATAAGCTCGGCTAACATAGCTGGCTGTTTCGCCAAAGATTGAAAGAGCGGCTGGGCGTACCAATCGGCCAAAAATCTATCAAAATCGGTTAAAAGCTTTTGGGCTGATTGCTGATCCTGCTGCTGCCTGGTCAGGCGCTCGGCGGCTGTTTTTAAACCGGGCGAGGCCGACTCAATGACGCCGCAGTCTATTCGATCCGGATGCTTAATCGTCAAATACAGCGCCAGCCGCCCGCCCATGGAATAGCCCAGCGCATGGCATCGCCCGATGCGCAGTTCATCCAGCAGCCGTGTCAGCAACCGTGCCGTTGCCGGAAAATCATATTGATCTAACGCGACGCGCGTCTGACCATGACCGGGTAAATCGACCGTCAGCGGGCAAAAATCGTCGCTTAAACCCGTGGCAATTTCCGTCCAGTCGGCACGGCAACCCAGGAAGCCATGCAGCAACAGAATAACCGGTTTGTGGCGATTGGAGGCGATCGTATAGGCGAATCCGTCTTTTGATATTGTTGAAGTCATTACCGTCCCGCCACCGTTGTAGAAATCCAACCAAATTCAAGCTCTCTTATGTTGGTTTAAAGCGTTGAAGCATCAATTTCAGCCGGTTACATTTTACGCAGTTACATCCTTTTGGACAAGACAAAAAAGTGTTGATACCGTTTCAAAATTTGCGTATCTTCTTTCATGGTTTTGTAGTGGTGAAATGAGGTAAAAGGCTGCTGGAGGTCAAAGCGTGGATATTGGTTACTTGTGGGATCACGATAAATATGAGGCTGTTGGTCGTATTTTTCGGCAAGTTTCATTTCCCGGCTAACAGTTTATCGGTGTCATTCCCGAACGCTTTTATCGGAATCCAATACTTGCATGAATACGAAAACCGAACTCATTGATGATTTTGATTACGAAACCTATATACGAGAAAATGCGCCGGATCCTGAAAAAATGACCTGGCTGTCAATAAGGAACGTGTGCTAAATAATTTCCGCATTTGGACGATTGACCTGTTCTCAAGCCCTGTAAGGGCGGCCTGTTTGTAGAAAGCGAACCACATCCGAATTAGCCCCATCGGGGCGGCCTGTGAG
>CAYOLL010000186.1:0-11461 GCA_964404765.1 uncultured Gemmatimonadota bacterium | reverse complement strand
CCGGCTGCGCCCATGCCGCCGCCGATGCACATGGTGACCATGCCGTATTTGCTGCCGCGCCGCTGCATCTCGTAGATGATCTGCGTGGTCAGCTTGGCCCCGGTCGCGCCCAACGGATGGCCCAGGGCAATGGCCCCGCCGTTCACGTTAATCTTGTTCACATCCAAACCGGCGGCCTTGATCACGGCCAGACCCTGGGCCGCAAAGGCTTCGTTCAGCTCGATCAAGTCAATGTCGGCCAGCTTCAGCCCGGCTTGCTTCAGCGCCAGCGGAATGGCTTCCACCGGGCCAATGCCCATCAAATCCGGGGCGACGCCGGCCACGGCATAGCCGAGAAAGCGCGCCAGCGGCTTGAGGCCCAGCGCATTGGCCTTTTCACGGGACATAACGACAACTGCGGACGCGCCATCGCTCATTTGCGACGCGCTGCCGGCAGTGACCATGCCCTTGGCGTGGAAGGCCGGCTTCAGTTTGGCCAAGCTAGCCAGCGTCGTATCGGCGCGGGGACCTTCGTCCGTATCAAAAATGATCGTCTTCTCGACCCGCTGCCCGTTTTTGAGCAACACGTCGGTCACTTCCAGCGGCACGATTTGGTCTTTGAACTTACCGTCTTTGATAGCGGCTACCGCGTTCATGTGGGAGCGATAGCTCATCTCGTCACACATCTCGCGGGTGATGCCGTATTGATTGGCCACTTTTTCCGCCGTAATGCCCATGCTGATGTAGGCTTCCGGCATATTTTCGGCCAGCCAGGGATTGGGGCGGAACTGCACGCCGGTCATAGGCACGGCGCTCATGCTTTCTGCGCCGCCGGCCACGACCACGTCAGCCATGCCGCACATAATCTGCTGTGCGCCGAGCACGATGGCTTGCAGCCCGGACGAGCAAAACCGGTTGACGGTCATGGCCGTGACCGTGTTGGGCAGCCCGGCCCGGAAGCCGATGACGCGAGCGATGTTCATGCCCTGTACGCCTTCCGGAAAGGCGCAGCCGATGATCAAATCGTTAATCTCTTTCGGATCGAGTCCCTTGACGCGGGCGACGGCTTCCTTGACGGCAAACGCGCCCATGTCTTCGGGGCGATAATTGGCCAGCGTGCCTTTTTTGGCTTTGCCGACCGCGGTGCGCACTGCGCTGACAATGACAGCTTCTTTCATACTTCACTCCTTTAGGATAGAACACGGATCGGACGGGAAAAAACGGATAAAAACGGATAAAAGCAAAAGAAGAGAAGATACGATTTAGCCGTAGTTGGTCGCGAATCCTTGTTCAAATTTATTTATTCAACTTCAACTTAACTTAAAAGACTTACGATAAATGGATAGAACACGGATCGAACGGATCGGACGGGAAAAAACGGATAAAAACGGATAAAAGCAAAAGAAGAGAAGATACGATTTAGCCGTAGTTGGTCGCGAATCCTTGTTCAAATTTATTTATTCAACTTCAACTTAACTTAACTTAACTTAAGTGACTATAAACGAATGCTTGAAACTTCGATGCAGTCCCCATGCGGGTTTTTGTGTGAAAAAGTTCAATAGATTCATTTATTGTTATTTAAAAGACTTACGATAAATGGATAGAACACGGATCGAACAGATCAAACAGGAAAAAACGGATAAAAACGGATAAAGCAGAAAGAAAAGGTTGTTTTGATTTGATGATGCGTCCGTAGATAATCGCTAATCCCGTAGTCCTTGTTCAATTATTTATTTAGTTTGAATGACTTATGATCGTTGGTAAAAATTTTGCGTTTAAATTCCGGTTTATGGCCAAAATTTAACAGCAAACCAACTTCGACCTCGGTGGCACGGAGATAATTGAGCAGTTGGGCTTCATGCTCTTCAGCCAAATTTTCAACAGTCTTTAGCTCAAGAATTACCAGATTTTCAACCAGCAAATCCGCATAATATTCGCCGATGATGGCGTGGTTTTCGTAATAGACTTTGATGCTTTTTTGCTGCAGAATTTCACAGCCCACCTTGACTAATTCGATAACCATTGCATTTTCGTAAACCTTTTCTAAAAATCCATAGCCCAGATTGTTGTAGACTTTGTAAAAGGCTTTGATGATCTTATCGGTCAACGCTTCATGCAACATAACGCCTCCATAGAGCATGGATAAAATTGAAAAAAAACGTAATTCTTGGGACGTAGAAAATAGAACGGTTATCACAGGAAATAAGACTTTTCAGAATAAAACGGTGATTCGAATAAAACATGAAACAAAAAAGATAAGTTTTTTAATCTTCTATCTTTATGCTCTATCCGTCTTTTCCCGTCAAATCCGTGTTCGATTAACGGGAAATAAGACTTTTCAGAATAACTTTTTAATCTTCTATCTTTTGCTCTATCCGTTTTTTATCCGTCTTTTCCCGTCAAATCCGTGTTCGATTAATTACGCAAGGGTTTCCCCTTATTCAGCATATAATTAATTCGGTCAATCGTTTTTTGTTGCTTGACCAGCTCAATAAACGCCTCGCGCTCTAATTGCAGGAAGTAGTCCTCGTCCACCCATTGCGCCGCGCTCAAGTCGCCGCCGGTCAGGACGTAGGCCAACTTTTCGCCGACAAAACGATCATACTCACTGATGTAACCACCCGCGTGCATATTATACAACGCCGCGCGCAAAGCCGCAAACATATCGCGTCCGGCCGCATACAATTTCTCGCGGACCGGCGGAACATAACCTGTGGCGGACATGGCCAGCGCTTCCTGCTTGGCCTCGTAGAGCAGATGATCGCGATTCAGAATGACGCGGTCGCCTTCGCCGAGAAAGCCGCAATCGTAGGCTTCGTGAGCGCTGGTGGCTACCTTGCCCATGCCGAGCGTCTCAAACACTTTTTGGAACAGCGGTAACGGATCGGCGTCCTTCACCTTCATGCCTTTGCTGATAACATTGCGCACCATGGCCGTGCTGCCGCCGCCGGCGGGAATAACACCCACGCCCACTTCCACCAGACCAACATAGTTTTCGCCAGTGGCCACCCGCCGCGATCCGCCCAACATGACTTCGCAGCCGCCACCAATCGCCAGTTGATGCGAGGCCGTCACGACCGGCTTGCGTGAATAACGGAAGGCCATCATTGCGTCTTGCAGCATCTTGACGATCTCTTTGATGTCGTCATACATCTTATTTTCCGCCGCGTAGGCAATGATAAACAAATTCGCGCCCGCACAGAAATGATTGCCGTCGTTGCCGATGACCAGACCTTTCCATTCGTCTTTCGTGTCCAGCAGCTCTTTGGCTTTCATCATCAGACCGATCATTTCCGGGTCAATGGAGTTCATCTTGGAGTGAAATTCCAGCAACAACACGCCGTCGCCCATGTCCAACAACGACGCGCTATCATTACGTTCCAACTCTTTGCCCGCCCGATGCAGGGCGTCGCAGGTGATGGCTTTCGGATCAACGGGCAGATTCACGTAGGCTTGCTTGTTCCAGTCATAGTAGCCGGTCACCGCCCCGTTTTCCGTGCGATAAAATGTCGGACAGCCTTTGACGATCATGTCCTTGACCCATTGCGCCACCTGGCGGCCGGAGGCTTCCATCTTTTCGATAGTTGCGGACACGCCCAGCTTGTCCCAGATTTCAAACGGACCGGCTTCGTGGCCAAAACCCCAGCGCATGGCCTCGTCAATGCTCTTGATGTCGTGGGCGATTTCCTGCGCCGTCGCCGCCGCGTAAGCCAGTTCGTAGCTCAACAAAGCCCAGACGTATTGCGCGCCGCGATCTGCCTTGTGCTCATCGCTGAACAGGGCGGTCAACCGCTTGCCCAAATCTCTTTCCGCGCTGACTTTCTCCACCGCGTCAAACTTGACTTTTGGCGACGGTTCGTATTCAAATGTAGCCGGATTCAGCGTGAAATAGGCGGCTTCGCCCTTCTCGTCCTTGCCTTTTTTGTAGACGCCCTGACCGGTCTTGTTGCCCAGCCAGCCGCGTTTCACCAAACCCTCCACGATGTTGAGCAGCTTGGGCGATTGGAGCACGTCGCGATGAGGATCGTTGGGGATCAGCGGATACAGATTTTTGAAGACGTGTCCGGCTACATCCACGCCGACCAGATCAATCAAGCGCAGCGTGGCGGTTTTCGGGCGGCCCATCAGCGGGCCGGTCAGCGCGTCAATTTCCGACACGCTGTAGCCGTTTTCCAGACCGTAGTGGACGGCAAAGCAGTTGTCGATGGAGAACAGCCGGTTGCCGATAAAGTTGGGCGTATCTTTGCAATAGACGACGCCCTTGCCCAGCGCTTCGCCCACAAAAAGGGCCGACGCCTCGATCACAGCCTGGCTCGTATCGGGCGTGGGAATGAGTTCCAACAGTTTCATGTAGCGCGGCGGATTGAAGAAGTGCGTGCCGATGACGTGGGCCTTGAACTCGTCGCTGCGGCCGGCGGCAATGGAGGCAATGGGAATACCCGACGTGTTCGTGGCGATAATGCTGCCCGGCTTGCGAACTTTTTCCAGCTTTTCCATCAGGCTTTGCTTCAAGTCGAGCCGTTCGATGATGGCCTCGATGATGATGTCCGCGTCTTTCAGCTTGTCAAGATTGTCATCTAAGTTGCCCAAGGTGACTAAACTTTCCAGGCGCGAGCTCATGATGGCCGCCGGTTTGGACTTCATCAACCGGGTCCAGCCTTCGTTGACGATACGATTGCGCACGGCCGGGTGTTGCAGGGTCAAGCCCTTGACTTCCTCGTCCGGGGTTAGTTTGAACGGCACGATGTCCAGCAGAACCGCTTCCAGCCCGGCATTGGCGGCATGAGCGGCAATGGCTGCGCCCATCGTCCCGGCGCCGATCACGGCGACTTTCGAGATTTTGTACGGCATAGCGAAACTCCTTTGCTTGAAATGGAGTGCAAAATTTCAATTTTGCGTTGCTTTGTCAAAATTCAATTTGCGACGCAAAAATAAATTTTAGCGCTCCGGTTTTGAAAGATTGTGTAAATGGATATTCTTATTGACAATTCAGCCGATGAAAGACATTTTTTGAGTACACAACTTTTATGATGTAACGCGCGAGAACAAAGTTGAAACCAATTCAAGAAATTCGCAAAAAACTTGCAGCGGACGATTATGAGTTTGCCATCCCTCACTTTTTCGAGGAAATGGCCAACGACGACCTTGAGTTTCCCGACATTGAAAATGCCATTCAGCGCGGCGACGTTCGACAGAAGTTCAGCCACGACCCGCGCGGCACACGTTATGAAGTCGTCGGCCCGGCACTTGATGATCGTTCAATTGCGGTCATTTGTCGGATCAAAAACACCGGCAAGCTGCTTTTCATTACGACCTACGCCTTAGAGGATTAAGTTATGAAAAAGAACTACAATTACGGCGAATGCGACATCTGCGGCGCGCAAATGCAAGAACGCCTGATCAGCCAGGATTTTTGGATCAAAGACGAACTTGTGGTCATCAGAAACGTCCCGGCCGGTGTCTGCCCGCAGTGCGGTTCAAAAGTCGTGAATGCCGAAACGGGCCGTTGGTTATCCGCCCTGCTGCGTAATCCCGAACGCCTCGCTCATGCCCCCCGTTTGGCCGTGCCCATGCTCCAGTATAGCGAAGATGAGTTAGCCGTCTGATTCTCGGCGACTTTCGAGATTTTGTACGGCATAGCGAAACTCCTTGGTGAATATATGTGAATGAAAATTGTTGAGATGAACGGTGTTCAGTCGAAAATAAAAACATCGCAAAACGCGGCACCCTTCAATCTTCAGATAACACTTTGTCAAAAAAATTCGCTTTCTTATCCACAAAGGTCACGAAGGTAACACGAAGAAAATTAAAGTGTTAAAAATTTTTCTTTGTGAAACTTCGTGCACTTCGTGGACAAAAAGTGTTACCTACTTTTTAGCAAAACTGAAGGATGCCCCAAACGCAATGCATTCGCATTATAGTTTGGATAACCGTTTCAGAAAGTCATCCACGACCTTTTCTGGCTCATTGTAACATTTTGAAGCATCGTAGAATTCAACGAACATAAGCCCATAATCTTTAAATAATCGTGCTCGATCATGATCCTTCATGGCCGTCGAACTTGGATGATACTGCTCACCCATTACTTCAAGAATGCCCCAATTGCCATCCTGACATACAAGGAAATCCGGCTCCCGTTTTCCATTCTTCCCGCCCAAAACAGCAGTTGCGTTGGCGAAAAAAAGAACATTACGCCGTCTAAGCGCGTCATAAATTTTCGTCTCTGTTTTTGAGCGGAAGTACAAGCCATCATATTCAATCTTGCCTTGAGACACTGTGGAAGCAGTATTGTTAAGGATACGTTCCTCATCAGGCGGCGGTATTAAGTGCGGAGAAACTTTTATAGATACTATTTGATATCCAGCTTCTTTTGGAAATATAGAGTCAGCAGCAGTTAAAATAGCCTTTTTAGAGCTTTCATCAAAGTGGTCAAGACGTTCCATCGGAACAATTAAACAAAGTGTCGCTTTATATGAATCCCACCGGGTACGAGAAAATTCCCCAGATTCTACAAAAGAACACTTTACATTCATCAAAAGTGACGCAAGCTTTAAATTGCCAGTGCTCGTCAAATACTCGCCTAAAGTGTAGATAAAAGAATCTCTATCTGGAAATTCGTAAGTAAAGTCAGCCATACATCGCTCCACAGGAATCGTCGTCAAAACCCGGGCAAACACCTTGTGAAAGAAGACCACCCTGAAATTTTGCGCCAAAGTTTATCTATCTTGAACTTAAAATCCGCCATACATTTCCTCACATTACCATCGAAGCCCGAATCTGCGCCATTCCAGTCAACAGCGTCAAATTGTGCTGAAGGGCGATTGCTGCGAAGCAACATCTTACCATTCATGCCGGTCGATCCTTTCGCATTCGGCCTCAATCGCCTGGCGCATTCTGGCGGCTCCTTTGCGTGGAATCACGCCTACGTGCCGCAACAGCGCTTTCCCGGAAACACCTTTTGGGGCTGCTATGACCGGCGCGTCATATTTGGAAAGAATCTCTCTGAACGCTGCGGTGTCCGCATCTTTTTCAACCCGTGCCAGAAGTTGTTGCAAAGACGATAAAAGTTCCTGCCATTTGGCCAGAGGAATTAAGACATCGGTTGCATCGCCACCGGCATTGGTCACATATTTAAAGTTTATCAGTGATTCAGCAGTTCTCATTGTCATCCTCCTCATTCGTTAAGCTCGACAAAAGCATCCGGCTGAAATCGAATCATTCGCCGCCATACATTTCCTCACGCTGCCGCTGAAGTTCAGCCACAATCCGCTCCTTGCTCATCCCGGCAAACGCGCCCCGCTTCGTCATCGAAGCCCGAATCGCGCCAGCCCCCGGCGGCTCAATCATCATAATGAAACTTGCATTGTGCAATAACAAGCGCGGTATCCGTTACCTTATAAACAAGCCTGTCTTCTTCGGTAATTCGGCGCGACCAACAACCTTTGTATCTGCCGTATTTCAGCAGTTCCGGCTTGCCCAGACCGGTAAATGGTGTCCGCAACGCATCTTTGATCAACGTCACAATCTTTTGCTGCACCTTGCGATCCGTCTGACCCCATTCGTTAAATTCGGCAAAAGCATCCGGGTGAAAATTAATCGTCCGCATGGGCCAAGCGCTCCAGTTCCTCTATTGAAACCGTGACCAATTCGCCGCCATCTTCAATCTGATCCATGCGCTTTAGCAACACAGCACGGTTTGCGGGATGGCCAAACAAGTAATCAGTAGATTCGTTGGTTTCGCGGACAATAATTTCAATTTCTTTGTGTTTGAATAATGCTTTAATGCCTTTGATCACATCGGCTGTCAAGTCATCGGCATTGAGGCGAATTGCGGTTTGTACCATTTTTAGCTCCTATAAGTTGTTGGTATTTATTGGCGATACCACGCTTCTTCATCAAACGTCTTGCAGGAACTATTCCTGCACCAGCAAATCCACAATCTCATCCACCACTTGCCGCAGGATCACCGGCCGCTTTCCGCCAATCTGTCCGGGTAATGCTTGTGGTCGGGAAAAGTGGCGATTTCTTTGTGATGCGGCACATTGTCATAACGAAAAATCAGCTCATTTTCGGCATCCATATACTGAAACCGATATTTGCGGCGTTCCGGTGTAATGGAATCGGTAAATTCCAAAATTGTGCTATCAAAAAACACAATCCTGCCCTCTGCAAACAGCGATCCCAAAGACAACTCAAGTTCGTAGTCAATCTTGGCATCCGTACTATACCAGTCCGCCACCTTGCAGGCAATCAGAATGTCGCTCAAACGCTGTTCAAGATCCATACCGAATGCCTTCAAGATCCGTCAATTTTACCTTCAACATGGCAATGACGCTGGCATAATGATCCCACTTGAACCATTCCTTTTGGTCGCCCAAAGCGCCGTCGTTAAATCGGCTGACAAAGGTCGGCGTATCCATCTGGTAAGTTTCTTCAAACTGCTTGATCTTAAATTGATAAGCCGTCAGCTTTCGTTGCAGCACTTGCGTGGCAATGACTATGCTTTCTTGCAAACTGGCCAGTGCGCTTTTTTGGATCGTTACCGTAGTGTATTCAGACATGTGCAACCTCCATCAATAAAATCAGTGATCATCTGTTCACTCGCGATGAATTTCGGGAACAATAACTCAGCACGCTTTCAGCTTTGCGAATCAACGCCCGGAAATGCTCATCAGGTGGCCAAGCCATTCGCCCTGCTCCTTCACATCATATTCCCACGCATTCAAATCGCGTTCCCAGGTCGGGTAGGACAGGCGAAGATTTTTGACAAATTCCTCGTCGGTGGTGATATTGACGTAAAATTTCTCATAGGGCAGTCCATAACGATTTTGGAATATCGATATTTCTTGCTGCAGTTTGCCGATCCGCTCGCCGATCTTCTCCATGGCGTACATACGAACGGTTGCCTCAAGGTTTTCTTCGATATTGCCCAGTGCTTGCAATACATTGATGTATGGTGAAGTCAAGCTTAACGCTGCCATGTTGAATCTCCCCAATTTATTTCATCCGTTTGAGTCAACCGTTCCAGTTCTTCTATCGAAAGCATGACCAACTCGCCGCCGTAAATATTCGTCGAATCATTCGCCGCCATACATCTCTTCGCGCTGCCACCGAAGTTCAGCCACAATCCGCTCCTTGCTCATCCCGGCAAACGCGCCTCGTTTTTTTCATCTAAGCCCGAATCTGTGCCTTGCTCGGCAAAGATTTCGCTATCTGAATATATCCGAATGCGAACCCGTGCGATACAGAACCAATTCGTCCTCTTCAAAGGCATACAGTAAAAGCCAATCCGGTTCAATATGACAATCCCGTTTGCTGATGTATTTGCCTTTAAGCGCATGATCATGACAATGCTCGGCTAACGGACGACCACAGGCTAATTCATTGACAATGAACAATAATTTTTCTATATCCAACCCTTGCCTGATCATGTGCTTGGCGTCTTTTTTGAATTGTGTCGTGCGCCGAATGCGGTATTTCATGACAGCAAATCCTTACGCAAGTCATCTACAGTGTCAAATACGGGCATTTTGGCCTTATCTTCCGCAAAAGCTTTGAGCGTCACCGCATTTGGGAGCTCTGTCAAATCAAAAAGACGGCGAATTTCCTGATCCTCCAGAATAAAACGCGCCGCGGCTAAACGCTCTTTTTTCGGCAACGACCGAAAAACACGATAAAAAGCTTCCGCCGTTGAGTTGCCGGTCATTGCTTTCATTTCTATTCCTTTCGCAGCACAGAATGGTTAGTCTCGTATCCATTGATTCGGCAATTTACCGCCATATATTTCCTCGCGCTGCCGCCGGAGTTCAGCACATTTTCAACTTTGCGAATCAACGCTCACATTCATCCAACCACTGGCGTCTTTTCCGTATCGGCGGTTTCCTTAAGGTTTGCGTAAAACCTGTTGCCTCAAAGCTGATTTTATTGTTTGTGGGCGTGTCAATTTGCCAGCGAAACATTTTCCGTCCGTGTTCAGTAACGATTTCCGTCCGCTCAATGTCAGATATTTCCAGATGTTGTTTATAGCCAAGCTTGAGGTCAATAACCAGATTCGCCACGTCATGAAAAATTAGATTTGTCGGCGCAATCATGAATTCAAAATGCCCATCCGGTGTTTTGATCCATTCCAAAATGTGATCAATGTCGAAAACAAGATCGAAGTCATAATTGCCATCGGGATTTTGAAATGCTATCCCGTGAATGTGATTATCATGCCACGAAAAAGAATCAAATTCCGCGTCAAACCCTGTTTTGAAAGTGGATTCCGTCTTACACGCCGTCATACATTTCCTCAATCAAACAATTCTGCTTCAAGTTGCTTCAGGGTGAGCGTATATTCCTCCCGTTCTTCCGGCGTCATCCTGTGGATTTCTTCCACCTGACGCTTCAAATCGGCCTTAAACTCTCGAATCGTTTCCTCGCCAAAACCGTAAAAAGTCATTTCAAACAAGCAATGGGCTACAATTTCAGCATTCGTATATTCCGCCGCAACCGCAGGCTCAACCGCCATGCCCAGCCATTCGGCCCAGGGCACAAGTTCGATGCCGTAGCTTTCTTCCGTGCCGTCGTCGCGCAAGCTGCCGTCCTTGCCGGAAACATGCACGTAGGGCGGCTCATCTTCTTCCTGCACAGTCCGGATCCAGATGCGCATATTTGTCGGCGTCGGCCTCAGCGCGTTCAACGTCTCAAAGACGCGCTGATAGCCTTCACGGGATTTTTCCTGACGGGATTTTTCCTGATCGGGATAGCAGCGCCATAAAGCGGCGGCGACATCCGGCCAGATCACTTTTTTGATAATGTCATTCAATTGGACGGGCATCCTGATTCTTCCTTGCGACTCAAACTATTCATTACTCCATACCCTTTGCCCCGGCGATTTCGGCCAATAAATCGGCATAGATACGCATTTGTTTTTGTAGTTCATGTAATTCCGCGCGCATGGTTTGATAATGCGGCCAGGCCCGTTCATAGTCAAGCAATGTGGCTTCCGGGGAGCGGCGCTGCTCATATTCCAGCAGCGGCAGGTGCCAGCGAGTTGTGAAAGGGGCAATTCCGCGTGTTAAGGCATCAATAGCAATTGGCCCGAACGCGTTATGGCCGTGCGCTACGGACGGCCCGGCTTCCCGCAAGATTTGACGGGTCAGTCCGAAGACGGTATGCAGCGAGCTTAAAACTGCCCGCAGCGAGCCGGTTTGATCGTCAAAGGGCTGCGTGGCTACGCGGGTCGTCAATTCTACATAAAGGGCCCAGGCAGCTTTTTGCTCGGCTTCGTTCGGCTCAATTACGATCCCGCCCAGGCCAAAGGGCAGACTCAAACTTAGTGATTTGGCTTTTATTTTCATCATCGCTCGCCCGGTTTTTTGGTAATCATCCTGAGTAATTCAGGACACAAAGTCACCAAGTCACAAAGGCTTATAAAATCAGGGTTAACGCAAGATTATACAGCGGCGTTTTTCAGCCGTCTGTATCAATCTTTGTTAAA
>CAYOLL010000185.1:0-11481 GCA_964404765.1 uncultured Gemmatimonadota bacterium | reverse complement strand
TAAAAAGCAAAACCCTTAGGGTCACACAACCCGGCGCATTTATTCCAAAACCCAAGCTTATTTTATCGACGTTCCTTAGTTTGCAAGTGAAATGGCAAACTGAGGTTTGCTACTCCATTAGATTGCAAACGGTTTCATTGTTTTCTACCGACAACCCCAATCGACAAAAAAGTCCATTTGCACCATTCCTGATGACGAACTTTTTGCCAAAAGCGTTCCTGCCAGTCAGAAAAAAGCGGGACTCGTGGCAAATAAAGCGGTAGTTTTGCCAGCCGCAATTTCCAGAAGATTTCGCGAATAATCCGGTAAAACAGACTCGGATACATCCATTCGCCATACGAATGAATTTCGGTAAAACCTGCCTGCTTCATCTTTTGGCGCAGCTCTGAGATTGTAAATTGCGTTTCCCAGCCGGCAAACCACTTATCGAAAAAGATCAGGATTTTTTTGATGACGGTGTAGATGTGAAATGTTTGCGGCACATCCACCAGCGCCATTCCGGTCGACTTTAGAATACGATGATTTTCCTGCAAAAGCTTCATTTCCAAGGGCGACCGGAAGTGTTCCAGTAAGCCTTGATGAAATACCAGATCAAAAGTATCGGGCAAAATCGGCAGGGCCAGGGCGTCGCCCAGGATACAATGAACGGCTACGTGCTCCCGCTCGGCCAGCGTTTTGACAACATCCAGGGATTCCATAATATAATCCAGCACGTAGACAATCGCGCCTTTTTTGGCCAGCCGGATACTGTCACGTCCGGAGCCCGCGCCGACTTCCAATATCCGCAGCCCTTTGACATCAACGATTTGCAGTAAATTTTCCAGCAAAACTTCCGAAGTCGGATAAACCTCGTCTATCTCGCGCTTGGTCCAGAGTTTGCGCCAATTATCCGGTGTTGATTCGCGTTTAAACATTATTGCCTCAATCAAAAATGATGGTTTTGTTTTTATAGACCAGAATGCGCCGCTGCAGGTGCAGCCAAATGGCCCGCGCCAACACAACTTTTTCCAGGTCCTTGCCTTTTCGAGTCAAGTCTTTGACCGCGTGCTTGTGATGAACATGGGCGACATCCTGGGCAATAATTGGCCCGGCATCCAGGTCTGCGGTTACATAATGGCTGGTGGCCCCAATAATTTTGACGCCTCGTTCGTGGGCGGCATGGTAAGGCTTGGCGCCGGCAAATGCTGGCAAAAAAGAATGATGAATATTGATAACCCGGTTTGGGAACTGAGCAATAAATTTAGGGGAAATGATTTGCATATAGCGCGCTAAGACAACAAAATCAATGTCGTGCTCGGCCAACAGCGCGAGTTCCTTTTCTTCCTGGGCCGCTTTATTTTCCGCCGAAATAGGCAGGCAATAAAAATTGACGTCAAATTGATGGGCTACATGCTCTAACTCACTATGATTGCTAAGAATAAGCGGAATTTCAACATCCCATTCGCCGGAATGATAGCGCGCCAGAATATCGTACAGGCAATGGGATTGCTTGGAGCACAAAATCGCCATGCGCGGAACCTGATTGGAAAAGTGCAATGAGCGGGTCATGCTGAACCGCTCAAAAAGTGGCGTCATCGCCTTTTCAATTTCTGCCGCCGGAATTTTAAAAGTCTGCAACTCCCATTGCAGCCGCATAAAAAACACTTTTTCGTCGCTATCCACATATTCGTTAATATCAATAACATTGCCATTATTTTCAGAAATAAAACCAGTGACGGCCGCGACGATTCCCAATTGATCCGGGCAGTGCATCAACAGCGTCGCCGCTTGAACAGGTGATGGATTCATACGTAATTATACCCTCTTTTTGATTGTGAATTATATCAAGATCCAAGATGCACGAAAATGCCTTCACAGCATTTTCAAAATTATCAGCAAGCCCAATGTAGTTTTTTCGTAATAGGGTGTCAAGACGATTTTGGCGGTGAGTTTCCGTGAATAACCACAAAAAAATTCGGAGTACTTGAAACGGTAATGTATTGAAAATAAATGCGTTATAATTTTACTGCTTCAAGTAGCTTTCGATTACGAATAGAGCAATTTGATAGCCATGATAATAATCGCGACAATCAACACGGCTTTGATCGCGCGCTCACCTTTTTTAACGGAAATATGTGCGCCAAGCCAGCCGCCAATAGCGTTTCCAGCAGAAAGCGTCAAAGCCGGCCACCATTCCACATGACCACTATAGATAAAAACGGCCAGAGCCGGCAGGGTAAAAATCAGACTGATGATAATCTTAAACATATTGACTTGCACAAGATTAAGCCGCCAAATATTAAAAAGAGCCGCCATTAATAAATAGCCGACGCCGGCCTGAATAAATCCGCCATAGAAACCGATCCCAAACATGGCCGGATAAATTAGCCACGCCTTTTGCGGCGTTGCCGCGGCCTCTGCAGAAAGCTGTGGTTTTGGTAGAATAAGCGTAACGACAATGCCGATCATCACCAGCCCCAATACTTTTTGGAAAAGCGCATCCCCCATTTTGACGGCAAAAAAGGCGCCAATCAATGCGCCGGGTATGGTAAAAATGCCCATCCGTACTCCGTCGCGAATTCGGGTAACTTTTTGCTGATGAAATGAAGCGAAGGCCGCGATATTCTGGACTAATACGGCAACACGGTTTGTGCCATTGGCGGTGGCGCTATCCAGCCCCATGAAGATCAGCAGCGGCATCGTGATGACAGATCCGCCGCCGGCCATAACATTCAAAAACCCAACAATAATACCCGTAAAAAAAAGGATCAGATGTTCAATTATAAATATCTCAGGTTATAAGGGATGGCGTTCGTAAGACCATGAGGCGGATTTCAGTCATATCTTCCATTGCAAAACGAATTCCCTCTCGGCCTAAGCCACTGTCTTTTACACCCCCATAGGGCATGTGATCTACGCGCCAGGAAGGCACATCACCGATAATGACTCCGCCCACTTCCAGGGTATCCCAGGCACGGTTGGCTTTGTATATATCTCGCGTAAAAACGCCGGCCTGTAACCCGTAATGGCTATCGTTGACTTCGGCCAAAGCTTCGGCAAAATCGCTGAATTTGGAAAGAACCGCTACCGGGCCAAAAGCTTCTTTGGCGCAGATGTCGCAGCTACGGGGGACATTTTCCAGCAAGGTTGCTTCCAGCATCGCCCCTTCCCGCCGGCCACCACACAACAGACGGCCGCCGTTCGCAATCGCCGCTTGAATCCAACGCTCCAGTCGCTCCGCCTCAGCCGGATCGATCAACGGGCCGATAAACGTGTCTTCCTGACACGGATCACCCATTTTTAAACTTCTGGCTGCCGCGATCAGCTTTTCTTTCAGCGGTTCATAAACCGCCTGATGAATGATTATCCGCTGAACGCTGATGCAACTCTGGCCGGATTGATAAAATGCGCCGAAAATAAGCCGTTCGGCGGCATCATCCAAATCGGCATCAGCATCGACAATGCAAGCCGCATTGCCGCCTAACTCCAGGGTCACCCGCATTTTGCCGGCTTTAGCTTTGAGCGCCCAACCCGCGGCGGGTGAACCGGTAAAGCTGAGGTGCTTGAAGCGTTGATCTTCAGTCAACTGCGCGGCGCCTTGCCGGGGGCATGGCAAAATAGAAAATGCGCCTTTAGGCAGATCGGTCTCGGCTAATATTTCGCCAATAAGCAGTGCGCCCAACGGAGTACGGCTGGCCGGCTTCAAAATAAATGGACAACCAACCGCCAAAGCCGGAGCAACTTTATGCGCCGCCAAATTGAGCGGAAAATTGAACGGCGAAATCATCGAACAGGGGCCGACCGGCACTCGCTTCCACATGCCTCGATAGTTCCGGGCGCGCGGACTGATATCTAAAGGAATGGTTTCACCATAGATCCGGACGGACTCTTCGCCAGCGATCCGAAACGTGTCAATCAAACGAGTGACTTCGGCGCGGCTGTCCTTAATCGGTTTGCCGGCTTCGATACATAAGATTTGCGCCAGCTCTTCCCGTCGTTCGCTGAAACGCTGAACGCAATGGTACAAAATTTCCTGGCGTTGATAGGCCGGCATCTCGCGCATAGCCGGGGTTGCCCTGACGGCGGCGGCAATAGCCAATTCAATAATATCGGGTGTCGCCAGCGCGGTTTGGGTCACAAGCTGACCTGTATATTTGTCTAAGACCGGCATGTCGCTGTTTGGTTGAATGGCCTCGTTTGCCAGGTACAGCGGATAATTTGGCTTGAGCATAAAGGCGCCTCACAAGTGCAATGTTGTGCATGATCTAAAAATATCGAAATATTTGTTGGAACAAATATTGTCTTAACATGTTATAAGCACCACCTAAAAACGGGAACTGTACAAATGAATAAAAGAGAAATTGTAAAAAAATCAACCCCAAAATCCAAATTACCTGAAGAGGAGTTTATTTTAAACCTTATTAAAACACAAGATATACTCTTCGGACGCTTGATTCAGGTGCTTAAAAGATACGGATTAACCTCGCCGGTTCAATATAACATTTTAAGAATATTACGCGGCGCGGGCGCGGATGGATTGCCAAGCCAAACCATAGGGCGGCGGCTGCTGACACGTGTGCCGGATGTGACCCGGCTCATTGATTGCATGGAACGCCACGGGTTAGTAGAGCGTATGCGCTCGCACAATGACAGGCGGATTGTGCTGATCAAGCTGACGGCCAAAGGCACCGAACTGGTCAATGCCCTGGACCAGCCCGTTACTGAAGCGCATATTCAAAATCTGCGCCACTTAACCCCGGACGAAATAAAAGCCGGCAATCTGCTTTTAATCAAGGTGCGCGGTGAGGAATCGGAAGTGAGTTAAATTTTTCAAACGATATATCGAGTTACACGTGTTGTTATTTTGTATTTATTCAGCCACAAAGGCGCCAAGCCACCAAGAAAAGGAAAAATTGTGGTGCGACAGTTAAAAAAATAAGATGCAACAATGTTTTTCGATAATCTTTGTGCCTTTGAGCCTTTGTGGCTGAACAGTTACGTTATTTTCTACATTTCATCACTTTTTTTAACCCTGTTTTATGGAGGATTCTATGCGTTTCAAGCAAATTTCAGTTGCTGGTTTAATGGTAGCCACTTTTTTAACCGGTCAACTCTGGGCTGCCGATAAGTACGAGATTGACCCGTCCCATTCGGAAATTCAGTTTTCGGTCAAGCACATGTTGCTTAGCAATGTTAAGGGCAATTTTACCGACTTTTCGGGCGTAATCATGTTTGATGAGAAAGATCTGACCCAATCCAGCGTGGATGTAACGATCAAATCGGCCAGCATCACTACCGACAATCAAAAGCGTGATGATCATTTACGCAGCGCGGATTTCTTTGATGCTGAAAAGTTTCCGACCCTGACCTTCAAAAGCAAAAAAGTCACCAAGAAAAGTGATACCGAATTTGAGATGACAGGCGATTTTACCATGCACGGTTTGACCAAGGAAGTGATGATACCTTTTACCTATAACGGACAGGTAATGGCCTGGGGCAACTCCCGCATCGGCGCTGAAGGCTCTTTGACGGTGAATCGCCAGGACTATGGTGTTTCCTGGTCCAAAAAGCTCGACAACGGTGGTCTGGTCGTCGGGGACGATGTTAAGATTGATCTGACAATCGAAGCCGCCAAGTTTAAGCCCGAAGAGCCGAAGAAAGACGAACCGAAGAAGGATGAGCCGAAGAAAAACTAGGCAGATAGACGATCGGCTGTTAGGTTGTAGATAAATACCAACAGTCTGACAATCAGAGTAAAACGCTCGTAAACTTAGGTTTGCGAGCGTTTTTTTCATTTTTGACGTATACATCGCTTGACTTTCCTCGAATTTTGTGTAAAATAAAAAGGACTTTTTAATCCTTTAATCCTTGATGATCTTAATCATGATTTGCTTCAGTGGAGGGAAATATGAATTTGCACCCTGGCTACGTTGTAGCCATTGTTGGCGGCGCGGTGGCCGGTTCAGAGGCGGCAGCCCAACTCTCACAGCGCGGCATATATTGTGTTGTGTTTGATCAAAATGCCTTGCCATACGGCAAAATTGAAGATGGCTTGCCCAAATGGCATGAAAAGCTGCGTGATCAGGAAGAGGCGAAAATTGATGAAAAAATGCAGCATCCTTATGTCAAGTTTGTGCCTAATATGCGCTTGGGCCAAAATCTGAATTTTAATGACCTGACCCATAAATGGGGCTTCAGCGCAGTATTGCTGGCTGTTGGCGCCTGGCGCGACCGGCCGTTAGCCATTGACGGAGTTGACGCTTATGTTGGCAAGGGATTGTATTATCAAAACCCACTGGTCTATTGGTTTAATCATTACCACGAGCCGACTTACAATGGCCAGACTTTTGATCTATGCGATGATGTGGCGATCGTTGGCGGCGGGCTGGCGTCGATTGACGTGGCTAAGCTGGTGATGATCGAAACCGTGCAAAAGGCGTTACGCACACGTGGTCACGACGTAGATATGTTCTTGCTGGAGCGCAAAGGCGTCACGAAAGTGCTGGTGGATTTGGGACTTTCTCTGGAAAAACTGGGCCTGAAAGGCTGCACACTTTATTATCGACGCCGCGCGGAGGATATGCCGCTGGTGCCTATGCCGCCCAATCCGACCGCGGAGGATGAAGAAAGAGCAAAGCCGATTCGGCAAAAAATACTTAAGAAGTTTCAGGATAAGTACGGGGTCAAATTTGTAGGTTGTCATGCCCCGTTTGAAAAAATTGTAGAGGGAGATCGGCTAACCGGTCTGGTCTTTCAACAATCTGAAATCGTAAACGGCAAGCTCAAATTGATTGCCGGGAGTCGTCTGGAAGTACGGGCGCCGTTATTTATCTCATCCATCGGCAGTATTCCGGAGCCTCTGGAAGGCGTGCCGGGTGAAGGAGAGCGCTTTAAAATTGCAAATTGGGAGACCGGACAATTAGACGGGTTCGATCATGTTTTCGCTCTTGGCAATGCTGTAACGGGTAAGGGCAATATCAAGGAATCTTTGACACATGGCCGGCAAGTGGCAATTCATGTTGCCAATTCTTATCTGGACTGGCCGGAAGAGTTTTACCGTAGTTACCATGCCGGCGTTGAGATGAAAGCTGACGCGCAAGTCGAAAGTATTTTTGAGGCGATTAAAACGCAAAAAATGCTTAACATTACGGGTGTGCGCGAGATCATGGCCCAGGTGGAGCAAGTTCAGCAAAGTGTAGGCTATGCCGGCTCTTATGTCGATTGGGCCAATCGCTACCGCCCGATTCGATTGGAAGCGTTACTGGCTAAAACAGGTGCGCACGGCTAATCTGTTCTGTAGTAATATGACAAAAGTCCTCTTGGCTTGCCGCTGCACAGTCAGGCGGGCTTTTGTTATTTTGTCTAATATTTTTTCCCAACCTTTCCGCGTATTTTGCGTATTTTGTGAATGATGCATAAACGCAAAAGACGCGAGAGGCGCAAAGGACGCAATCGCTTGACTTGCTTGAGGATAGCGGCATTAATGCCTATCGGATGGCGCGCCGACTTGTTTTTTAGGCATAAACTTCTATCTTGCGCCTTTAGCGCCGTTTGCGACGCTTGCGTTAAGCTTTGTGAATAATTCAGGCTAAGGGTTAAGCGACAATCTGCTTTTCCCGTGTCATCCGTGTTCTATTTTCCTTCGCAAGGTTATTTTTTATTTTGTGAATTGTGAATACACTAAAGTTTGCATAAATTTACGCCATCGTATACGTTGGCGCTTGGAGGCTACGTGAAAATATTAATTGTCGGCACCGGCTATGTGGGTTTGGTGTCTGGCGTGTGTCTGGCCGAAATCGGCATCGAAGTCGTCTGCATTGATGTGGACGCGGCCAAGATCGAGAAGTTGCGCGAGGGCGTTTCGCCGATCTACGAGCCTGGCCTGGACGAACTGCTGGAGCGCAATTTGAGCAAAAAACGCATCCGCTTTGAGACGAGCATTGCCGAGCATATTGACGGTTGCGAAGTCGTTTTTATCGCCGTCGGCACGCCGCCGGACGAGGACGGCAGCGCCGATCTCAAGCATGTGCTGAATGTGGCCCACGAAGTCGGCCGGACCATGCGCGATTACTTAGTTGTCGCCACCAAAAGCACCGTTCCGGTCAAAACCGGCGAAAAAGTGCGGGCGGCCATCCGCAGCGAGCTGGAAAAGCGCACTCAACAGCCGGACTTTGACGTGGCTTCCAATCCGGAATTTTTGAAAGAAGGCGCGGCAGTCAACGACTTTCTGAAGCCGGATCGCATTGTCATCGGCGTGGATTCCGAGCGGGCCCGCGAGATGATGGCCCGTCTTTACAAGCCGTTTGTGCTCAACGGTCATCCGATCATTTTTATGGATATTACGTCCGCCGAAATGACCAAATATGCCGCCAACGCCATGCTGGCCACGCGCATCAGCTTTATGAACGACATCGCCAATTTGTGCGAGCGCGTCGGCGCAGACGTAAACATGGTGCGCAAAGGCATCGGCAGCGATCCGCGCATCGGCAACAAATTTTTGTATCCCGGTATCGGTTATGGCGGCTCCTGTTTTCCCAAAGATTTGAAGGCCCTGATTCGAACCGCACAGGATTTCAAATATCGCCTGCGCATTTTGGAAGCCGCGGAAGCGGTCAATGACGACCAAAAAGTCGTTTTGTTTCATAAAGTTCAACAGCGTTTTGGCGACAAATTAGCCGGAGCACAAATAGCTATTTGGGGCCTGTCCTTTAAGCCGGAAACGGACGACATGCGGGAAGCGCCATCACTTAGCTTAATTGATCGTTTTTACGAAGCCGGCTGTCATATCAAGGCTTATGATCCGCAGGCGATAGATAGCGCCAAACACATTTTGGGTGACAAGGCCGTCTATTGCCGCGACGCGTACGAAGCCGTCAACGCCGCCGACTGTCTGCTGATTTTAACCGAGTGGCGCGAGTTTCGCTACCCGAATTTGGCCATTTTGGGCGAGCTGCTGAATCAAAAAATCATCTTTGACGGGCGCAATATTTTGGATGGCGCTGAGCTTAAAAAAGTTGGCTTTGAATACTATTGCATCGGGGTTTGAGTTTTTGAATTTTTTAACCGCTTAACTTAACCGCAAAGTCGGCAAAGTTTATCGCGGAGTTTCACAGAGTTTTCCCTTTGTGTAACTCGGCGTGATACTTTGCGAGTTTTGCGGTTAAAAGGTAGTGACTGCCGCGTTCTATTTTTCTTGAAGGGAGCCGATATGGAAAACGACCGAAAAGAAAGCCTGACCGGCGCAGCTTTAGCCGCCTATTTGGATCAATTGCTGAATGTCAAAGCGATTCGCGATGGCGGCTATAACGGCTTGCAAGTTGCGCATCAGGCGAAGGAAATTACCAAAGCCGCGTTCGCCGTGGATGCCTGCTTAGATTCCTTCCGCGGCACGGCGGAGGCCGGCGCGCAAATTCTGATCGTCCACCACGGTATGATGTGGGACAAACTGGGCCCGCTGGTCGGCGCTACGTACGAGCGGATTCGTTTTCTCATCACCCATGATTTGGCTTTATATGCCGCTCACTTGCCGCTGGATTTGCACCCGGAATTGGGCCATAACGCGCAGATCGCCAAAATGCTGCAATTGCAGGATATTCAACCGTTTGGCGAATATCGCGGTCAATACGTCGGCTTTTGCGGCCGCCTGCCGCAGCCGGTCGATTTCGACACATTTTGCCGGGATTACGAGCGCTTGAATCGCGGGCCGATTCAGGCGTTGGGTTTTGGCAAAAAGCTGGTTTCCAGCGTGGCCATTCTGTCCGGAGACGGCGCGGTCGCCTGCGACGAGGCAATTGCCAAAGATATGGACGTGTTCATTACCGGCGAAACCAACTACATCGCCTACTATCCGGTCAAAGAAAACAAGCTGAATTTGATCTACGGCGGGCATTATCATACCGAAAAGTTCGGCATGTTTGCATTGGCGGATCACTTGCAGGAAAAGTTCGGGCTGGAAACCGTATTCCTGGATTATCCGATAGGCTTTTAAAAAAAAAAGGTAACGATATGACTCGGGGACGATTGGAAGCTTTTAGCGATGGCGTAATCGCCATCATCATCACAATCATGGTGCTGGAGTTAAAGGCGCCCGCCGGCGACGGCCTGGATGCGTTGCTGCCGCTTGGGCATGTGTTTTTCAGCTATGTGCTCAGCTTTATTTATGTGGGCATTTACTGGAACAATCACCATCATTTAATGCACGCGGTTAGCCGGGTCAGCGGGTCGGTATTGTGGGCGAATCTGCATCTGCTGTTCTGGTTGTCGTTGTTTCCTTTTGTGACGGCCTGGATGGGCGAAAATTCATTTGCCCCGCTGCCGGTTGCCTTATACGGCTTTGTGCTATTATGCGCCGGAGTTGCCTATTACATTTTGGCACAGGTTTTGATCCGGCAGCACGGGGAAAACTCCGCCATCGCTGTGGCGATCGGCAAGGATATCAAGGGCAGGATTTCGATTGTATTATACGCGCTGGCGATTCCGCTGGCTTTTCAGGCCGCCGGTTTAGCCGGTTTACTCTATGTCGTGGTCGCGTTAATGTGGCTGGTTCCGGATCGGCGCATCGAAAACGTAATTGGCGAACAGCATTAAAACTACTGGCAAACAGGTGACAAAATGACTCTAAATACAGCATAACGCGGTAAACCGCAAATTTTTAACCGCAAAGTTCGCAGAGACTTACGCGGAGTCACGCAAAGAAAAAAGAAAACTCTGCGGAACTCTGCGTTAAACTTGGCGAACTTTGCGGTAAAGATTCTCGCGCACAATGCAAATGTTTGAGAGTAATTTTATAGATTGCCCCAAACCAATCGTAAATTGAAAAATACGCGGCTTAAGTTTTGCTGTCATGCCGTTGCCGCGCCAGTTTGTGCAATTCCTGAAAGACCTCAAGGCCGCAGAACTCGTGGCGCTCAAAATTACGCCAAAACTCGGTAAAACAGCCAATGCCGCTGCGCTCATAATTTAAGATTTTTATCAGCATTTGCAGTTTGTCCGCCGCATTCACCAGGCGCGCTTCCAGAGTCTGGCAGGCTTCAAACTCGTTCCACACTTCTACATAAGTCGGGTCTATGGCGGCAAGCAAGTCGGCCGCGGCTTTTTCTTCGGCCAGGCGCTTATTGTCCTGACCCAGATATTTAAAAATCGAGTACGGAATATCAGTCAAAACGGATTCTGTGGCATCATGCAGGACGGCTAAGCGCAGCACCCGCTCCATATTAACCGCCATTTTGGTTTTATCGGCAATGACCATCGCAATAAAAGCGACCCCGAAAGCATGAGCGGCAATTGACTCCGGCTGCTTGATTCCGGCAAAAAAGTAGCCGGTTCTCGGCAACGTTTCCAGGCGGTCAATCGTCAGAAAAAAATCCATGAGTTGTTGCGATTCGTTTAAATTCATGTAAGCATCCTTCCTTGCATATATCACAAGACACAATTACGCAACTAGTAATTAATTGCTCAAAAAGCGTGGGTAACCTTGCGAAGGCTTTACTGCAAAACTTGTGA
>CAYOLL010000184.1:0-11519 GCA_964404765.1 uncultured Gemmatimonadota bacterium | reverse complement strand
AACCCGCGACATTCAGCTTGGAAGGCTGACGCTCTACCAACTGAGCTATTCCCGCATAATTCTTACAGTCTTTGCGGATTGTAATTTTCTCAAGAATGGTGGGCCGGGATGGGTTCGAACCATCGTAGGCGCATGGCCAGCGGGTTTACAGCCCGCCCCCTTTAGCCGCTCGGGCACCGACCCCCCATTTTCAAATTCTATCTGGAGCTGGCGATAGGACTTGAACCCACAACCTACTGATTACAAATCAGTTGCTCTACCGGTTGAGCTACGCCAGCACGTATTAACGACAAAATTCTCAAAAAATATGAGAGATGAACAAAATATAAAAGTTATTAGCAGTTGTCAATAAAAATTTAGACTTTGCTAAAGTTTTTTGTCACACATAGTAGTTATATTAGTTTCCAAATGGATTGACCAGGCCGATCCTCAATAACGATACCAATACTGGCAAGGTCGTCCCGAATCCGGTCAGCCATCGCCCAATTTTTGTCTTTACGGTGCTGTAAACGCCACGCTAACACTAAATCCATCAAATGGTTAAAGCGCTCATCGACATCTTGCTTTGCCGCTTCAAATTTAAAACCAAGAATTTGTCCTAAGCCCACAATAGCAGTCAATATCGTTTGAATTCTGACTAAATCACCGGCAGTTTGCAATATGATGTTGAGCTCTTTTACTAAATCAAAAATTTGCGATATTGCCAGCGCGGTATTAAAATCGTCATCCATGGCGTCGATAAAATGTTGCAAGATACCGGCTTCGATTTTATTTGCCTGGGGTTGCTGCAAATCAAATGTCTGGCCCTGTTGCTGCAAATATCGTAGGGCATTGCCGATACTTTCTGTAATGCGGGTGTAGGCGCTGCGGGTTTCGTTAAGACGATTTTCGCCAAAGTCTAATGGGCTGCGATAGTGACCGGAGATCAAAAAGAGGCGTATTTCATTGGCGGCAAAGCGTTTGAGCACGTCCATGATGGCAAAAAAATTGCCCAGAGATTTGGACATTTTTTCACCATTAATATTGAGCAGACCCGATTCGACCCAATAATTCACAAATGGTACGCCGGTCACAGCCTCTGACTGCGCTTTTTCATTTTCGTGATGTGGAAATATTAAATCCAGGCCGCCGCCGTGAAAATCCAAGGTCTTGCCAATGTATTTCATGGCCATGGCTGAGCATTCGATATGCCAACCCGGACGGCCTTGGCCAAAAGGGGAATCCCAATACGGTTCGCCGGGTTTGGCGGCTTTCCACAAGGCAAAGTCGAATGGACTTTTCTTCTTTGGATCGACTTCAAAACGAGTGCCGGTTAGTAGCTCTTCGGTTTTACGGCCCGATAGTTCGCCATATTTGGGAAAGCTGTCTACTTTAAAAAAAACATCGCCCTCGGCTTCGTAGGCAAAATTCTGGGTGATTAGGTTTTGAATCAGCGCGATAATTTCCGGGATTTCTTCGGTTGCGCGAGGATAAACATGGGCGCGCAGCAAATTCATCCCGTCAACACATTCAAAAAATTCTTGAATATAGCGGTTGGAAATGACGGCAAAATGAACATTTTCACGATTGGCTCGCTCGATAATCTTGTCATCAATATCGGTAAAGTTCTGGACATGCTTGACCTGATAGCCGCGAAATTCCAGGTAGCGGCGCATGATGTCGCCGGTTATGAACGAGCGAATATGCCCGATGTGCGGGCGATCCTGCACGGTCATGCCACAAATATACATGCCGACTTTGCCTTCTTGAAGCGGGACAAACTCTTCTTTTCGACCGGTCAGACGGTTAAATACTTTCATTATAACACCTATTTGATTAATTATAGAGATACTGCCGACATTCAAAAGCCTGCAAAAATATTGGCCTACAGCCTTCCCGTCAAGAAAAACTTTCAGCCGACGCTGTCCGCATCGTCTTCCCCATCACGCATCACCTGCAGTTTATGATCAATTTCTTCCCACTCTTTGTATAGCGCTTCGGAGCTGGCCAAAATTGTATCGTATTCCAGCTTTAAGGCGCGCATTTTTTCGCCGTCGCTTAAGTTTTGCGGATCGGCCATTAAATCATAGAATTCGTGTTGGCGTTTCTCGACAGTGGTTAACTCGGCTTCGACGGATTCCAGGCGCTTTTGCAGATCGCGCTCGCGTTTTTGACGGGTGCGCTGTGATTTTTTGCGCTCTTCGTAGTCGTCTTTGGCTTCGGGAATCTTTACCGGTGCGCGTTGACGCGATTCTTCGGCGGCTTTTTGTTCGGCCTCGCGTTTGCGGATAAAGTCGGAATAGTTGCCGGGGTATTCGGTCACTGTGCCGTTTTCAAAATACAGGATACGATTGACGACTTTGTCCAAAAAGTAACGATCATGCGAGACGATGAGCAACGTGCCGTCGTACTCAAACAAAAATTCTTCCAACGCCTGGCGCGACGGCAAATCCAAATGGTTGGTCGGCTCATCAAAAATTAAAAAATTCATGCGGGATAAGATCAGTTTGGCTAATTGCACCCGGCTTTGTTCGCCGCCGCTCAGGCTGCCGATCATCTTAAAGACATCTTCACCGCTAAACAGAAAGCGGCCTAAAAACGAGCGCACTTCGCCGCTTTTCATCGAGGGGTCTAATGCCCATATTTCGTCAATCACGCGGTTATCTGGATTTAATCCCTGGAGTTGCTGATCATAATAACCGACGGTTGTGCCCTGACCAATCAAGGCTTTGCCGCTGTCGGGCCGCTCCTGATCAATGACAATGCGCAAAAAAGTTGTCTTGCCTGTTCCGTTTGGCCCGACAACGCCGACACGATCCAATCGGCGCAGGACTAAATCCATGTCTTTAAACAGGATGCGATCGCCATAGCGCTTGGACAATCGTTTTGTCAGCAGGACTTCGTTGCCACCGCGCTGATCGGGCTTAAAGTCGAGCGCCAGGCGCTTTTGCGAAGTTGCCGGTCGCTCCAGACGCTCCAGACGCTCCAGCATGTTGCGGCGGGATTGGGCCTGTTTGGTATTTTGGCCGACAATGTTACGCCGGACAAAATCTTCCTGCCGGGCGATTTCGGACTGCTGCAGTTCGTAGGCTTTAATTTCACGTTCGATGCGTTCGGCCTTAAGCGTGACGTAGCGGCTATAACTGGCGGGATAATCGTAGAGCAGATGCCGATCAATTTCCAGAGTGCGCGTGGTCACCCGGTCTAAGAAAAAGCGGTCATGGGAAATGGCTATCAACGCGCCTGGATAATTCAGCAGAAAGCGTTCGAGCCATTCCGTGGCGACTATATCCAGATGATTGGTTGGTTCATCCAGCAGCAGCAGGCTGGCATTGGCCAACAGCAGCTTGGCTAATGCGGCCCTGCTTTTTTGTCCACCGCTCAAAACGTGCACCGGCAGCTCCAGATCCTCTTTGCGAAAACCCAGACCGGTCAACACTTCACGCACGGAGCTTTCGTAGGAATAGCCGCCCTGCCGCTCGAACAGTTCCATTTCATGGCTGTAGCGGGTCATCAAGTCTTCCAGCTTTTCGCCGGATAGATCCGCCATTTCCGCTTCCATCGCGCGCAGTTTTTCGTGGGCCTCTTGCAGATGGGCAAAGCTGGTCAGCACTTCTTGTTGCAGGGTGTTGTCGCTGTCAAAGATGACTTCCTGCGGCAGGTAGCCGACCTTCAAAAAGGGGTTACGATAGATTTCGCCGCCCGGCTCATACTCGGTGTCTTCACCGGACAGGATACGGAAAAGCGTGGTCTTGCCTGCGCCATTCGCTCCAATCAGGCCAATGCGCTCTTTGTCATCAACTTTGAAGCTGATATCTTTAAGAACCGGCGTGACGACGAACAGCCGATTGATGTTAGTTAAACGTAATAACATAACAATTCCTATCCTTCCGCAAAATAATGCCGTGCTAATTTATATGGCCAATGACGGAAATTCAAGGAAATCTTGGCAGGATTGACAGACAACAGCAGCATTATTTTGATCTGCACCTAACCCGGACGGTCCGGAACCAAAAAAGCATAGAACGCGGATCATGCTGATGACGCGGATTTTCGCGGATAAAAATTATAATGTTTCGAGGTGTGTGGTTGAACACGTCTTTAGTCGCGAAAAAGCGCAAAATGCACAAAATGCACAAAATCAGGGGAAAGCTTGAAGGTTTCGCATTGCGTCTTTGCGGCTTTTGTGCGTTTTTGTACCAGGCAACAACCTTTAGAACACTGCCATGCCGGAATGTATTTATCCGGCATCTTGTTTGCCTGTAAGAAGATTCCGGCCAAAAACATGCCGGAATGACAACTTTAAAAGTGCTCTAAAGGTCTCTGACTAGTACACGTTCAGACCTCCTGATCCCGTGCGCGGCTAACAGTCGTGAAACTTATTTCTGCAAAAGCGGTTAACGCCGGTTTTGCTCCCTAAAAAGGGTTGCTTTGAGCGTGAATCTCATGAGACCATTTTTGTAAAGTTTCCAACGCGGATTCAGCATTTACAAGGGTCGGAGACTTTGAATGCTTCAAAATGGTCTCACTCCAGATTCACGCGGATCAGGTGGTCTGACGTTACCGCAACATCTCCAGTATTTTATTCAGCTCCATATCCTCGCCCAATTGCCGTAGTTTGGCCAGATAGGGCTTGTACCGCTCGTCTAACTTCTCAATCTTGTCCAATTCATCCAGAAAGTCAAAAACAGCGCCGATATTCGCATGTGCGCGCAGTTTATTCAGCTCGGCTTCCGGCGGCACGACCCAATCGGCCTGCGGGTCGGCGGCGGGCGTTGCCGTTTGTTCATATAGCCAGGTCAAGTTTAGATGTTTGGCCAGCAGATTCAGCAAGGCGGCAAATTCCACGGGCTTGGCCAAAAAGTCGTCGCAGCCGGCGGCCAGGCTGTCGCGCCGGATATCGGGGTAGCTGCCGGCAGAAATGATGATGGTTTTGATATGGGCGATTTCTGGCGATTGCCGCAGCCAACGGGTCATTTCCAGGCCGTCCATTTCCGGCATGACGATGTCGGTCAGAATCAGGTCCGGTTGATGAGCGGCGGCTTTGGCCAGACCGTCGCGGCCGTCTTCGGCTTCGATGATGACAAAGTCCAGCGGCGTCAGCAGGTCGCGCAGCACGGCCCGGTTACCCGGCTTGTCGTCAATCACCAGCAGAGCGCGGCGCGGCCCGTCATAACCGATGACGGCTTGATTTTCGAAAGCAGCCGCTTCGCCTGTCTGCGCCGCAACTTCAGACAAAGGAATGTCAAACCAGAAAGCGCTGCCTTTGCCTTCCACGCTTTTAAGCTGCAATTCGCCGCCCAACAGTCCGACCAATTCGCGGCTGATGGTCAGGCCCAGGCCGGTGCCTTCTGTGGTGCGGGCGTGTTTGGCCATCTGCTGGAACGGCGAAAAAATGCTCTCGATCTGGTCGGCCGGAATGCCGGAGCCGCTGTCGCTAACCAAAAAGCGGATCGGCTGCGGGCTGGAAACAAAACCTTGCGAAGCTTGCGAAGGTTTTGGAGCAAGATCGTCAGACGTTTCCACAGAAACCTTCGCAAGGTTTGCCGGGGACGTATTTGTTATAGCATCCATCGTCTCGGCATAGCCCACGCGCAGCGTGACGCCGCCGTGTTCGGTAAACTTGACGGCGTTACTCAGCAGGTTGAGTAGCACCTGCCGCAAATGCTTCTCGTCCACGCGCACGACGATCGGCAGGGCTGAAGTCGTCTCGTAGCGGAAAGAAATATTTTTTTGCTGGGCGCGGACCCGGATCATTTCGGCCACGCCGGTCAGAAAGTTGGGCAGATGGACTTCCGCCTCGCTCAACTCCATGCGGTGGGCTTCAATCTTGGCCAGGTCTAAGATTTCGTTGATCAGGCTGAGCAGATGCTTGCCGCATTGGTCGATGGTGGTGATGCCGCTGCGCATTTCCGGCGGCAGGTTGGAATTGCGCAAAAAGATTTGGGTATAGCCGAGGATGCCGTTGAGCGGGGTGCGCAGTTCGTGGCTCATGTTGGCCAGAAACTCGCTCTTGGCCCGATTGGCTTTGTCGGCGATTTCTTTGGCTAAGCGCAGATCGTCTTCCATCTGCTTCCGCTCGGCCATGTCCCGACAACTGGCGTAGGCCAGACCGTTGGGCAACATAACCCCGTTTAAGTCAATGGCGACGGCGCTGCCGTCCTTGCGCTGCAAATCTATTTCAAACCGCGCGTGGCCATGCGTCAAAAGCCGTTTAAAACTTTCCAAAGCCAAGCTGACTGTTTCCGGCGGGCAAACATCCGGAATAGCGCGTTGCATTAATTCATCAGGGTTGTACCGCAACAAATTGCACGCCGCTTGATTGACGTAGGTGTAGCGGCCGGTCGGATCGGCAATAAAAATGGCGTCTGCCGAATGCTCCGTAATCACCCGGAAACGCTCTTCGCTGTCCCGCAGCGCGTCTTCGGCCTGTTTCTGGTCGGTAAAATCTTCCACGTAGACGGTCACGGCGTCCGGCGGCACAAAGACGCAGCGCACTTTAAAATAGCGCGTTGTGCCCATCAGGGTGCGATATTCACCTTCCCAGTCCATTTTTTGCTGTTCCCGCAGACAACGATACATCAGTTCGGCGATATGCGGCTGCGCTTGATAAAAATCCCGGCACTTTTGGCCGAGCACCCGTTCGATTTGACCGTTGGTGACGTTGCGCGCCCTTTGGTTGAAGTCGGCCAAAACCAGGTCGTCGTCCTGCCGGCGCCAGGTATAGATCGCCAACGGCTGGTATTGATATTGCGCCCGGAAGCGTTCTTCGCTTTCCCGCAATGCTTCTTCCATCCGTTTTTGAACCGTAATATCCGAGGAAATAATCAACAGGGAACTTACGCGGTCGCCTTCACAAATCGGCCCGACATGCGACCGATACCAGCCATATTGATTCGGGCCGACAAGGGCTTTCAGTTCCCGGCTGGCCGGTTGCCCGGTTTCAAATACGTTCTCATACCATTGCCGCAGTTCGGCCCGGTCTTCTGCCGCGATGTCGTCAAGTATGTTGTGACCGATAAAATCTTCCATCTTCAAGCCGGGTTGAACGTGGTTCAAATAGGTGAAACAATAATTTCGATCAATGATGACGATAAAATTCGGGGCATTTTCCACCAGTGACTTCCATTTGGCCTCGCTGCGGCGCAGCATTTCATTCGCCTGCTTGCGCTCGGTAATATCCCGCACCAAGCAGGAGACATAATGGCCGTTCTCGCCGTTCGACATGGCATAGCTAAACTTGGCGCGATACCAGCGTTGTCCGTCCGGCGAGGAATAGTCATACTCCGGATGCTTGCGGGTGAGGATCGTTTGCTGAACCCGATTTTCAAAAGGCGCGGCAAATTCCGCTCCCAATGCGGCGCGGATGGTTTTGCCAAGGAATTGCTCCGGCGGAACAAACAAACGTCCGGGGTCGTTGGTCCAGATATTGATAAAGCGACAAGTCTCGTCGAACAAAAAAATAAGATCATCCAGCGAAGTGACGATAGCTTTCTGATAATTCTCGCGCAGGCGCAGTTCGTCTTCAACCTGCTTCAAGTCGCTGATATCGCGCACGATGGCGATGGTCTGCACGTCGTCGCCGCTGCCTATCGGACCGAGGCGAGCGCTGATCGGAAATTCGCTGCCGTCCTTGCGCCGGGCCATAACATTCTGCCCGGTGCCCATGATGCGCGGCTGCTGATTGTATCCGTCGCGTAATCGCTCATGCCGTCCGCGCCGGCCTTCCGGCATCAGCGCTTCGATGGATTGGCCGGTCAGTTCATCGGGGGAATAGCCAAACATGGTCTCTACCTGGATATTGACCCAGGTTATCCGGCCACGATTGTCCACCAACAGAATCGTATCCGGCGCGGCAGCCAGAATGGTTTGCAGTTGGGTGTTGCTGACGGCTAATTCATGGCGGGTCTGATCCAGAGTAATAATTGTTTCGCGCAGGTTTTCTTCCGCGTGTTTGCGGGCTGTAATATCACGAACCGAAACAACAACGTGAACAGCCCGCCCGTTTGCATCAAAAACATCAAAAACAGGAAACAGACTGTTATCCGACCAACTGTTGTTTTGCGGGTTGTAATCTTCAAAATGAAGCGGCCGGCTGCTATGAATCACGTCCCTGATTTTTATCAGGCGCGCCTCGGCCAGCTCGCGCGGCAAAAGATCAAGAATATGCATACCGCGCAGTTGATCCAGGGGTCGATTGAGTTCTTTGGCCAGGGCGTCGTTACAGGTCAGAAGCATACCGTTTGCGTCCAGCAAGATGATCGGATCCGTGGACGCGTTAAAAATAGCGGCCAGCATTTGCTCGCTGCTGCGCAGCTTTTCTTCCGTCCGCTTGCGTTCGGTAACATCCCGCAGTATAGACCGGCTGCGGATAAAATTTCCGTGGGCATCATAATAAGCGGTGGAGGAGATTTCCACATCAATAGAACGTCCGTCTTTTGTTTGTAAAACACCCGGACTTTTGTCCCGATGGCCATCAAGTTTCAATTTGGCAAAAAACGTGCCCAGATTTTTATCCAGCGCATATAATTTGCTGACGGGCATGCCGATCAGTTCCTCCCGGCTGTAACCCAGCAACTCGCACTCTTTTTTATTAGTAGCGATGATAAAGCCGTCTTTATCCACCGCGTGAATAATATCGGGCGAATTTTCTACCAGATCACGATAGTTTTGCTCACTCTCCCGCAGCTTGCGATCCGCTTCCAGCCTGGCCAGGGCCATGTCGATTGCGGCGTGGACGCTCAAATCATTGAGCGGCTTGACCAGAAAGCCGTATGGCTCGGTCGCGCGGGCCCGCTCCAACACATCATCGCCGGCGTGGGCGGTCAGGTAGACGGACGGCAGGCCGAACTGTGCCCGCAAAGCCAGCGCGGTATCAATGCCGTCCGTACACCCACGGCCCAGATCAATGGATCAATGTCCATCAGGGCCAACGTCGGGTGATGAATCGCCGCGGACTGTAACGCCGTTACGTACGAATCGGCGATGACGGCGTCATAGCCCCATTTTTGCAACATCTTATGCAGACGGACGGAGATCGCGCCGTCATCTTCGACTAATAAAATAATAGGCTTTTTCGTCATCTTATGCTTCCTATCCTATCCATTTTAGATTTGGATTTCCGAGTGTGAATTTTGGAGTATGTGCCCCTAACCTGAATTATTTGCTGCAGAAACACCAAGATGTAGATAAATATGATGAATATACTCCTTTCCAAGTGACAAATTTGGCATGTTGTCATTCAGCAGGAATCTTCTTGACAAGACTTGGAAGGTTAAGCCGTTGAAACGGCTCAGACCGTTTTATGGGGGCATCGTGGACACCGGGATGAATCCCGGTGTTAATGATTTTACAGTAACACCCGGTTTTAACCGGGTGAAAATGCTCTGAATAGGTTGCGCCGAAACCGTTTCAACGGTTTTTGTCGATAACATGCCAAGTCCTGTTCTTGAAATTTTGCAACGGCGCTAACTTGCGGGAAGATTCCTCCGGAATGACCGTGCTTCAAATCCGAAATTTGTCGCTTGGAAAGGAGCAGGAGTTCGGTACATTTTAGGCTAACCTTCACGACTTGGAAGGTTATTTTAGCAATGCCCGTCAAACTTGATTTCGAGCGACAGACCTCGTTCCCAATCTCTGATTGGGAACGCAATTGCCCCGGAAACTCTGTTTCGTAATTGCTCAAAAAGTGGTGGTAAACCTAACCTTGCGAAGGCTTCAGTGCACGATTTCACAAGTTTTGCAGTAAAGCCTTCGCAAGGTTACCCACGCTTTTTGAGCAATTACACTGTTTCCGTCTATCTTCAATTATAAGTAGTCAGACACAAATAAACAGGTATTTCCAACCGAATCGTCACTGCGAGCCGTTTTTGCGAAGCAGTCTCAAAATACAGGCCGGGATTGCTTCGTCGCAAGAAACGCTCCTCGCAATGACGATTACAAAATACCAAATTAATTCTGTCCGACTACTTATTAATAAGATGCGAAACAGAGTTTCGCCGGCAATTGCGTTCCCAAATAAAATTTGGGAACGAGGTTTGTACGCTAACCTTCCAAGTCCTGTAACCTTTGCGAAGGTCCTTGCCTGCAAGTTTGTAAAAGCCCTGAAAATATTGACTCCCGCCGCAAGTTTGACCTTCGCAAGGTTTGGTTTATGAGATGGGATCGGCAAAGGTGATTCTGAAAAGTGTTCCTTGCTGCCGATCAACGGCCAACGTCCCCTTCAACTGCCGGGTAGCCCAGGCGTGCACCAGGCTGTGCCCCAGTGTTGCGGGGGATTCCCAGTCGATTTCGGCAGGGATGCCCCGGCCGTTATCGCCTATGGTCAGGATAAAAATAGAGTCTTCCCGGCGGAGATCGACCCAAACTTTCGGGTTGGGCTGGGTCTGTGGGTCCGGGAAAGCGTATTTAAAGCTGTTGGTGACCAATTCAGTGACAAGCAATCCGCAGGGAATGGCCTTTTCGATATCTAAAAAGACCTCGCCGGCGGTGACCCGAACCGCAATGCTAAAGCGCATAAAACTGTGATAGACACTGTCGACCAGTTTTTCCAAATACGCGCCAAAGTCAATTCTGGCCAGATTGTCAGCCTGATACAAATCCTGATGCACCATGGCCATAGCCATAATCCGATTGTGCAGATCCCGCAACAGCGACTGGGCGTGCGGGTCTTGCGTTTGATCCTGTTGCAGACTAATGAGTGACTTAACCACCATCAAATTGTTTTTGACGCGATGATGCACTTCTTTTAATAAAACATTCTTTTCGTTGAGCATGGCCATCAGCGCTTCTTCGGCCTGTTTGCGGACGGTGATGTCGGTCAGGGTGGTTAGACATTCGATAGTACACGCCACCACCCGACTGGAAAGCTGAATCCAGCAAAGCGATCCGTCCGTCGTCAGCAGCCGTAACTCGCACGTTTGCTTTATCTTTGTAGAAAACGTCTGTTGCAGGTGGATATACAAAATGTCGCGATCCTCGCTGACGATACATGAATAAAGCAGCGTATTAAACAAGCTGCCGCGAGCAATCCCCACTAAATCGGCCAGCGTCAGATTGGCCTTTAATATTCGCCCGTCTTTATCAAATGTGCCGTAGCCTACCGGCGCAAAATCATACAAATCGGCGTAATGATTGCGGGCGACTTCCAACGAAATTCGCGCTTGGATCAATTCGTCGTTCTGCATTTCTAACTCAATCTGATGCACGTGCATTTCATGCATCAATTTTTGAATTTCAATGGCGTTCAAGTCATCAATCTTGGCCTGTTTTTTCTGAAGTTTTTCTTCGGCCCGCCGGCGCAATTGGGCCGCGCGGATTTGGTCGTCTGTAATTGGTTCCATGGTTTTACCTCGCTGTTACGCGCTACCGTGATTTGTAGCGACGATTGGGTTATCTGGGTCAGTTCTCGAAATCTGTCGAGTTATGTTCAAAAGTCGTCGGGTGTGTCGTTTAGGAACGTGTGCTAAATAATTTCCGCATTTCAAAGCCCCATCGGGGCGACCTGTTTGTAGCAGACCGACGGCCGGAAAGAACCTTAC
>CAYOLL010000183.1:0-11902 GCA_964404765.1 uncultured Gemmatimonadota bacterium | reverse complement strand
CCAGAGCACGGTGTGCCGTATTAATTTCTTTTATGATAGTGTCCAGGGCATGCTGCATTCCCGGCCTGCTCTGGTCGCCTGTATCCGGGTGATACTTTTTGCTTAGCTTTTTCCAGGCCTGTCGAACCGCTTCCGCATCTGCGCCATAGGGGAGGCATAATGTGTCATAATATCCGACAATTTTTGGGTCGCGGGTTTGCGTTTTTGGCGGTGGCGTGCTTGTGGATTTCACTTGAATGAAGCCGATTTTTCGCAGAAATGCATCTACCTCTTCGACATCGCGGATGGAAAATATGTTCGGGCAGCCTTGCTTTAGCTGATCCCGCAGACAATTCACGTCATGAAAACGTCCGGTATGAAGCAATAGCGTCATATAATCGCAAATATGGACTGCGCCAAATTGATTCGGCTGCTTAGCCCACAAGCCTTCGTAGAGCGAAAATGCCGCCTGACCTTGCCATAAATTGGGATCGAACGCATAAGCTACGGTCTGCTTGACCAGGACACCGGCGACATACAATGTTTCACGGATCGGCAAATCCACGTTTTCCTGATGCTGACGTATCGTAAAGTAGGCGTTGCTGGCATAGACGTTATCCGACTCATTGTTGTATGTAGCGCAATGCTCAATGATCGAGTTGCACAGAATAAGCGTCTGCGCCATTTCTTGCTGAGCGAGGCAACGACAGACTTTTGCCCAAAGTACTTCAGCGGTATTATCATTATCATACGTGTATTCAGGTTCTACGGACGATTGCACACTGTTGATTGGCATGGGTTGCTCCCCCGGTTCAATTGAGTCATTTCGTTTGAAGTGTAACACCGAGGAAGTAGGCAAAAATTGTGCCACATTTAAGTTATATTTTAATCCGTTGCCCTTAATGCAGTTATACAATTTAATTAACGCGCATCCATTTCTTTATTTATTTAATCCTTTTGCAAATTGCTGGTTTCTTTTGCAAATTGCAAATAGTCTGCCTTTCATATCGCCGATTTAACTGTGATTGCAAGCATAAAGCTCCAATCAAAACTACGAAGATGAGAATTTTAGAGCAGTATGAATTTCGACAACGAACTCATCACAAAGCTGCTAACTTGTGAAAAAGAAATTGCTCAACCGCCCGGCAAATTAAAAGCGTAGCGGGGTCATTACCGCATTGCGTTTGAGTTGCAGAGTTTGGATAAAGACTTTTATTTCAAAGCATTCGGGCGATATAATGCGATGTTTGCGGAAAATTTTTCCGTTGGTTTGATCTATGTTCCGAAGCAAGAAAAAGGCAGCTATGAAATCTTACGCTGTAATGGCCCGCACGGTGAACATAAATTGTTTCCGCATCATGTGCACTATCACATCCATAAGATAACGGCTGACGCCATGGAAAATTCTCTGAAAGACGACTGCCATATTGAACTGACGGATCAATATGGCACATTTGAGGAAGCCTTGCATTTCTTTGTCAAGCACATCCATTTGAAGCGGGATGACATCGAACGCTATTTTTCCGGGAAGAGCCAACTGCCCCTATTTGCGGAGTGACGTTATGAACGAAGAAATTATGAATATTTTGAAATCCCAATTCAACGGGCGAATTAAGATCAGCGAAAAAAGACCCGGAGTATGGCAACTGTTTCTGCCCTTTTTTCATGAAGACGGGGATATGATCGAAACATATATCCAGAAAGCAGAAAGCCGCTGGAAAATTTGTGACCATGCGATGGCTGTGATGCGCTTGTCGTATAGTTATGAAATCGATACGGAAAATAAAGAAAAGATATTTCAAAAAATTCTGGCTGAAAACGGTTTGAAGGAAGAAAACGGGGATATTTTCGTTTATGCCGACAGTGAAAATCTTTACCCGACGCTGTTGCAATTTGTGCAAGGGATTGGGAAAGTATCGTCCATGCGGTATTTCAAACGCGAGGTCATTGAAAGCTTGTTTTTTGACCAATTGGAAGAATTCATTTTCAGTAGCCTTCAGAGCTATAAACCGCAAAAAAAAGGGTTGCCTATTGCCAATCGGGATGATTTGGAAGTCGATTTTCAATTCAATCCCAATGGCTATCCGGTGTATTTATTTGGGGTGAAGGATATAGCCAAAGCACGGCTGGCTGCGATCTGCTGTCATGAATATCAAAAGCAAATTCCCAAATTCCGCAGCTATGTGGTGCATGAGGACTTTGACAAATTTCCGCGTAAAGATGTGACTCGTCTGACCAGCGCCTGCGATAAACAATTTGTGTCGCTGGACGATTTCCGGGAAAATGCCGTCAAATCGCTTGAGCGTGAGAAATAAATGAACATCGCCGAGCTTTGGTTCATTCAACAAGCGAGTGACCGAAAGGAATAGTTTATGTGGCTTGAACTCTTAAAAGAATTCTACTATGACCTGATGGCGCACAAAACCCGCGCTTTTCTGACCATTCTTGCTATAATCTGGGGCACAGTGGCTGTTGTCCTGCTAATGGCTTTTGGCAAGGGCATGGGCAATCGTTTTGAGGCCGGTACCGTCAATTCCGGTAACGGTATTATGATGTTTTTTGACGGGCAAACCAGCATGGTGTATAATGGGTTGGCAATTGGCCGCCAAATCCATATGTATGAAGAGGATGTGCGGATTCTGAAAACGGCCATCCCGGAAATCGACATGATCAGCCCGCAGTATACCCGTGAAGTGGCCTTGCATTACAAAAGCGTGACCGTCACCACAAACTGCGAAGGCGTGAATGCCTTATTTGAAGAAATGCGCATGATGTATCCCATTGCCGGCGGCCGCTTTTTAAACGGGCCGGACGTGACCGGACAACGGCGAGTATTGTTCATCGGCAGTGAAATTGCCAAAGAACTGTTTGGCGAAGAAGACCCCATTGGCAAACCTATCGACATCGACGGCGTGCCTTTTACCGTGGTCGGGCTGATGCAGCCAAAGATGCAAACCAGCATGAACAATGGCCCGGACAAGCGCCGCGCTATCATTCCTTATACAACCTACCGCACTTTGTATGGCGAACCTTATGTGAATACAATTGTTGTCCGACCATTTGACCCGGCGCAACACACCCACATTGTCCAGGAAACCCGGCGTATTCTCGGCAGAAAATATGGCTTTGATCCCGCAGATGAGCGGGCCATAGATGTGTGGGATATGATTGAAGAAAGCAAAATGATGGGTGCAATCAACATTGGTATGGCGCTGTTTCTGGGTTCAATTGGTTTTTTGACACTGTTGATTGCCGGCGTCGGCGTGGCCAATGTCATGTATATCGTCGTCAAAGAGCGGACGCGGGAAATCGGCATCAAAATGGCGATTGGGGCGCGGCGCAGCTATATCCTGTGGCAATTCGTGTTTGAGTCGCTGTTGATCTCGTTTTTGGGCGGCGGAATCGGGCTCACCTTCTCCTGGCTGGTCATTACCGGCGTAAGAATGATCCCGTTTGATCCCAACGAAATGGGGCCAATGCAATTCATGGGCCGACCGATTCTGGACGTTAACTTGATGCTGATGACCATTGGGGTGCTGGCGGCGATTGGTTTACTGGCCGGCATCTTTCCGGCGCGCCGTGCCGCGGCAATGGATCCGGTAGAATCCCTGCGCTACGAATAAAGGTTTTTTGGAATTTATCCTCCGGCCTGTGGTAATACAACCAGCACGTCAACCCAATCACTCGAACCCGAGGATTCTATGAACAAATTACTACTTATCGGCTTCATGCTTATCACCGGCTGCGGCCAGATGGCCACCAAACAAAGCGATTACACCTCGGAAGCGCCTGCATCCACACCAACCCGGCAGTCCGATGTTGCTTATGCCGACGCGCAAGCCCAAACCGAAGTGACGACAGACAAGCCCGCCCAATCCGTCCTTCAACCCCGTAAAATCATCAAAAATGCCGAACTAACCCTGGAAATCGCCCGAGTTGATTCGTTTCTGCGCCAGACGGAGCAACTTGCCCTGGCCCAGGAAGGCTATGTGGCTAACACCCAAATTTCCAACCGCCAACAGGAGCGGCAGGATGGCCATATCATTCTGCGCGTCCCTTCTGCCCGTTTCGATATTGCCCTGAAATCGCTGCGCACACTGGCCAAAAAAATCGAAAATGAAAATGTCAAAGCCGACGATGTCAGCGAAGAATTTTATGATCTGGAAGCCCGTCTCAACAATAAATATCGCACCGAAAAGCGGTTGCTGGATATTCTGGATCGCGCCAGGACCGTCGAGGAAATCTTGCAGGTCGAAGCCCAATTAGACGAGGCGCGCGGAGCCATCGAGCAAATGGAAGGCCGTAAAAAATTTCTGCAAAATCAGATTGATTGGTCAACCATTACCATTTATTTTCATGAACCGTATCCGGCCTTTGTTTCCGGTAGTCCTGGTTTTGTGAATCGGCTGGAACGGGCCATCAAAAACGGCTTTGACGACGCGCTGGGCGTGCTCACCGGTCTGCTCTATTTCGGTATTGCCGGTCTGCCGCTATTTATTTTGATCGGGCTGGGGATTTTCTGGCTGCGCCGTCGTCGCAAACGCATTGGATTATAACTTTTCAATAGCTGTTGGTTAACCTTGCGAAGGTTTCCGCCTGTAAGTTTGTAAAGCCCTGAAAATATTAGCATCCGCCGCACGTTTAACCTTCGCAAGGTTTGGTTTTACCAACACTTTTTGAGCAATTACATTGGATTTACTGCATGAATACCACCCGCCTTTTTGATCTGCTCAAGCAACTGATCGCCATTCCGTCCGTCACCGGCGATGAGGCGGCGGTCGGGCATTTTTTGGCCGATTATTTGACCGGATACGGATTTATCGTCCACCGTCAGGAAGTTGCGCCGAATCGCTTCAACCTCTTTGCCGCTTATTCGCCGGTTATTTACATGGATAAACAGGATTTAGAGCGGAAGGCTTTTTATGTGGATAGACAGAATGCTCAGAATTTAGAACAGAGGGCTTTTTATCCTGTTCATCCTGTGCATCCATGTGAATTGTTCGTCCCGGTTATTTTTTGCACCCATATTGACACCGTCGCCCCCTTTATTGATTTTCGTGAAGATGAAGACTGCATCTATGGCCGCGGGGCTTGCGATGCCAAAGGCCAGGCTGCGGCCATGATCGAGGCCGCCTTAAGCTGGAAGGAGGCAGGACAATCCGGTGTAGGTTTGCTGCTGGTGGTCGGGGAAGAATATGATTCGATTGGGGCCAAGCGAGCCAATGATTGGGAGGTTGCGCCATCACGCTATATAGTGGTCGGCGAGCCGACGGATAACCGGCTGGCTATCGGACAAAAGGGGACATTTCTCTTTAAATTGACAACGCAGGGCATCGCCGCCCATTCGGCCTACCCGGAACGTGGCGAGTCGGCAATCTTAAAAATGCTGGCGGTGTTGACGGATCTGAGCGGCCTGCAATTTGTGCCGGACGCCTATTTTGGCGAAACGACGCTGAATATCGGCCTGCTCAGCGGCGGCAGTAAAATCAACATCATTCCCGACCGGGCCGAAGCCGAGATCATCGTCCGCCTGAGCCGCCCGTATGGCGAAATCCGGCATCAAATAGAAGCCTGTCTGGCGGATCGCGCCGACATGAGCGTAATCAGCCATGCCGATCCGATCCGTTTAAAAGCAGTTGGCGATTTGTCCACCACAGTCGTGTCTTTCGGCTCGGATATTCCCTATTTAACCCGCTTTGGTGAGCGTTTACTCATCGGGCCCGGCTCTATTTTCGACGCGCACACCGCGCACGAGAAAATCACGAAAACCGAGCTCATTCAAGGCGCGGAGAATTATCTAAAAATCCTTCAAGAACTTAGTAAATAATTGCAGTGCCCTTGCGAAGGTTCCTGCCTGTAAACTGCCGGAAACCTGCAAGTATTGGCCTTCGCTGCAAGTTTAACCTTCGCAAGGGTCGGTTTTGCCTACACTTTTTGAGTAATGCGGATGCGCGATGACATCCCAATTCAGTCGCCCGGAAAAAAGCTGCTGGATATCAAAACAGCCACCTTTAATTGGCAGCGGCTCCAGCAACACATCCTCGGCCAACCAGCGATGGGTATCCAGACCGGCCGGCGTCTCGCTTAAGCCTAAACCGGCCGCCAAATGCGCAAGAAAAGTCAAGCCCAATCCGCTTTCAAAACTGGCGCTGATTACCGGACAAATCCTGTGTTCCCTTGCGAAATTTACCCATTCTATCGTCCGTCGAACGCCACCCAAAACCGTCGGTTTAATAATGATGGCGGTCAAATTCGACCAAGTTATTCGATCATAAGATTGCATTTCCAGCAATGTCTCATCCAACGCCACCGGCCAGCCGCTTTGTTGGGCAAACAGCGCCAAATCTTGCGGGTCATTGACCGGTTCTTCGAGATATTCGATTTTCTGCACATCTACCTGACGGGCAAACGCCAGCGCCTGATCTAACGTCCACTGCCGGTTTGCATCCAAACGGAGTGTGACATCATCCGGCAGCAGGCTTAAAACCGACCGGGTTATATTGACATCTTCCGTTAGCGGTCGCTGCCCGACTTTTAGCTTAACAGCGCGGTAGCCGGCGCGGATGAAGTCGCCTGCTTTTTGCAGAATTTCAGTTTCGGTTCCGATCAGCAGGCCGTTTAAGCGCACGGCGGTTGCGGTTGCGGTTGCGGTTGCGGTTGCGGTTCCGATGATTCGACTAACCGGGCATTTTTGCATAGCCGCCTGTAAATTCAGCCACGCCATTTCCAATCCGAAGCGCAATGCCGCCGGATAAACTGCGTGATCCAACGGCGCTTCAAAAAAAGACGGCGTAATTTGACCGGTATCAAATTGCCGTTGCAAATCTGCCAGCGCCGCGGCAACATCATCAAGGCTTTCGCGGCTGAATCCGGGCAAAGGCGAGGCCTCTCCCCAACCGCATTCGCCTGTTTCGCCCGCTAAGCAAATCAGAAAGCCGTTACGTTCATGATACCGATTGCCTTTGAGCTGCAGTTCTTTTTGCAAGCGCAAATGAAACGGATAACTTTTACAACCAATAAAACTTTTCATGAATTTGCTCCGCTGATTGAAATTTTGTTGATATTCATAGTGAATTTGTTATCTTGAAGCCCGTTGTATTTTGATACTCGGTATCAATTGGAAAATATCTGAACAATCGGCTTTTTGCGGGGCCAAATCGGCTCTGCGTCAAAGGAGGTTGCTATGCAAAACATGTCGTCGTACGCTCGTAAATCCTGGCTGTGGCTACCGGGAATGATCCTTATAGTAGCGCTCTCTGCCCTGACGGCAAACGGTTCGGTGCGAATTAGCCCCGGTGGCGCACTTCATCATTACGCCGGCAGCTTTTATGTCGAAGGCGATTGGATTAATCAGGGCAGCTACATCCCGGGCGCTAATAGTAAAATTTTCATGATTGGCAATGTTGCCGGTAAAATTTCCAGCGCGTCGCCGGATACCTTCCGCCTGCTGGCCATTAACAACTCCGCGAATATAACGCTGGATACGACGTTGACCGTGCTGGATTCGTTGATTCTGCTGACCGGGAATTTGACGACGGAAGACAGCGGAGACACGCTCATCTTGGGCCAATTCAGCGTATTATTCGGCGAGCAGGCCGGGCGCTACGTCATCGGCATGTTGAGGACGAAGCAGAATATTGGCATGAGCGCTGCCGGTACCGGCGCTACTCCAAATTGGGGCATCGGCGTGGATATTGCCGCGGGCGCGCCAGACGCCGGCTGGGTAACGGTCCTTCGCAAAAGCGGGACCACTGGAAAGTTTGATATTTATGGCGCGCCGGGCATTAACCGAAGTTGGGCGCTTTCGTCCAGCGCCACCGTGGTTAATCGCGAATTTTTGAGCCCGAAGACAGGGCAATCCCGCCTAAATCCTCTCGAAACGCTTGAAGGTGTCCAGGATGGAGACAGTTTTAATATCGGCAACCCTTTTGGCCCGGATGCGCTTCTTGGCCGTAATCTGACGTTTAAATGGATTGTTGATGACGATAATTTGCTGGATTTGACCACGGCCCAATTGTGGCGCAGTTATGACAATGGCGTACACTGGGTCAAAGTCGGCACGGTACAGAATGTATCCGCCACGCATAGCATCTCCGGCACAGGCGCCGAAGCCTCTCTCTGGACGGTCAATGATAGCAGTGTGCCAACCAATCTGGACGGCGATAATGACGGCTGGATTGATACGGCGGATAACTGCCCGCTGAATGCAAATGAGGTGCAAACCGCCAACGTTGATGGCGACGCTTTGGGTGATGCTTGCGATATCTGTAATACTCCGGATTCTACTTATACCGTTACGCCTCAGGCGCTAACGAATACTTTAGTATATTACTTCGGGTTTGCAAGTGCGCCAAATCAAGATCGCAAAGATATTTTCTTCCCGGCTACAACAATATGGAAACAAGTGCCAACTGCAGCTAGTGGTTGGACTATTATGGGACAGTATGACATGTTTACTATGGGTGAAGCGTATCGCATTAATTCTGCAAGTTCATTACAATCTTTTTCTGGCTGTCGTAGCAGTGGGCCAATTACCCTTGCTCGCAATGTCACCCTTCGGCAATACTGGCATTTATGTAATCCATATCGCTGCGCAATCCCATACAGCGCGATTAGCCAAGCAGGCACGTCTACTATTTACGCTTTACTTGGCGGCGCATGGCTATTAGCGAGCGGTCAACCATCATTGCCTGCCGGTACCGTCCTGCAATTCCGGGGTACCGTCTCTTCTGTTACATTGAACAGCACTTGCGGCGCACGCGATGACGTGGCCATTTGGACTGACAAAAGTTGGCAGTTAGGCATGACTGCAACCGCCGGTAATGTAAAAGCACAAGCTCATTTTGGCGCAGACTTCAATGCCGTTGATGGACCCGACGCGGAATTGGAAATGCCCATGACCAATATTCCCAAAGGTCTTAATCTTTCGTTTCCACATGAATGGTCAAAAACAGCCAGGGAACTTTACGCGCTGGATATGCGCACCCCGCTTCAACAAGAAACAACTTGGGATTTGCTGTTAACGATTCCAACAAGTCAGGCTGTGGTGACATTGACGTGGCCGCAAATCGGGCAGGTCACCACTAACCTGAGTTTTGCGCTGGTTGATCCGCAAACAGGGCAGCATATTGACATGCGTACAGCAGATCACTATACCATTACCCGCAGAGGTCTGCCGGGTAAAGAAACCAAGCATGATTATGCTATGCAAGTGGTTGTTAAGCCCGGCAATATGGCATGGGCAGAGGTATCAAGTCAACAAGGCCCCATCTGGGAAAATCGCCTTGACCAAAGCTGGCCCAACCCCTTTAGTCGTCAAACCTCAATTCGGTTTGAACTGGCTAAAGAGACGCCGGTTAGACTTAAGATTTACAATATTGCCGGGCAGTTGGTAAAGACATTGGTAGATGATGTTCGCAGCGCTGGCCCGTATGAAGTTGTGTGGGACGGTCGAAACAGTAACAACCAAACAATTTCCGCCGGAGTCTATTTTTATCGAATTGAAGCGGACGACTTTGTCCAAGCTAAGCGAATGGTTTTGATTCGTTAGTCTCAAAAAAAAAGCACCGGTCATAAATTAATAAGCTTTGGGGGGAGGAAAAATTATGCGATATACAATAAGCATCGCCATTGCTTTATTGTGTTTGTTCAGCTTAGCTGATGCGGAAAATTTGCCGATATCACCAAATCGCAATAAATGGATTCGAGCAACAACATCCGTTGGTTCCAACATAGCTGCCCATACCGGCTCTCCTGGAACAATTCAAACAGTTTCCGCTGATCCGGCAGGTGATACGTTTGGTTTGGATGCCGATCCGGATCCGGATATTACTTCGCTTGAAGCCGTATATGGGTGTGGCGCTTTGAATATTACTATTACGTTTTCTGCGCCGATAATCGCTCCATTTAATGACCCAACAAACGGTGTCCAAGGCTATGTGGATTTAGATACGGATCAAAATCCTTTAACCGGTCTGAATCCTTCAAACATAGAACTTTTTGCCGCCCTAATTCCCCCTTTTGTTGCGCCAAACTTGCGCCCTGAGTTTTATGTAGATTTATATAGCGTATCATCCTTTCCGGGGCCAGGCTCTGCAACCTTATTTGATGAAACATTAGCGCCTGTTGATACAGTTGCTGCCGTTTATAGTGGTAACACGATTACAATTCAAATACCTCTGAGCAGCTTGGGTGGGGATGATGGCGTGGTCAATGTGGCGGCTATATTAGGCACTCAATTTGAACTTACAGATGTTGGGCCCAATGTTGGCAATCTAACCAGTTCCGCTTCATCTGCTCCATGTGTGCCCACGCTCGGGGAATGGGCGCTCATCATCATGTCCCTGGCTTTTTTATCGCTGGGCACGGTCATGTTACGGCGTTATTCTCCGGGGGTAAGAGTTCCTGAATAATCGGTGGTATATATTTCAAAAAAGTGCACTGGTCAACGACCTGTCGAACACTGTCATTCCGAAGGAATCTTTTTGCAAGCTTGTACAAACGCCGTTAAAAGATTCCTTCGAAATGACACCGGTTGACTGTGGAAGTGTTCAAAAGGTCGTTGACCAGTACAAAAAAGCCGATCTTTTTGCCAAGGATCGGCTTTTTGTTTTCACCATATTTTCTCACAATAGAACCAATAGACCCGGAAAGCCCGATTTTTTACGATTTGAATTGCCATGCGCATAATCTCTATCGGCGCATCGGCAATCTCTAAACTTTCTGAAGAGTCCCCATGCCAACCAAACCCCCGGTCAATAAAAAATTAGCCAAGCTTTTTGCAAGGGCCGAACATGTCGGCGGTCTGAGCGGCCAAATGAGCGCAGAAATCACGTCCCTGCTGAGCGGCGGCAGCGATGTTGTGCTTGCGGATATGCCAGGCAGCGGCCGAACGACGGCGGCCATTGAAGTCATATTGGCGACTTTGGCGCAGCGACGGCGCATCTGGTATATCTGCCCGGAAAGCGCGCTGGGTCCGTTTAAGGCGTATGTGCTTCAGGCGCATCTGGGCATAGACGACTGCCGCCTGATGACTTCATGGCAATGCGATCCGGAAGAACGGGCGGTCACCGTCTGGACTGCAGAAATGTGGCTTTGTTATGCTGCCGCGCTGACGCCGGACCTGCCTTTTTATGCGCCGGACTTGATCGTTTTCGATAACCTTGAGTTCTTGAACGAGGCGGGCAATCCGAGTGAAGTGGCGATCATGCGGCTGCCCGCGAATATTCCCGTCCTTTACATCACAACCCCGGCGGCCAATCTGACGGAGATACGCGATTGGCTGGCCGATATCCGCCGGCGGCCCTGTCGAGCGCTTGGCTCGGAATGGCATGAGTTTGAGCCGCCGCTGACTTTTATCTCGCCCGAATGGGAATTGATTCCGCTGCTGGATATGAAGCGTGTCGCCAATGCGGTCAAATCGGCGCAAAAAGATCGGGAGATCGCGCACCGCCTGACGCATGGGCACGATCTGCACCGCTCGCTTTCCCTATTGCGCCACTATCGACTGCTGCCGGCCTTGATCGCGCTGCCGTCCACGGAGGATTGCCAAACAGCCGCGCGTCTGGCCCCGGTTAAGGAAAAAAATGTGACTGCCGTTCTCACCCAGCCCGAAATCCTGGCCATGCTGGAGCGCCACCCGGAACTGAAAGCGCGGGCCGACCTTGGTGAGTTTATCGCCCGTCGTGTCGCCGTCTACACAGAGGATTATCAGCCGGCTTGGAAGTTTCTGGTCGAGCTGCTGCATGCTTTTGGTCATATCGACTTTGTTTTTTCGACACCGGGCGGCATGACCCAATTAATCAACCCGGTAAAAGCCGTTGTGCTGGGGGTCGGCCATGAAAATAGGCAGCCGATTTCGCAGGCGCTCTTGTGGCGGGCCAGGGGTATGCTGGATCGTGATCACCCCACGGCAAGTTTAATT
>CAYOLL010000182.1:0-12109 GCA_964404765.1 uncultured Gemmatimonadota bacterium | reverse complement strand
AATGGGCAATGGGCAATGGGCAATGGGCAATGGACAATGGGCAATGGGCAATGGACAATGGACAATGGACAATGGGCAAGTTTTTTTATCTTGTTTATCCTGTTCATCCATGTACAAATAAGTGTACAAATAAGTTCACAGCAGGTTAAAGGGTCGGGCTTTCCGGGGCGATCAATCGCCATTGATCGCCGAATTGTTCCAGAAAGTAGAGGGAATAGCCGCGGAAAAAAACAGCAATCGGCAAAAACACGACGGAGCTGATAAAAGGCACTGCGGCAAGACAACAGGTCAGGCACGTTCCAATCAGGGTAATGATGCCGGCGACAATACTTAGCGCGATTTTTAGCAAATAGAACACAACAAATGGGGTGGCGTGTCCGCTCAGCAGCTCACGTTGAAAAAGCATGGCGGCTACAGAAACCGTTAGCCCGCGCTGATACATAATCGGCACGATGAAATCATTTAACAACTGGAAAATGATGACGAAGACGATGCTCGTCACCAGAAAAAACAGCCCGCCGATAATCAGGAACGGCACAATGAGCACGACCGATTCGCCAATCGCAAAATATGGCCAGGCCAGCGCCGTGCCGCCGCCCAGAAGCAGCAGAAAAATTCCGCCAACAATCACCATCAAAATTAATTGTAGTCCGAATAAACGATTGCCGGCTGTTTTGTACTCCCGCCAGGGTTGGGCGACGTTTGCCGCATTTCTGACCACGTTATCCAGCAGCATAAATTTGCCGCGGCTGCTCAGCCAGAGTAGCATAACCGTCAAGATCAGGATCAGCAAAAAGAGCGCAGCGCCGGCCAGCGCGATCCAGGCCAGGTTAGCTAAAAACCATTCCCGAATAGATGCCGTGTCCGAGAAATTTCCCAACTTTTCCAGACTTTCAGGTTTGACACCGGGATTATAACTGCACCCGCCGCCGCTGCCAAGCTGCGCCAAAAAAGAACAAAAGCCCAGAAACAGCCACTTGCCCGGGTCAAACTCGGCAAACAGAATTTTTTGCATACGCTTAAAAGCCGGTTCAATGGCATTAAGAGGCGAAATTTCCATGTATTTTCTCCAGTGATGGGGCGGCATTTTAAAATCGCTGCCGGTGCTTCTTTTGTTTGTAAAGACGTTATTTGAAAAGTGTTGCAGCGCTTTAGACACTTTAGGGACGTGTATTAAATAACTTCCGCATTTCAAGCCCCATCGGGGCGACCTGTTTGTAGCGGATTGGCGCCCGGAAAGAGCCGTACAGCCCCATCGGGGCGACCCGTTTAATGGATATAATTTTTCATCAACCTCACGGGCCGCCCCGATGGGGCTAATTCGAATGTGATTTGTTTTCTACAAACGGGCCGCCCTTCCAGGGCTTGAAATCAATCTACCGTCCAAATGCGGAAGTTATTTAATATGCAATCCTTAGCGCACTTTAGACACTTTTATCGTTCGAAGACTTACCGGGTTTTAAGATGATTCCACGATTTTCACGAATATTCATTTTGACGGTCATCGGCTTATCAAAGCGGAGATGGCGCGTATAGTCAAGCTGCGTTTGGGCGGGCTGTTTTTGCAGCCAGGCCCAATCAATCCGGCTATCCGGATCGTGATTGCGTATGGTAAAATAGCCGACGCCAAAGGCGGTAATATTCTGGAAAAAATGAGTGCCCTGCGACGGCTCAACATCCAAATCCTGAAAGCCGGCCTCGACAATCGCCCGCGCCCCGGCAATCTGCTCCCAGGTGACCGGAATGCCCAACCAGGGGTCCAGCGTGCCCCAGCGCCCGACGCCGATCAGCAAGTAGGGTCGTTGTTCGGCAATCAAACGGCTGTTTAGCTGGCTGACTTCCTGAGCCATGATCCGGGTCTTGCCGCGTTCGAAGCGCTCTGTATCCACCAGAACAATATCGTATAATCCTTCAATTTGGCCGTGACCCAATACCTGTTGACTCTGGCAAATCAGATCGGTCGGCGTGCGCACATCCAATTTCAATTCGTCATACTCCCGGGTGATAACCAGCGGGCGCAGTTGCAAAATGCCAAATTCAACCGGATCGCCTTTCTTTTGCGGCAGATTAAAGGCCAGTTCAATTTCCACAGGCATCCCCAGACTTTTGCGCCCCATTTCCAACAAGTCCTGCAAAATTTCCGGCAGCGGAAAAATATGGTACTGCAGCAGCGGCGCAAACGTCACCAAACGAACTCCGTCACGGGACAAGCCGGGCGTCACCGTATTGTTTTCAAAGGAGTAGGTGGAGGCCAGAGACGTTAGCGCGCCGTCGTTTTCCGCTACGGACAAGGCATGGCGCTGCAACGTCGTTTCATTTAAATCCACACTGTCGGTGTCATCTAATTGCAAGGCCCAAAACTCGGTTTGTGAATTGCGAATGGCCTCGTCAGTCGAGCCGTACTGGTAAAAAATATTTGGATGTTTCGGGCTAAATTTAACCGTCAATCCGCCTTCCACAATCGTTTTGCCCAGACCCAGCGCTAATGCCGCAATGCCATCATCGGCTTGCTGTGGCTTGATCGGGTAAAAGTTATGCGATTTGGCCACGCCGGCGCAGTCAGGATAGAATCTTTTTTGATGCAGACGGCCTACCATTTTTTGGATGATGACCGCCATTTTTTCTTCTTCCAGCCGGTAGGACGTGATCTTGATATAATCTTTGGTGCGTTGATGAAAGGTGGAGGCATAGACTCGTTTAATCGCGCTCAGCAACTGAGTTACGCGAACCTGGGAACTTGAATGGTTGTTGGGAATCATGTAGGTATCATAAACGCCGGCAAACGGCAGATATTGCGAATCTTCCAGCAGGCTGGACGAGCGCACGGCCAGCGGACAATGCACCATATCTAAAAAATCCACGAGTTGATTGTACACTTCTTGCGGAAAGCTTGATGCTTTCACAAAAATCTGGGTGATTTCGTCATCGGTCTTTGACTCCACCGCCCGCCGGCGCAAATCGTTCATTTCCAAAAAGTGATCGAACACCTCGGCGCCCAGCATCAGCGCCGGCGGCACAAAGATACGGACGCCCTCATATTTACGGTATAGGCGCGTATTGATTAACTGCCGGTTGATAAAGCTGAGACCGCGCGCCTTGCCGCCCAAAGAGCCGCCGCCAATCCTGGCAAGATCGGTGTCAGGATCATACATGTCTTTTTTAAAATCGCCGACAACACCGCGCTGCCGGAGCTTGCGATACGCGCTGATTTCCCGCACCAGACATTCGCGCAGCTTTTCGGCGCTGCCGTCAAAATCCTCTTTATGCAGCGGACGAATCAGATGGGCCAGCCAAAACTCGTTGCGTGACTTGAGCCAGGTCGAAAAATGGTTGCGATCCGAATGATAAATCAAGCTGGCCACATCAACCTTGGCCATTTGCTTTTCCAGTGACAGCATATCGTTTGCCCGCGCCAACGGCGTGCCGTCCGGCAGGCGAAATACAAAATCGCCAAAGCCAAAATTGTTGACAATAAAGTTTTGCAGCTCTTCCGATAAACGAGGCGAGTTCTTTTGGGCAAACGCTGCGCCCAATTTATTGGCTGTTTCCTTATTGGTCGGGTCTTCGGATTGCAGCAAAATGGGGATATCGGGCCATTCGGCTTTTACTTTGCGCGCCAGATCAAGGCCGGCATCCGGACAAGGCTTTTTTTTGCGGGGGAAATCCACATCGGAAATAATGCCCAGAATAAATTGCTGATAGCGCCGGTAGCAGTCCCAGGCTTCTTCATAGTTATGGCAGAGCAGGATTTTTGGCCGGGCGCGCATCCGTAAAATGCGGTGGGACAGGTTGACGCTTTCCGAAATGGTCTTTTGGGTATGATGCAAGAGTTCGGTATAAATAATAGGCAGCAGCGACGAATAAAATTGCGGATTATCTTCAACTACCAGAATCACTTGCACACCGACAGTCTTGGTATCGTGATCCACATTCTGCAGATCTTCAATGACTTTGATGATGGCCACCATCAGCCGGTAATCGCCCTGCCAAATAAAGATGCCGGATAAATCCGACGTGTCGCGCTGCATCACCAATTCCTGAATCTCGCGCCGATCATAGCCCAGCAAGACGATAGGCTGTTTGACGCCGGCTTCGCGCGCTTTTTTGGCAAAAGTCAGGGCGTGCATATCTTCGATATGCAGCGTGGTCACAATCATGCCGAAGCGCTGTTTTTCGGCCAGGGCGCGCTGAATCGCTTCCGCGCCGCTGGAGACACGGGTGAGATCGGGCGCGTGGCTCAAGTTCAAACCGCGATATTCGCCGCGGATGAGTTCATACATGCGGCCGTCTTCTTCAAACACATGCAGGTCGTACAGGCTGGAGACCAGCAAAATGTCGGTGATCTTGTAGTGCATCAGGTCTTTAAAAACCTGAAGCTGCGCGCCCTCGGCCTCGTCCTGCATGGCCTGGCTAAACGGATAGTTTTTATCAACGCGTTTTTTCATCTTACGCCGCTTTCTTAATTCAATGGAAAATGGGGCAATGGCAATGAAGCGCCCCGTCACAATATCACAAAAAGCGATGGCGGGCAACAAGTATTTTAAGGATTTCGCGACGCGGAAAAACCGGCACAGGCTTTCGCAAAAAGTATTCTCAAATTATGACTATTACATTTGACTTTTGCGCAGCTTCAAAGTATTATTGTCTTTAACATGCAGGCTCATGGAACAAGTTTGTGGAAATTGCAACCTTGCGAAGGCTTTAGTGCACAAAACATGCGGATTTCAAATTAAGCCTTCGCAAGGTTTCACGGTCTTATCCCGTGAACCAACATGCAATCTAATCCGGCTGTGACCTTCGTTGTCAGCCTTCTTATTTTGTTTCGATTTGTGAAAAGGAGGTATCCGCTGAAACATTTTTTGATCTGTATAGCCTGTATTTTGTGGCCTTTAGCCTGCACATCCACCCGCCCCGGTCAATCCAACACCAATTCTTATCAAACATTAGCGCTGCAAAAATATGGTGAGGGCGTGAAATTTACGCCAAACACCACCGGCAATTTGATGCTGTGCGTGAAAGCCGGCGAGCAAACCGCGCAGTTCCCCTACCCGTCCGCCAAATTTTTTGTCTTTGAATTGACGACTAACAAAATGCTGTATGAAGATGAAGTCGGGCAGGGCTCGGTGTGGTGGCTGAATGACCGTGAGATTAAGATTCGCACGATTTCCGGGATTCTCAAGGACATTGAACAGCGCGAGGAAGGCTTCCGGGTGGATGTTTTTACCGGACAAAAATCACGGTTGAATACCGGAAAACCGGAAAGCAATGAATAACGACAATGAACAATGAACAATGAACAATAAACAATGAACAATGAACAATTTAAAGGAGGTTTTTATGCTGCGTCGAATGTTTTACTATGTTCTGATAATGTGCTGGATTGTAGCTGCCGCGCAGGCCGAAGAGCCGGAAGTTATTATCCGCCGGCACGATCCGCGCCAAACCGTTAAGTCCGACGCGCCTGAAGCGCCGGAAACCGTGACGAAAAAAGCGCCGCCGGAAAAAAGCTACACCATCGAAGAAATGAAGACCGAAGCCTACAAAAAAGAACACGGCGTCATCAAAAATAAGGCCAATGTTTTACGCTACGACAAGCCGGACATGTTTGCCAAAGCGATGGACGAACTGCGGGGACCGCAGCCCTATCCGACCGGCTACAAGATGGCCGAGTTTAATACCGCCAAAACCGAGGCGTCCCGCGCCAACCGCGAAAAATTAAACTGGATCGAGCGCGGCCCCGGTAATGTCAGCGGACGCACCCGGGCCATTGCGGTAGACCCGGATGACGCCACGGCCAACACCTGGTTTGTCGGCTCGGTCAGCGGCGGCATTTGGAAAACGACCAATGCCGGAAGCAGTTGGCAGTTTATCAGCCCCAACTTGCCCAATATTTCTATTAGTTGTATCGCCATCGCCCCGTCCAATCGTAACATTATCTATGCCGGGACGGGCGAGAGCTTTGGCGGTTCTACGGCGACGGCCGGCGACGGCCTGATCAAATCAACGGATCGCGGTTTGACCTGGGCGATTTTGCCGAGTACCTCCGATTTTCCGGCCATTAACCGTTTGATTGTCGATCCGAATAATGCCAATATTGTGCTGATCGCCACGCAAAATACGCTGTGGGAGCGGTCGGTCACCGCATTTAGCCGGATTTATAAAACAACCGATGGCGGCGCGACCTGGCGCATGGTACATGAAGAAGCGCTTAATGTTACTGTGAACGCTATTCAGCAAATTGTGGCCGACCCGACCAATTTTAATATCCAATATGCCTCGGTCAACAGCAAAGGTGTGATGAAATCCACCGACGCCGGTGAAACCTGGCAGTTGCTGCCGTGGACGCTGCCAGCCGAAGCGGAGCGGATTGAAATCGCCGTTGCGCCGTCCAATCCGCAGGTGCTGTACGCCTCGGTAGAAGGCGCTCCGGACCCGCAACGACCGCTGTATAAAACGACCGACGGCGGCGCTACCTGGAATGAGTTAACCAATCTGACTATTGTCAACCGGTTTGCGACCAATCGCGGCAGCCGACTGCTGGAAGAGCAGGGCTGGTACGACAACACGATCGCCGTCAACCCTTTTGACGCAGAGGAGGTTTATGCCGGCGGTATTGATGTATGGCGCCTGTCCGGCACGTCATTTGAACGTATCTCAAACTGGACGGATAACAGCCTGCCTCATGCCGATCAGCATAATCTGACGATTGTGCCGCTGGATGCTACTGCCAAAACGGTTCGTGTCCTGAACGGCAATGACGGCGGGGTGTATTATACTAACAACAAGGGCGCCGTCTGGCGCAAGACCCAGAACGGCTATAATTCCACCCAATTTTACGGCGTAGCCAAGCGGCACACCTCGGATCAATATATCGGCGGGATGCAGGATAACGGCACCTGGCAGTCCAGAGTCAATCCAACGGCTGCAAGCTCCTGGCTGGAACGATTGGGCGGCGACGGTTTTGAAGTCGCCTGGAATTATTTGGATCCGAACAAAATTCTTGGCGGGCAATATTATAACTCGTTAGATCGCTCATTAGATGGTGGTTTTTCCTGGACGTCATTGTCCGGCTTTGAGCAAGGAGAAGACGCCCAGGGATCGCTCGGACCTTTTATCACCAAAATTGCAAACTGTAACCTTGACCCGGATTTTATCTGCATTGTCGGGCGCAGCGGGGTCTGGTCTTCGCGCGATTTCGGCACAACCTGGCGGGTCAGCCGTGTCCCGGCCGAGCAGTGGTCGATGAGCAGCCTGAGTCAGGTGGAAATTTCTTTAGCCAATCCGCAGATTGTTTGGGCCGGCTCGCGGATGAATCACCCCGATCTGCCCGAAGCCCGTTTGTTTTTGTCACGCGATGGGGCCGCCACTTTTCAAGCGGTCAATTCGTATAACGAGCGGACGCTGGGCACCACCAGCGGCCTGTCCACACATCCGATTGACGAAGGCACGGCCTACGCCTGCTTTGCCGCAGTGGATCGTCCGAAAATCGTGCGCACGACCGACTTTGGCCAAACCTGGCAGGATATTACCGGCTTTGGCCCGACCGGCACGAGCAGCAACAACGGCTTCCCGGATGTGATGACCTTTTGTGTGCTGGTTATGCCGCATAATCCCAATATCCTGTGGGCCGGCACGGAAATCGGTCTGTTTGAATCAACGGATAATGGCGTCAGTTGGCATTATGCCGATAATGGTATTCCGGCTTCGCCGATCTGGCAAATGCACGTGGTGGATGATGAGATCGTGGTGGCGACGCATGGCCGCGGCATCTGGACGGTGACCATGCCGGAGTTGCCTTATCCGCGCACAGCTTATCCGCAAGTCAAAAGCTTTAAGCTGAGTAGCGGGACGATTGATATCACCGTGGCCTTGCGCGCTGTCTACGATTCAACGCAGATCGTTGTGAACGGCCAGATTTTCAGGACGATTGCCGCCAATACCGCTATGCGCGATACGGTCATCAAATATCCGGTGTCCGGCGCAGCGACGCTCAACATCAAAGGAGTCGCTTACAGCTTCGGCCATGCTTATCAGGGCGACGCCAAAACCTTTGCTACCGAGCCGAAAGAGAAGTATTCCAATAACTTTAACAGTAGCTCCGACGCTGATTTTACTGGAGCGGGTTTTGCAATTATACCGTATCCCGGGTTTAGCTCCTCCGCTATTCACTCTCTCCATCCTTACCCAAATGGAAGCAGTATTTTCTATCAGTTGAACACCCCAATCACGATCAAAGCCGGCGATGCCTTGATGAGTTTTGATGAAATCGTGCTGGCCGAACCCGGTATAGGCACTTTCCCGAATGCTGATTTTGGCGATTACGTCATTGTCGAAGGCTCAAAGGACGGCCAGAACTGGCTGCGTGTGGTAGATGGTTATAATTCCGGCGCTAATGCAACCTGGCTGGATTACTTCAATTCAAAAGAGCCGACGGAGGCGATCTTCGTCCGACGCACGATTGACTTAAGCAAAACCTTTGCCGCCAACGACAAGGTTTATTTCCGCTTCCGGCTGGTGACCAATGCCGAGGCAAACGGCTGGGGCTGGGTCATCGACAACCTTGAGATTCAAGAAAAAGTTGCCGTTGAAGACGAACCGGCGGCCGGGTCAAAAGCCTTTGTGCTGAGCCAGAACTATCCCAATCCGTTTAATCCCAGCACGATCATTGCCTTTGCCCTGCCCCAAACAAGTCCGGTCTCTTTAAAGGTTTACGACCTGGCCGGACGCCTGGTCAAAACGCTGGTCGATGAGAAGATGCAGCCCGGCGACTACGAAATCGTTTGGAATGCCCGCAATATTCCCAGCGGGAGCTACATTTATCAGCTAAAGGCCGACGGGTTTGATCAGACCCGAAAAATGACGCTGCTTAAGTGATTAGAAATGTCGATAAAATAAGTTTGGGTTTTGGAATAAATACGCCGGGTTGTGTGACCCTAAGGGTTTTGCTTTTTAACCCTTAGGGTCTGGCCTCTCGGAACACACCCTAAGGGTTGAAGAGCAAAACCCTTAGGGTGAACTTACCCAAAGTTATTAAATTGGCGTTCCTTAGAAATGACATTTCTTCAAGAAATGTACTAGTCAACAACCTTAAGAACACTTGTCATGCCGGAATGTTTTTATCCGGCATCTTGTTTGCCTGTAAGAAGATTCCGGCTAAAAACCCGCCGGAATGACATCTCCGAAAAGTGCTCTAAAGGTCTTTGACCAGTACACATTTCTTCAAGAAATGTCATTTCTAAACAAGTGCCGTTCCGGGCAATCTGACCCGGAGCGGCATTTTTTTATTTTTTTTTTGCAAAAATCACTTGCAAAAATTTAAAAGTAATATAAATTAATTACGTAACATGTTACGTAATTAATTTATATTGTCCGACCTACAAGGAGGTTCCCATGTGCAAGCCGCAACAAGTCCGCTTCATCATCAGCGTCCTGACCCTGACGCTGAGCAGCCTCGCCGCCTTTGCCGAGGCCGAGTCCACCTTTACCCCAAACGTCAAACCCACCATCGAAGCAGTTCGCGCCGGAGCGGGCCAGATCAAAATTGACGGAGATTTGAATGACCCGATCTGGCAGATTGCCCCAATTGCCGGCAACTTTGTCGAAACCTATCCCAATGACGGCCAAAAACCTAAGGTAGAAACCGAAGCCAAAATCGCCTATGACGACAGAAATCTCTATATCGCTTTTATGGCGTATGACAATCCCAAAGAAATTCGGGCGGCCTTGCGCAGCCGCGAGGATATTATGAACGATGATTTTGTGGAAATCTACTTAGACACTTACGGCGACGCGGCCTGGTGCTACGAAATTATCGCCAACCCGTATGGCGTGCAGAGCGATTTGCGCTCGGTCAGCGATTACGAAGGCGATTTTAGCTTTGACCTGGTTTATGAAACGCGCGGCAAAATTACCGACAAAGGTTATCAGGTCGAAATGGCGATTCCCTTTGCCAGCCTGCGTTTTCCGGATCAAGATGTGCAGAACTGGCGCATTGCCTTTTGGCGCAGTTATCCGCGCGCCAGCCGCAGCCAGTATTCCTGGGCCAATATTGACCGCAACAATCCATGCTTTTTATGTCAATTAGGCACAATCACCGGCATTAAAGGCGTCAAAGCCGGCGGCGGGCTGGAAGTTTTGCCCTCTTATGTGGCGACGCAAAAAGGCCAGTTGTCCGACATCTCCAATTCCAAATCGAGTTTTGACGAAGGCCATGTTATCAACAGCACCGCGGTTGGCATGCGCTATGCCATTACGCCCAGCCTGACCGGCGAGGCCACCTGGAATCCGGACTTCAGCCAGGTCGAATCCGACGCCGCCTTAATTGATGCAAATGAAACTTTTGCCCTCTTTTATGCCGAGCGCCGGCCGTTTTTTCAGGAGGGCAGCGACTTGTTCAACACGCCGATCAACGCCGTCTACACCCGCATGATTAACAACCCGATTGCCGCCGCAAAATTAGCCGGGCGTGTCGGCGAACAAACCAGCGTCGCTTATTTGGGCGCATACGACGAAGATTCACCCTATATTGTGCCTTTTGAAGAGCACAGCGCATTGTTTAATGGCGGCAAGAGTTACACAAATATCTTCCGGTTGCGCCACAATGTCAAAAATGAAAATTACATTGGCGTACTGGCCAGCGACCGCCGACTGGAAGGCGGCGACGGCGCGGGCACTTCGGTCAGCGTGGACGGGCGGGTACGCTTTGCCGGAAGTTACCAGCTGGAAATGCAAGCGGTACTGAGTCATACCGCCGAACCGAATAGGCCGGAGCTGACCTCATGGTTAGAAGGCGAAACTTTTGCCGATGGCCGGCATACGGCTACATTTGACGGCGAATCCTTTTGGGGCAACGGTTTTTTTGCCAAACTGCAGCGTAATTCCCGAACATGGAGTTCGAATGTCTCCTTTAGCCAGTACAATCCGACCTTTCGTACAGATAACGGCTTTACCACCCGCAACAACGCCCGTCAGGTGACGGCCAATGCGGGCTACACCATGCGGGTTAAACACGGCTTGTTTAGCCGGTTGGATCCGCGATTTCAGGCCAGCCAAATTTGGAATTATGACAGCGTTGTCAAACAAAGCTGGATCGAACCGGGTTTGAGTATGAATATGAAGGCGCAGACAAATATCAATGTCGGCTACCGTTTGGGGCAGGAGCGCTTTCATGATACGAACTTTACCGGTATTGGCTATGGCTACCTCAACTTTTTCAGCGGCTTTAGCTCGCTGATGACCGCCGGTTTTGATATAGCGTATGGTGACGAGATCGTGCGCAGCGCTCAGCCGGAGTTGGGCACTTTGACGCGCTACAGCTTCTCGGCCAATCTGACCCCGTTGCAAAATATGACGCTTCGCAGTAGCTACGCCAGATATCGTCTACAAGACGCCGCGGGCGACGATGTCTACAATGGCTACGTGGCCCGGCTGCGGATGAACTATCAGTTCAGCCGCGAGTTGGCGCTGCGCTTTGTCGGTCAGTATAATGACTTTCGCCAGGAATTTTCGGTTGAGCCGTTGCTGTCTTATCAACTGAACCCGCTGACGATTTTCTATCTGGGTTATAATTCAAACTTCCAAAATATCGATGGAGCTATTGATAACACGCTGCCGTATGAAGACGAAGGCTACACCCACACCCGGCGGCAAGTCTTTTTGAAAGTGCAATATTTGTTCCAGCGTTAATCTTTCGAGCACAACTGCTTGATTTCATACGGTTTCGTTTCAAAAGATGGCATCTCTTACCCTTAATTATTGAGCGGATACAAAAAAACGCTGTGGAACTCTGCGATACAGGACTTGGAAGGTTAAGCTATTTCCAAACCGCGTTAGCGGCGCCACTGCGCATGTTTATAGAAAAAGCGACCATCCTATCCTTCGTTTCAACCGCGTAGCTGTGGCATGTTCCAGATAATGGCACATATCACCGCTACGCAGTTTCGTTCAATTAAGAATTGGAATAACTTCCGCTATAAACATTTGACCCCGCCTGGGTCGAGTGCTACGTTTTAATCGTGCCCATCGGCAAGGGCGAGTTGGTTTGTCGAAAAATATGTATCCGCTCAAAAAATCAGGGTAACCTTGCGAAGGTTTACGCCGCAAACCGCTG
>CAYOLL010000181.1:0-12130 GCA_964404765.1 uncultured Gemmatimonadota bacterium | reverse complement strand
CCATGCGCAATCACACGCTCATGCAAACCATTGCGCGCGCCAATCGTGTCTTCGCCGAAAAGAACAACGGCTTAATCGTGGATTACATCGGTATCTTCAATGATCTTAAAACCGCGCTTGCCATTTACGGGACGGCATCAGGCGGTGGTATCCAATCTGGTGATATACCGATCAAAGCAAAACAGGCATTGGTTCAAGACCTACAAAATGCCATTAAAGAAACCAAAGACTTTATCAAGTCTCTCGGCATGGATTTGAACGCCATCATCAAAGCAAAAGATGAATTTGTTCGCATCGGTATTATGGATGATACGGTCAATGCAATTTTGGTGAACGACCAAACCAAATCTCAATATATCAATCTTTCAGCCAGGGTGGATAAACTCTTTCAGGCAATTCTCCCCGATAAATCCGCTGGTAAATTCAGCGTAGAGCGTAAGACTATTATCGTGCTTTCCGAAAAAGTCCGCAACGGCGGCGATCAGGATGTCACCGACATTTCCTCTGTCCTGGCTGAAGCAAATAAAGTGCTCGATAAATCCATTGGCGTAAAACAACAATACACCATCAAGAGCGCAGGCAAACAGCATTTACTTGATATCAGCAAAGTGGATTTTGACGCCCTCAAAGCCATCTTCGATAAAACCAGAAAAAATATCGAAGTCGATAAACTCAGAAAGCAGATCAATGCTCAACTAAAGAAAATGGTCAGCCATAACAAGTCCCGCATAGACTTTGTTTCCAAATTTGAAAAACTCATTGCGGATTACAACGCAGGCGCCAAAGACATTGACGTCTTCTTCGTGGAAGTGATGTCATTTGCCCGCTCCATGAACGAGGAAGAACAGCGCGGCGTCGCTGAAAATCTGTCCGAGGAAGAACTGGCGGTTTTCGACCTGCTCACGCGTCCCAACATCAAACTTACTAACGCCGAGAAAAAAGAAGTCAAGAAAGTCGCCAAAGAATTGCTCGACACCCTCAAAGCCGAATGTTTGGTTTTGGATTGGCGTAAACAACAAATGACTCGCGCAAAAGTTGAAACATCCATTCGAGACGCTCTCGACCACTTGCCTACTGCATATCAAAAAGAAATATATGAAGAAAAGTGTGAAGTAGTTTATCAGCATGTCTACGAAGCCTATCCTGATAGAAATCAAAACATATATTCAGTCGAGTAAATTTGAAATAAAAAACGCTCCAGCGGAGGATATCCCAGCCAGGTTGTTTTTTTTGTCCAGTTTTTTCATGAAAAAACTGGACAAAAAATTTCCTTTGCCGTAAAATAGAAGCATGAAAACCAGCGAAACTATGGCGGCGTCCATAACCAGACTTCCCAAAGGCTATGTGTTCACCTACGCCGATTTTGTCACAGAAGCAAATGGGAAAGAAGCCGCAATTAAGGCGCTCAACCGTATGGCGGCTGCGGGGAAAATCGCCAAGCTCGCCAAAGGGAAATTTTACAAGCCCGAAGATACCGCATTTGGCAAACTAGCGCCCAACGCAGATCAAATTGTAAAAGACCTTTTGGAAAAAGACGGCAAAGTCATCGGGTATCTTACCGGCTACAGCATATACAACCAGCTGGGTTTAACGACGCAAGTCAGCAATGATATTCAGATCGGCAAAAATGAAATCCGCGCGGCGTTTAAGCGTGGAAATCAGACCATTTCGTTTGTCAAGCAAAAAAACACGATTACCAAAGAAAATATTCCGCTGCTGCAAATACTGGATGCTGTTCGCGCTGTCAAAAAAATACCGGACGCCACGCCCGCATCCGCTTGCAAACGGCTTCTGGCAATGATTGAAGACGCAACCCCTGAATATAAAAAAACGCTGGCGCGTCTGGCATTGAAATATCCACCGGCAGCCAGAGCGTTATTGGGCGCGCTGTTGGAAGAGACAGGTCATGTTTTATTAACCGAATCTTTAAGAAAGTCGCTCAATCCCATCACGGCTTATAAATTGGCGGGACTTAATAAAATACTGCCCGCCGCTGAAAAATGGAACATCAAATGAAATTACAGATTTTGAGGACATGTCGAAGCAACTAAAAGATATTTACACGCGCGAACTTTCCGCATTGACATACGCGCAAATCCCCGATGAAAAGAAAATTGCCGAACAATTTGTTGGCTTGATAAAAAATATCTTATAAGAACGCCCCAGCGGAGCATGCCCCAAACATTCAAATACGCCAAAGAGCATCCTTGAATCAACGCCGCTGCCAACAGATCAAGGGGAAATATTGGAGGGTTACTTCATGGGAAATTACTGCTTCGTTAATGCCGATAAAGAATAAACAAGACCGCCCCTTATCCCATATCCCTTATCCCTAATCACCTAATCCCTTATCCCCAATCCCTAATCACCTAATACCTTATCACCTAACTTCCTCACCACCAATCCCGCCCGCCAGAAGGCGACCGCCGCCATGCCATGCGCCAGCACTGCGAACAGCGGCGGCGTTTGAAATGTGTAATAGGTCCAACATTCGCGGGTGGTTCCCCATAATTCTAAAAAGTAGCCCAATCCTGTTCCTGCAATAAAGGTCAGCAGCGCGAAGCGATAATCGGTGGGCGTGATGATGATTAGAATGCACAAGATCAACGCCAGCCAAGTGTAGGATTTGTCAAAGGTCGGGGAGATGAAGGTCAGCATTAGAATCATAAAAACAGTGAAAGTTAACCAGTAAAAAATCTTAAACACAAAGGACACGAAGGTCACAAAGGAACCTCCTTCGTGTTCCTTCGTGACCTTCGTGGTTAAAGCATTTAAGAATCTTGTGATGCGGTCAATGCAAAGGCTTGCAATCGGCCAGGCGGGGATGATCCACAACGGCGGACGCTCGGCGGTGTAGTAATGCCACAGGTTCGTCTGTGTGCCCCAGGATTCAATTGCCAGTCCGCCGCACATGCCCACAAAGACAATCAGCAGATCGGTTTTAAGATCCGCGCGCGCGATGATGGCGACGGTCATAAAACAAAAAATGCCCAGCAGCAGCCAATCCATGTACAGCCACCACGCGCCGTTCCAATCCACATACGCGAGGACTTCCTCCGCCAGCGGCCACCAGATATAGCCGATTAGAAAAACGGTAACAAAGAATCCGCCGAGCAAAACAGACGAGTCGCGCGTCCATAAGTCTTTTAGAGTTTTCATACGCCGGATTATAACGGGAGAAATCATTTACATATTTTTAACATTCCGCCTAAAGATAACAGGTATAATCACTTTATTGATTATCAAGCGCCGCTTGTAATCTTATTCCCAACCCCCAACAAAAGGATGTATACCATGAGCTTCTTTAATTCAATTTTACAAAAATTAGGACTTGCCAAAGATGAAACAGCCGCCGCGCCCGTCGCTGCCGCCGCCGCCGCTCCAGCAAAACCTGCGCCCGTCGCCAAGGCTGTTGAAAAAACCAAGGACGATGATGGCGTAGCCGAAACTGCTGCAGCCAAGTCTGCCGTTGCCGCTCACGCCGCGCCTGCAACCCCCGCCATGTCTGAAGTGGACGTGGTCGCAAAGTTGGAAAAGATGGCTTCCGGTTCCGAACTCAACTGGAAAGTCTCGATTGTAGACCTGCTCAAAGTCCTGGATATTGACAGCAGCCGCGAAGCCCGCAACGATCTCGCCAAAGAACTCGGCTGCCCCGACGATCTCATGGGCGACTCCGCCAAGATGAACGTCTGGCTTCACAAAGAAGTCTTAAAGAAGATCGCAGCCAACGGCGGCAACATCCCCGCGGATCTGTTGAACTAAAGAATTATTGTCATTGCGAGCGGCGCACTTTGCCGCGAAGCAATCTCCAAAACGTAGAGGAGATTGCTTCGAGCAAAGAACACATTGCATCGCGATGACGGATGTACGGCAATAAACTTCCCCGGCCATGTCGGGGAAGTTTTCTTTTAACCTATAAACTCATCCTGTATAATCTCTGCATGGATAAAACAGCGATCGTAATCGGCGGCGGACCTGCGGGTTTGATGGCGGCGGAAATTTTGAGTCAGCATGGCGTAAAAGTAGATGTGTATGATTCGATGCCTTCATTGGGGCGCAAATTTTTAATGGCGGGCAAAAGCGGGTTGAATCTCACACACGCAGAGCCTTTTGAGAAATTTATAACGCGCTACGGTAAAAGAAAAAAAGAAATTGAAAAATGGTTAATGGATTTCACCCCCGATCATTTACGCGAGTGGGCGCGCGGACTCGGCGTGGAAACATTTGTGGGCACCTCGGGCAGAGTCTTCCCCGCGCAGATGAAAGCCAGCCCGCTGCTGCGCGCATGGTTAAAAAGATTAAGCGACGCGGGCGTGGAGTTTTATCCGCGCCATAAGTGGAAAGGGTGGAATGAAAATAAATCTCTAAAATTTGAAACGCCTGATGGCGCGAAAAATATCCAAGCGCATGTCGTCATCCTCGCGCTGGGCGGCGGCAGCTGGGCGCGACTCGGCTCGGATGGCGAATGGATGGGGGCGCTGAATCAGCTCGGGGTAATCACCGCCGCGCTGCGACCCTCGAACTGCGGGTTTGATGTTCAATGGAGCGACCATCTCCGCGCAAAGTTTGACGGGAGTCCGCTTAAGTCGGTCGCATTATCGTTTAAAGAATTTCATCAACAAGGCGAATTTATTATTACCAAAGAAGGCGTGGAAGGCGGCTTGATTTACGCGGCTTCGGCGCTGCTGCGCGATGAAATTGAATTGCATGGCGGCGCGGTTTTTCATCTTGACCTTGCGCCCGATAAAACCGAAACGCAGATCGTTGAAAAAATTTCCAAGCCGCGCGGGTCGCGTTCGCTGGCGAGTCATTTGGAAAAGACGCTCGGCTTGAAAGGCGTGAAGGTCGCGCTGCTGCATGAATTTGTATCGAAAGATGATTTTGCAAATATGGAAAGACTCGCCGCGTTTATCAAAGCGCTGCCGATCCCCGTCGTTGCGCCGCGCCCATTGGACGAAGCCATCAGCAGCGCGGGCGGCGTAAGTTTCGACTCGCTGGATGAAAACTTAATGCTGAAAAGTATCCCCGGCATTTTTTGCGCCGGTGAAATGCTCGATTGGGAAGCCCCCACCGGCGGATATTTACTCAGCGCCTGCTTCGCCAGCGGAAGATGGGCGGCGCTGGGCGCGTTGCAATGGGTGAAAATATGATCATCCCATCCGAAGGCGAGTTGTTCAAAAAAATACTCGGTGAAGAATGGAAAAAACTTCACCCCGATATTCAAGCGCGTTTTGATAAGAATCCTTTGCCCGGACAGCCTTTATATTACACAGGTTATTTGAGCGAGTTATCCTGTTCGGCATTCGGAAAAATTCTTGGCTGGCTTACATTGCCATTTCTTAAAGGCGCGCTGATTCCATTTAATGATTTTAATTTTCCAGTGGATATACAGGTATATTCAAAACCGAACAACCCGTCCATTTTCAAACAACGCATTTATCGTTTGCATGGACGCAAGTCGATTCAATTCACCTCTTATATGCGCGAAAGTGAAAACGGCGAAGCGCTGGAGTATGTAGGCATGGGGCTGGGCATGAAACTTATTTTGCATGTCGAAAATGGCAGCCTATACTTTACAAGCGCCGGTTATTTTTGGCAGGTTTTCGGGCAGCGCATTCCCATACCGGATTTACTTACGCCGGGTAAAGTATATTTAAGTTATTGCAATGAAAACGCGAAGCAATTCAGTATTCGCATTGAAATTAAGCATAAAATATTTGGAACCAGTTTTACGCAAATCGGCGTTTTTCATGAAACGCTCGATCCACAAAATTGATCGGGCGCCAAAAAGAACTTAATAACTGACCTTACGCAGAAATTGCATGTCATTGCGAGGGCGGTTCTCATTGCGTTGCTTCGCATCGCGATGCAATGTGTTCTTCGCCCGAAGCAATCCTCTTGCCGTCTCGGAGATTGCTTCGCCGCGAAAACCAAGAGCGCGGCTCGCAATGACATCTATACCTTAGTGAAACTGCGTAAGACGAGTTAATAACATTTAACCTCTTGCAAAAGTCTAAAAGCGCTAACCACTGAGACACAAAGGCACGGAGATTCTAAAAGGTTTTCTCAGCGTCTCTGTGTCCCCGTGGTTCAAATGGGTATTTTGCAAGTTTCTGCTGCAACTTATACAAGAGGTCTATTTTTGAATCAGTTATATCGGAAATCTGTGTTTAAACCGGCGCTTGCATGCTGGCGCAAAAGCCTGCGTTCATCTGTGGTTAAAAATTCTTTAAGAAAAAATATCTATCGGAGCAACTTACATGAAAATACTCATTCTCGGCGGTTATGGAATTTTTGGCGGCAGGCTCGCGCATTTGCTCGCAGACGATACGCGATTAACCCTTTTGATATCCGGCAGGTCCATTCAAAAAGCCGAAGCCTTTTGCAAGCGCCTGCCTGAGGGGGCGCAAAGATCCGCGTTATTTTTTGACCGGAACGGAGATGTCGAATCTCAGATCAGGGATATTAATCCCAATCTGGTTGTAGATGCCACGGGACCCTTTCAATCTTATGGCGCAGACCCATATCGGGTGGTAACAGCCTGTATTGCAAACGGAGTTAACTATATGGATCTGGCTGACGGTTCTGATTTCGTCAAACACATCAGCCAATTTAATGAACAAGCCAAAGCAAAAAATATTTTTGTCTTATCGGGCGTCAGCAGTTTTCCTGTATTAACAGCCGCAGTGATCAGGCGGCTCTCTCACGGTCTGACCAAAATCAATACGATCAAAGCCGGTATCGCGCCATCGCCATACGCGGGCGTGGGCTTGAATGTTATCCGCGCGATTGCAACGTATTCCGGCAAACGACTTGCGCTTGTTCGTGATAAAAAACCCTCCTTCGGTTATGCGTTGACTGAAACCATGCGCTACACCATTAGCCCGCCCGGTTTTCTGCCGCTTAAAAATACGCTTTTCTCTTTAGTCGATGTGCCCGACTTGCAAGTCCTCCCCGAACTATGGCCTGAGATCGATTCCATCTGGATGGGCGCAGGTCCCGTTCCTGAAATACTCCACAGAATGTTAATTGGCTTGGCTTGGCTGGTGCGAATAAAACTGCTGCCCTCGTTATTGCCGTTTGCATCTCTATTTCATTTTGTAATTAATATCCTGCGCTGGGGCGAGCATCGCGGCGGTATGTTTGTTCTTATCGAAGGCATGCATGCCGATGGAAAAAATATCGAACGCTCATGGCATCTCCTTGCAGAAGGCAATGACGGTCCGTTTATACCTTCCATGGCGGTTGAATCTTTAGTGCGGCGCATACTTTCCGGCGGCAATCCCGCCGCGGGAGCAAGACCCGCGACTCAAGATATAGAACTCGAAGATTACGAAAAGATTTTTCAAAGAAAGACCATCTATACCGGGGAAAGAGAGCGGCGCGAAGAGACGCGCCACGCGCTTCTTTACCAACGTCTGCTGGGCAGCGCCTGGCAAACATTACCGGCGCCGCTAGCGGATCTGCACAGCTGCAAACAAGCCGAAGGTCTTGCCAAAGTGGAAGTCGGTAAAAATTTATTCGCGCGGCTGATCGTAAAAATATTCGGCTTCCCCAATGCCGGGCAGGACATCCCCGTTCAAGTATCTTTTCAAACAAAAGACGGCGGCGAAGATTGGCGGCGCACTTTTGCCGAAAAATCATTTTCCAGTTTTCAGTCAGAAGGTCAAGGTCTTTCAGACAAACTTCTATCTGAAAAGTTTGGGGCATTTACTTTTGGTTTGGCGCTGATTGTTGAGCCTGAAAAATTATCCCTAATCATCCGTCGCTGGCGAATCTTTGGAATACCTTTGCCTTTGGCATTATCGCCGCTTGGAAATTCCTCCGAGTATGTAGAAGATGGCAAATTTAGATTCCACGTTGAAATTAAACATCCCCTCATCGGTTTAATCGTCCGCTATCAAGGCTGGCTCACGCCTACAAAATAAAACAAAGCGCCTGCAAGTCTATGACTTGCAGGCGCTTTACTATTCTCTACTCTCTATTCTCCACTCTCTATTTTCTTTCACGCCCTCATCGCAATCGGCTTCAAATATGAATCCAGCAGCGAGTCCATTTGCTCAAAAGATTCGGCTACAAAGAACATCGGGTTAAAGGCATACACTGTTTTAGGAACCTTTGCGATCGTTTCAATGTTGAAGGGAGCCAGAATCACCTCGCCGCCAAAATAACCTGCGCGGGCAATGCCCAGCTTGTCATACAGCGCGCGGATCACATTCCAGCCCTGCCCCTCGGAAGACATTTGTCCCTTTTGGTGCAGTTCATTAATACCAACTGTGATGCGCTCAATATCGGCTTTATGCGAGTTGAAGTTTTCTTGAATCTGTTCAAATACATTCCCCTTGTAATCGATCACATTATCGCGCCCCAGTCTGTAAAACTCCATAATGGTGTGCGTCAGCTCGCTGCGTCCCGAGATCGTCCCCGCTCCGAACACTTTAATTCTATTATCTTCCATCACCAACCCAAACTCGGTGCTATACCAAGCCAGATGCCTAATCACTTCTCTTTCATCCGGCGTTGCTTTTATATACGCAGGCGCAAATTTATCTTCAATGCGCGCATAAAAATCCTGCGTCAGAAAAGGCAAATGCCCAAAAATATCATGGAACATATCCGGCTCGGGCGTAAATTCCATTTGGTCGCGGGTGCGTAAATAATCGGTGATCAAAAAAGTGCGTTTTGCAAATTTTTTATACCATTCATCCGCTGTGGTGTAACGCACTGCCGTTCGTTCAATACGCCAGCCTGTGCGCGTTTGAATCCGTTCGTTGAGATGTTTCACCGTGGGGATATGATGCGGGTCGAGTTCAAGCAACTCCAAGCCCAAAATAAATTCGCGGCAAAGATGCTCGAGCAAATAAGGCTGATGGATGCCTGCGAACAAATCCGCCCAGATCGCGTGATGTTCATCCGAAAAGACGATCTCTTGATTCTCAGTCGTGTATTCACGCGCAGGATCAAGATGTTCTACGATAATATCGCTTGTGTTAACGGGCGGGTTTTGATTTTGGGTCATGTTGTACACCTCTTTTATATATGGGTTGGCGAACAAAACATCGACGATGAATATAATGATTTACAAAGATATTATCACCAAAAAAACGATTGTCAAGAATGCGATACAATTTCAAAGTGGACGAAAAACCTTTGCGCGGAAAAACCATACTCATCACCGGCGCAGCCCGCCGCGTGGGGCGGCTCTTCGCGCTGGCATGCGGACGCGCGGGCGCGAACATCATCATCCATCATGGACATTCCGCAGCGCAGGCATTGGATTTGAAAGCAGAGCTCGTGGCTTTCGCCCCTCAGGTTTGGATTCTGCAAGCCGACATTTCCGACCCGCAAGAATCCGCCCAACTCATCTCACGTGCCAACGAATTAAGTCCGCTGTATGGGTTGGTGAATAGCGCCGCCATCTTTGAAGCGCTTTCATTTCAAGACACAACACTCGAAGATTGGCAGCGCCATCTTTCCATTAATCTCACCGCGCCATTTTTATTGAGTCAAGAATTTGCAAAACAGATTCCTCAAAACCAACACGGATGCATCGTCAATATTTTAGACTGGCGCGCATTACGCCCCGGCGCGGATCACTTCCCCTACACCATCAGCAAAGCCGCGCTTGCAGCAATGACAAAATCTTTAGCCGCAGCATTGGCGCCGCGCATCACAGTCAATGGGCTTGCGCTCGGCGCGATTTTGCCGCCCGTAGACGGCGCAGCCAGTGAGGGCATCCTTCACAACATCCCAGCCCAACGCTGGAGCAAAGACGGCGAAGTTGAAGACGCGCTGCTGTTCCTGCTTTCAGGCGCGAGCTACATCACCGGCGAGATCATCCACGTGGATGGCGGGCGGCATTTGATTTAATACCTCACATTACGCAGTTTTGTCGTCATTGCGAGGAGCGTTCTTGATCTTTGCGACGAAGCAATCCCCTCGACTTTTTCGGAGATTGCTTCGCCGCAAAAAGCGCGGCTCGCAATGACAAATTAGGAGACCTCATGGACAAAACCTTCATCAAAGATTTACTTGTGCGCGGCATTATCGGCATCCGTGATTGGGAGCGCGAGAAACCGCAGGATATTCTCATCAACATCACCGTGTTCAGCGACACAACCCGCGCCGCGCAAACTGACGATATTGCCGACTGCGTAGATTACAGCGCGCTGGCAAAAAAAATCCAAGCCCATGCTGAAACTGCGGCGCGCTTAACCGTGGAAGCGCTTGCAAGCGACCTTGCAGAAATATGCCTGCAAGAAAAAGGGGTGATGAAAACTATTGTATGCGTAGAAAAACCCGGCGCGGTACGTTTTGCCAAATCGGTTGGCGTGGAGATCGAACGCAGCCGCGATGAATGATTTACACCGCGCATATCTCAACCTCGGCTCCAACATTGAACCGGAATTAAATCTGTCCAAAGCCGTTCAACTGCTGCGTGAACGCGGGCAGGTCTCTGCCGTTTCCCGCGCATGGGAATCAGAATCGGTTGGGTTTGATGCGCCCCATTATTTAAATGCCTGTGTTTTATTTTTAACCAGCCTTGAAGCCGTTGAATTAAAAGAACAAATCATCCACCCGATAGAATCCGCGCTGGGGCGCGTGCGCGAGACAAATCAATATGCGCCGCGCATCATTGATATTGACATTTTAATTTTCGACAAAACGCCGTTCAATACAAAAGACTGGAATTACGCTTTTGCAGTTGTGCCGCTCGCCGAGTTGTCCCCCGATTTTATTCACCCTATAAAACAAAAAAAATTATCGCTCATTTCCGTTCAAATGCAAGATGAAACCCGCATCGTTCCGCGCAATGTGAATTGGGCGGGGAAATAAGAAAATTAAATCAAAGGGTCTTGCATGGCAAGGAAATTTTCAACCACGCTCGGGTCAAAATGAATACCCGATAATTCCAGAACATGTTTACGCACATCAACTGGCGCGAGCCCTTTGCGATATGGGCGGTCGGAAACCAGCGCGTCCCAAACATCTACAATGCAAAATATTCGCGCGGCAAAGGGGATCTCCTCGCCTTTCAATCCGCGCGGATAACCGGTTCCATCCCATTTTTCATGATGACAATAGGGGATATCCAACGCGGGGCGTAAAAATTTAATAGGACTTAACATCTCATACGCATACACAGGATGTTTTTGAATCATCGTGCGCTCGTCAATTGAAAGCGCCGCGGGCTTGAGCAAAACCCCATCGGGTATCGCCATCTTGCCGATGTCGTGCAGCAGCGCGCCGCGGGTAATGTGCAGCATTTCATCATCATCCACGCCCATGGTTTTGGCAAGGCGCTGTGTCAGCGAGGTGACTCTTTGCGTATGTCCTTCGGTTTCTTTGTCGCGCATATCCAGCGCGCGCACCCAGCCTTCCAATGTGGCTTGATACGCAATTTCCAATTCCGCGTTGCTTTCCTGCAGGTCGTCAAACAAACTCGCGTTATGAATGGCAACGGCGGCTTGATTCGCAAACGCGGAAATTAATTCGAGATCGTTGTTGCCAAAGACGCCTTTGTGCAGGCGATGATCCACATACAGAACGCCGATCAGGTTATCTTTGATCTTGAGCGGCGCGCACAATATCGAATGCAAATTAAAAGCCGCCACGCTGAGTTGGTCGCCAAAGCGCGGGTCGTCCTGCGCGTTCGTGGTTACAATCGCTTCGCCGGTTTTTGCCACTTGATAGGCAATGGTTTTACTAATGGAAAAAGATTCCTGATCGAGATCATCGCGCTCTATCCCGCGCGCCACGCGAATGCTCAACTCGCCGCCGGGTTCGCGCAGCAGGAGGATTCCGCGTTCCGCGTTCATCAACTGGATCAGCGAATCCATCACCATCTCCAGCACGAGTTTCAACCCGAGCGAAGAATTGATGGCGCTGCCCACACCCACCAATGCCCCAACTTGTTTTTGAAATATATCCACGTAACCCGTGAAACCGCGCTTAAGTGAATCCACCGAGGTCTGCATTTGCATAAGGTCCCGAAGAATCAACGTGGTTTCCCCATGACTCGCGCTGGTGAGATGTTTTAAGATGCGCGTCAACTTTTTATCCACATCATCTAACTGCTTTTGTATGGACTGCGCGTCATAGGATTTTGCCATTACGGTGCTCCTTGGTA
>CAYOLL010000180.1:0-12148 GCA_964404765.1 uncultured Gemmatimonadota bacterium | reverse complement strand
AACATGCCGGAATGACAACTTTAAAAGTGTTCTAAAGGTCTCTGACTATTACAAAATTATCCAATATCCCAAAAAGGACAACATGAAACGATCCCGTTCAGTAAAATGCCTCATCTTTAGCCTGACCGGCTGGCTGTTACCCCTGCTGGCCCTGGCGCAAAGTGAAGGGGTGCATATTGTTTCCGCGCCAAACGATACCCTGTTTAGCGCCGGTAAAAATGGCTTTAAATTTGCATTAGGCTTGCAGACGCCGGCCCCCGCTTTCCAAATTCTTAGCGCTGGCAGCGTCAATTCACTATTTACGGTTGCCGGCAACGGTAATGTTGGGCTGGGTTTAGCCGAGCCGGTTGCCAGATTAGATGTAGCGGATGGCGCGGCCTGGTTTCGCGGGCAGGACACTTTTGTACGGGCAGAAATCGGCGCTTACGCGGCTGACGGGCAGCCAACCGCACAAGCAGGCTACCTGGCCCTGTACAATCCCAATGGCTATCTGAATGTAGCTTCAGGTTGGTCCACGCTTGATCCAATGCAGGGGATGCTGAGCGTGTATGGGGCTAACGGCTATGGCAAGGCCTATCTTTTTTCGGCAACGGACAGCGTAGGCACACTGGAACTACTCGGTCAAAATCAAGCGGACAATGTATTGCTTTCGCACACCTATGGTTATCCCAACAATGGCTGGATTGGCGTGCAGGGCGCCGACGGTTTTGGCTATGACGGAGTACGCATGTTTGTCAGCGCCGAAAACGCCGGACAGATTCACGCCTTTGGCGCTAACGGAAATTTTAATGCCTATGTCGGAAATCTTCCCGGTTATCCCAATAATGGCTATATTAGTGTGATGGACAGTGACGGTTATGATCAGGCCGGTTTGTATGTAGATAGCGCCGGACGCGGCATTTTATTTGGCCAGTTTGGTGTAGCCCAAATTGCCACCCCGGAACGCGCAGACGCCATGTGGTACGCCGGTTTAAGCGGGCCGCAGGCAATGATCTACATCTGCGGCACTCAGGCATTGATTCAGGGACGGGCGACAATTCGGCTGCCCGCCGATTTTGCAGCCGCCGTGCAAACCAATGGCATGGTCGTTCAGCTAACACCACTGTCTGCGGATTCCAAAGGGCTGGCCGTAATTAAAAAATCGCCGGCTGAAATTACTGTGCAAGAATTGGCGAATGGCGCCGGTAATTATTCCTTTGACTGGGAAGTAAAATGTTTGCGCCTGGATGCCCCGGCTTTTGAGACACTCCGCGAAAGCGGGCCTCGCGTACGGGTCACATCTGCGCCGGCAGCCAGGTATGGGAAGCACTAAAAAAATTATAAATAATAAATTATACTCCCTAAAACAGCAAAACCGGCAATCTTCGCAAGGAAAACCGCCGGCTGTCATTGTGGTGAAACTTTTTTAGCGCTTGTTATTGGTTTGCGTTGATAACAGAATTGTAATCACCAAATTCATTGGCAGCTTTTTCAGCTTCACTATCATTTAACCAGTTGCTGCCATCAGCCACGTAGCGGAATTGGTATTCTTGCCCGGCCTTCAACTCTACAACAGCTTTAAACTCTCCGCCTTTCAGCGGTTCCATAATGTTCGTTTTCGGATCCCAGTTGTTAAAGTCACCAACCAGAGCAACGGATTTGGCCGTGTTCACGTCCTTCTTGTTCAGTCGGAAGGTCACGCGGCAGACAGCCCCTTTTTGGACAAATTGCTTCTTGATAGACATATTGCAGACTCCTTTCTTATAAATCGCTTCACCACATCCCACAAGTGTCTCCACTGTGGAGCGTACGGAAAATAGAATTTAAAAAAGGCTTGTCAAGCATAAAACATCATTTTTTGATGCTTTTTGCATGATTTTTTAAAGCAACGGTCACATTGCGGCGAAATCCGGCATATTTAGACCTTTTAATCGGACTTTTGCGGAAATTTCGGCGAAAAGCCTCTTCAGTCAAATCATCCAGCTCGCTCAGGTTTGGCCGAACCAGACCCGCTCGCGGTTGAAACTCCGGCTTTTGGGTCGGTCGGCTAAATTTGATATTCCAGGGGCATACATCCTGACAATCGTCACAGCCAAAAATGCGATTACCTGTAAGCTCGCCTATCGCCGGATCAATTTCACCACGATGCTCAATCGTCCAATATGAAATACACTTTGTGGCATCGACCACGTAGGGTTGAACGATGGCTGCGGTTGGGCAGATATCTATGCAGCGACGGCAGGAACCGCAGTAATCGGGCTGTGGGGTATCATAATCCAATTCGACATTCAAAATAATCTCGCCCAAAAATATCCATGAACCCAGGTCGCGGCTAATCACATTGCTATGCTTGCCCAGCCAGCCGAGACCGGCTTGCACTGCCCAAAACTTATCCTGCAGCGGCGCGGTATCTACGCAACAACGGCCTTCAATTTCTGGGTCAAGTTTGCGGATGTGGGTGAGCATCTGCTGCATTCGCTGCTTCAGCACGTCGTGGTAGTCATCGCCCCAGGCATAACGGGAAATGCAGCCGTGATCAGAATCCGGCGAGTGTTGATAAGATGTTTGGTAATTCATGGCTAAAGCGACCACCGACTTCGCGCCGGGAAAAAGCCGGGTTGGATCAAGCCGCAGATCGGTATTGCGCGCCATCCATTCCATCGTGCCATGGAAACCTTGCGCTAACCAAGACTGCAGGTGGCTTGCCTCGCCGGTGGGCCGGGCCTCGGCAAAACCAACTTTATCGAAGCCGACTTCATAGGCAAGAACTTTGATAGCATGGGAAAGGTCGGTGCGGGTCATCCTTTGGCCTGTTGAGAATAGTGGGGGAAGTTATAGGAAACTGTGATAAACCCTCACGTTCGCGCATTTCTCGATTGGTTTTTAGAAATTTTGTATAACCGTATAACTATTTATTACTCAAGGAGTTGTACATAGCATTCCGTTTATATGCCCCGTTAGGGGCAAACGTTTGTAGCAATCCGCAACATCCAAACATCTAAGCCCTGTAAGGGCGGCCCGTTAAAATGGTGAAGTGATAATCGAACGGGTCGCCCCGATGGGGCTTGGATAACAGCATTGACATTAGCAGGCTACAAACGGGACGCCCCTATCGGGGCTGAAAAACCACATTTCTAAAAGTCATCAAAAAAAATCAGCGAACGTAAGGATAAACTCCAAGAAGTGTCATTTTTGAGTGCATAAGTACTTGAAAATGAGCGATAAACTTTTGAAAAATGACATTTCTTCACACGCCCTATAATAAATGAAAATCGGCTTGCTGTTCCACGAGGACAGGCTGCGCATGATGTCCGTTCCCATTCCCATTGCCATTATCGTCACGCCCTACCCGCACAACATGATCCGTCACTCGCTCGAACGTATCGTCATGGCTGATCACAAAAAGCTGAGAGAAACCGGGAATTTGTCGAATCTGATCGGCGAGATTGCGCCGGCGAATTTCGTCCATGTTGACCGTCGGTTCGTCAAAAAAAGCAACATCTACTTTAGAAACTTCTTTAAGCAGTGCCAGTCGCACAGCTAAGGCTGCCGACATTTGCTCACCCCCGGACAGGTTGTTAAAAGTCCGGCTACGGCCATCTTCCTGCACTTCGATGTCGTAGGTCGGCGTCCAGGTCAGCGTCAGATAGGGGCGGCCGGAGATATTGCGAAAAAGTTGGTCGGCCCGACTGGTGACATTGATTTGTGATACGGCGCTGACTTGCGGCCCGGCTTCTTTAAGCAAATCACGGCTATAATCAACAAAATGCATCATTCGCTGCAAGCGATCCACATCCTTTGCCAGACTTGCGCGGCGTTCCACGATTTCCGTCAACTGCTTTTGCTTTTGCTCGTGGGTCGTTTGAAGTTGTCGGGCGGTGCGGATGTTTTCCCGAAAAGCCGCAATTTGGTCGCGGCGCTGCTGCATCATATTTCGTAATTCCTGGTGACGGTTCGCGTCATAACCGGCGGCTGCCTGCCGCATTTGCATTTCATGCTCGGCCAGTTCACGGGTGGCCTGAGCGAATTGACGCTCTGCTTGATCGTAGTGCTGTTGCGCTTCCGGCAGTATCTTGGCCAACGCTTCATTCTTTAAATATTGATTATGCGCATTTTCCAAACGACGCTGTGCGCTCTGCGTCGTCTGCCACTGCTCGTCCAACTGAGTATAGATTTTGAGACGCTCGTTAAAGCCGTCAACCTCGGCACGGAGCGTCTTGCCTTTGATGTGCAGCGCCTCCAGCCGTTTTTGGATTTCCGTTTCTTTAGCCGCCGTCAGCATCAACTGGGTGCAGCGGATGTGGGAGTCACCCAATAACTTAAGCTCGGCCAATATGGTATCCTTTTCCACGCGCGTTTTGTCCAGAGCATCCAATTGGTCGTTTAGGTGTGTCAGTTGCGCAGTTCGGGTCTGTATATCGGCCTGGCTTTGTGTCATTTGCTCGGCAATATCGTGCAGCTTATCAATCTTTGATTTCGCCAGGCCGGCATCCTTTTGTGCCTGGTTTAATTGCGCTATTTTTTGTCGCAACGCTGTCAGATGGGTCTCGTCAACAGGCGGAAATTCCGCTAAACATCGTGTCAGATCGATGTCTTGGTTTTGCAGTGTATCCTGACGCGCGGCCATTTCGCCAAGTTGTTCATTCAAGCGCGGCAGATTTTCCAAATGAATTTGGGCAGATTTCGCCATATTCAGTTTCGCATCAACACTGGCGAATCCTTCTTCCGCTTCTTGAATTTGGCGGGAATAATCCGCAATTTCCGTATCGAAAAAATCAACCAGCGTTTGGCCAGGCGTCAAATTTTTGCAACTTTGTCTAAGGAAGGGGCACAACCCGTCTTTAACTTGTGTACGCGTTATCTGATCGTTTTTTACCCGTGCTTTTAAATCAGCGGCCTGTGCTTGCAGATTTTTATGCTGCTGGGTTAAACTGCCATAGTCGTCAGCAATGGGTTTAAGCTTCTCAACTTGATTGATCTCGACCGTTAATTGCTCCATATTTTTCACCAGGGTATTGAGTTCGACAGCCAAACGATCCTGATGCTGCCGCCATTGCTGCTGCTCAATCGCCCGTGTATGAAGACGGCGCTCTTCCTGTTGCAGCGTCTGCAATTGTTCTTCAAGACCAGCCAGAGATTCGGCCAAAGGTCGAAATTTCTCAAATTCCTCTGCGCGGCGGGTTAGTTCCAGACAACGGGCGCGAAGTTTCTCCAATTCAATATTGAGGCTTTTACGGCTTTTTTCCAGTTGCAGATATGCGCCCAGGCTGACTTCCAACTGCTGTAAGCTGTTTTCCAGCTTGGCTTGTTTATCAGCCATCGGCTTTAATGTTTTTAATTGCTCTCGTGCGGCTTCCGCTCCACTAAGTTCCTCTTGCAAAACTTTGTATTCAACGCGTACTCGATTCAAATCATGCTCATAACGATTAAGCTGATCTTTTAGTTCATCCCGCATTTTGCGCTGCTTGCTCAAATCTTCCAATAAAACCGTATTTTTTTGATAGGCTTGAAAATCCTCAAGGGTTTCCTGGACAAGACGATGCGCGGTACGGGCGCGTTCCAGCTCCTGAAGAGCCGCCTGACAATCCTTTTCGGCGTGTGCGCACTGCAACTGCCGAGTCTGAGTCAGACCGGTCAGCCGATTTAAAGCCTCCGCTTGCGAATCCAAAATTTTTAAGGCCGTATCGGCTTCCGCCTGTAGTCGTTCTGATTGACTGAGTGCGCTTTCCAAACGCTGCAACTCGGCAGCCAGACGGGTTAGTTCCACAGTCAACTCCGGCAATTGCTTAAGCTCACCGTCCATTTCAGCCATTTGATTTTGCAGGACTTGTAATCGGGCTTTGATATGATCGCCCAGATACTTGAGCTCGTCACTGGCAATACGGTATTCTTCGACCCGTAACATTTTATCAAATATGGGTTTGCGCTTACCAGCCGTCAACTTGAAATCGGCTGTAAACATGCCCTGTTGCACGCCAATCGTCGTTTCAAATAACTCCGACAAGCTCAGGGATGTTTCGACTTCCATGTGTTCATGCAGCCATTTAAGAACTTGCGATGTTTGCTCGGCGACGCGAACATTTAGCTCCTCATCATAGACAAAATGCTCTACTCCTGTAGCCCGCACGACGGTGTAAACCCGACTGTCCAACGAGGAAACAAAGGTGATCCGAACGGTACCTTTTTTCTCGCCACGTCGGACGAAATCTTCCTTTTTGTAGGGAATTGAGTCGAAAAGGGCAAAGGAAATCGCTTCGATGATGGTGGTTTTGCCTGCCCCGTTTGGGCCGCAAATCGCGTTTGTGCCGGGTTCAAATGTAAAAATTTCATCTTTGAAGTTTTTGATGTTTTCTAAGCAGACTTTGAGGATATGCATAGCTGTTTACGCACCTTTGCTTTACAAAATTTGATCGTTGTGTTCCGTTACGTCACGCATTATATTAAAATATATTAGCATACGCAATCAAAATTTTGCCGTTTCTTGTCACGCATTGAACGATGCAGCTGTATGAAAATAAAAAGCAACGTATCAAGCAGTCACAAGGATTAGAAAACTCCCTGCGATATTGATGTTACAAGAGGTTTAACCGATGAGCAAAGGTTCTGCTCTTATTCAATTTCTGCGAAGCTATCAGCGTATCTTGCTGTTTGGAATTGCGATGCTTTTTTTAACATTGGCCACGCAATGGATTATGGCGCGAATTCTGAAACAGCATCTTCTTTTGACGGATGTCGAAGAACAATATCTGCGTGAAAAAAAGACCCTGGTTTTTGTCGGTCAAACGGAGTATCCACCCTTTGAGTTTGTCACCGAAAAAGACCAATATGACGGCATGACGATTGAATTAATCCGTTGGATGGCCGTTGAATTCGGCTTTAAAGCTGAAATTGTGCACAAGTCGTTCCAGGAAGCCCAGGCAGATGTTCAAACCGGTAAGGCCGATGTTATAACCAGCCTTTTTTATGATGAGGCGCGTAGCAAAAAGTTTGAGTTTTCGGATGAGCTTTTTAAGGTGCCGGCCAGCATTTTTATCCACGCCGACCGTTCCGATATTAAAGAGCTGGCCGATCTCAAAGGTAAAAAAATTGCCATGCAGCGTGGCGATTTTGCCGAAATTTTCCTCAACAAACATAACATCGCCGTCACGTATATCTACACCGAAAATTTTGCCGCGGCAACCGATTCGGTCTCTAAGAAGGCCGCTGACGCTGTCATCGGAGACGAACAAATCGTCTTGTACCATATTTTCAGCAACAATCTGAATGATGTGGTCAAAAAGATAGGCAACCCGCTCTATGAAGGTAAAGACTGCCTGGCTACCAAAAAAGGCAACCGGATTTTAATCGGCATTTTAAACAAAGGCATTCAGCAGGCCATTGAAACGAAAACGCTGGAAAAGATCACCCGAAAGTGGTTGGGCGAAACTTTGGCCAAGTCATGGCTGGAAAAAAACAAATCTGTCATTCTGATTGTGTTCGGCGGCGTATCCGTTTTGCTGATCGGGGTTTGGTCCTGGAATTTTCAATTGCGACGCGAAATTTTCCATCAAACTGCGGCGTTGCGGGAGTCTCACGCTTCTTTACAGGAAAGTCAGCAGCGTCTAAAAGATATTACGGATAACATTGACGCTTACCTGTGGAGTATGGATATCTCCGCCGGAAAGATTGTCAAGCGATTGTACACCGAAAATGTCGCTAAAATTACAGGGTATGAGCTCAGCGAAATTTTGTCCCCCGTGCCCGAATTTTGGCTGAATATTATTCATCCCAACGACAGCGCTTTATTTTCGGACGGTATGGCCAGGATTTTGGCCGGCGCAGCCGTTGCGCTGGAGTATCGGATCATCCGCCGTGACGGCAGCATTCGCTGGTTGTACGACAGCAGCCAGCCGCAGCTAAATGCAAAAAATGAGGTCACCCATACCCACGGCGTAACCATCGACATCACCGACAAAAAACACGGCGAAATAATCCTGCGCGAGCAGGAAGAGCGGCTGAAGCGAGCGGAAGCATTGTCCCAAATGATGATCGTTCATCAGTCGCTTGACGGCCACTGGTTAAAGGTGCCACAAAAACTATGCGCACTGCTGGATTATTCTGAAGAGTACATCATCAACCAAACCTATAAGGATATTTTTCATGCCGATGACGAGGCCGTCTATTGGCAGGCCTGCCAAAAACTGATTCATGGCGGCGCGGAGTATTTTGATACCGAATGCCGCTTCATACGTAGAAACGGCGATGTCGCCTGGGTTGAGTTGAATGGTTCGCTGGTCTTGGAGTTGGACGGAAAGCCTGTTCATTTTCTGATCTATATTCGGGACATAACTGACCGCAAGCGCGCCCAGGATGCGCTAAAAAGATATGCCGTCGAGTTGGAAAAAAGCAACCGGGAGCTGCAAGACTTTGCCTCGGTCGCCTCGCACGATTTGCAAGAACCGTTACGAAAAATTCAGGTATTTGCCGGCCGGCTGGAAAGCAAATACAAATCCAGCCTGAGCGGCGACGGCCTCGATTATCTGCACCGTATGCGAAATGCCGCGGACCGGATGCAGCGTTTAATTGACGCGCTGTTATCACTGGCGCGGGTCAAAACACGGGCACAGCCTTTTGTTAAAGTAGATTTAAACATCATTATTCAAGATGTTTTAACCGATCTGGAAGTGCCGATAGATCAAACCCAGGCGCATATTGTCTGCGATGCACTGCCGACAATCGAAGCGGATCCGCTTCAAATGCAGCAGCTATTTCAAAATCTGATTGGGAATGCCATTAAATTTCGAAAAAATGACCAGACACCGGAAATTCGGATTACAACACCGCCGGCAGAAGATGAAACCGGGCATGATTTTTGCCGAATTGAAGTGCAGGATAACGGCATTGGTTTTGAAGAAAAATACGCCGAACGCATTTTTACCATTTTTCAAAGACTGCATGGACAGGCTCAATACGAAGGCGCCGGCATCGGCTTGGCGATTTGCCGGCGTATCTGTGACCGACATGAAGGCGCCCTCACAGCCACTGGCATACCGGGCGCCGGAGCAACTTTTACCGTTACCTTACCATACAAACAAAGTGAGGGCGCGTAATGGGCGAGCGCGAAACCATGATCAATATTTTAATAGCCGATGATGATCCGGATGATCAGTTTTTAATTAAAGAAGCACTGGAAGAAGCGATTTCAGCCCGGGATCTGCCGTATATTCAGATTTCTTTGGCCGAAAATGGCGAACATGTTTTAGAGATTCTCAATGGCAACATCCCGCAAATTCCCATGCCCGATCTGATTATCCTGGATTTAAACATGCCCCGTCTGAATGGCATCGAAGCGCTGCGCCAGATTAAATCAAATCCAAAGCTACGCCATATTCAAGCGATGGTCCTGACGACGTCGCGTAATCCTGACGATATTGCAGCGGCGTACCATTGGGGCGCCAGCGGCTTTATCTCCAAGCCAATCTCTTATGACTTGCTGGTTGAAACCATGCGCAATGTCGAACGCTATTGGATTCGCACTGTCGAGCTGCCGCCTCGCGCAAGGCTGTAGTGCTGTTCGGCATAAGTTTGTGTGAACTCAAACCTGACGGGTTCTGGAAACCCGTCAGGTTTTGATTGTCAAAAAAGTTCACACGAACTTACGCCGCGTAGCAGTAGTTGCGCCTCTTCACAGATCGACCCAATGAGGCGAATTATTCACCAGCAAAAACTCGGCCAATCTGTTTAATCCTCGCCCGACTCTTCCCTCAAATTGCCATAAAATTGGCAATTTGCATTGTAGTTTCTGTCATTTAGTAAAAACCCGCGCCTGGCAAAATGTCGTATCTGCTTGCCTGTCCTTAAGTAAGCCTCTGCAAAAATTCAGGCAACGATCTTGCTGTAACTCTACTGGATTAAGACCGCTATTTCCACACAAGGAGTCAGCATGTACAAAGAAAAAATACGCCTCTTACTCGTCGATGACGATGAAGACGACTATATTCTCACCCGTGACATGCTCAACGAAAGCAAATTCTATCAAGCTGATTTAAAATGGGCATCGTCTTTTGACGAAGCGTTAGCGCAAATTAAAGCCAATCCGCACGATGTTTTTTTGTTAGATTATCGCCTAGGGGCACACGACGGTTTGGAGCTGCTGCAAGCTGCAGTTGCTATTAAACCGCACATACCGATCATTTTGCTGACCGGACAAGGCGATCATGATGTGGATTTGAAGGCCATGCGGGCAGGAGCCGCCGACTATCTCACCAAAGAGCGGATTGACAGCTCACTGCTGGAACGCTCTATCCGCTATGCCATGGAGCGAAAAAAAACCGAACTGGAACGCGAAAAGTTAATCCAGGAATTGAAAAATGCGTTAGCTCAAGTCAAAACCCTAAGCGGGTTACTGCCTATTTGCTCCTCTTGCAAAAACATTCGCGATGACCGGGGTTATTGGAAACGTATTGACGCCTATATTCAGGAACATTCCAATGCTGAATTTACCCATAGTCTTTGCCCGAATTGTATTCGCAAATACTTCCCTGATATAAACTTAGAAGAAATAAGCACCCCGCTTGAAAATGAACTGTCCTGAATTATTCATTAGCCACGAAGGCGCTAAGATATTTAGGATAGCGTTTTTAATTAATAACCTCCGCAAAAGCAGAGCATGTCATTCTGTAAGCATCTTGTTTCAAATTGGCCTGTGCTTGATTCGAAAAGGATTCTTTCAGAAGACAATTGGGTCGGCTTTCCTTAACTTAATGACATTGACCGTTGGTTAACCTTGCGAAGGTTCCCGCCTGTAAGCCTGTGAACATCCTGAAAATATTAGGTCTCCCCCCGGCGGCCAGATCCCTGGTCCTGTAACTTATGATGTAGTCTATTGTTAAATAACGGACACGAATGCTTCGCAAGGTTTGGTTTTACCAACACTTTTTGAGAAGTTACCCTAAAACGGGAAAAGTAAATTCCAAGTCTGAATTTGAGAATCCTTTACTTTTCGTGCCTTTCGCGTATTTCGTGGCTCATTTATGAATGAACTATTCAGGCTAAATCACACTCGTGCGAATAGGGGGTTTGCGTGGCACATCCGGCTTATCGTGTTAAGCATTGGTAAACTGACGGAACTGTTCCAAAACGCGCATGGCCGCGCCGGAATCAATAGCCGTCACGGCAGCCATAAGGCCGGCTTGAATGGTGGCGGCTTTTCCGGCGACATAGATGACTGCGCCGGCATTGAGCAGCACAATATCCCGCGCAGCGCCGGCCTGTCCTTGCAGTACGGCCAGCGCAATCGCGGCATTGGTCTGGGCATTACCGCCTTTAATGGCTGACAACGGATGGCGCGGCAAGCCAAATTCTTCCGGTGTAACTGTCGATAGCGTGATCCGGCCGTTTTTGATCTCGGCAATTGTTGTTTTGCCGCAAATGCTCAGCTCGTCCAGGCCGTCTTCGCTATACGCAACCAGAGCCTGTGTCGCCTCTAAACGAAGCAAAACGTCAGCCACCAATTCCAACAGCCTCTCCTCATAAACGCCGATGAGCTGACGCTTTGCGCCGGCCGGGTTGGTCAGCGGGCCAAGAACGTTAAAGATTGTGCGAATGCCCATCTCCCGGCGCGGACCGGCAACGTGCTTCATAGCCGGATGCAGATTAGGCGCAAACAAAAAGGCAATGCCAGTCTTGGCTAAACATGCGGCCATTTTTTCCGCCGAAATGTCAATGTTTACATCCAGCGCTTTTAGCATATCGGCGCTGCCCGACTGGCTGGAAACGGCCCGATTGCCGTGCTTGGCTACGCTGCAACCGGCTCCGGCCGCCACAAATGCCGCTGTTGTTGAAATGTTGAATGTGCCGTGTCGGTCGCCGCCGGTACCGCAAGTATCTACCAGATTCTCGCAATTATGCGCAACCGGTGTGACTTTTTCGCGCATGGCCTGCGCAAACCCAAGCACCTCTTCGACAGTCTCGCCTTTCATACGCAGCGCCGTCAATAAACTGGCGATTTGTGCCGGCGTAATTCCGCCTTCCATGATGGCGCTGGCGACGGCAAAAGCTTCGGCCTGACGCAAATGTTGATGTTCCACAACGGCTTTGATGGCGTCTTCAATAGACATTAACGCTCCTTGTTATACCCCTGAATTATTCACGAATCTTAACGCAAACGTCGCAATTGACGCTAAAGACG
>CAYOLL010000179.1:0-12166 GCA_964404765.1 uncultured Gemmatimonadota bacterium | reverse complement strand
TGCGTCTTTAGCGTCAATTGCGACGTTTGCGTTAAGATTCGTGAATAATTCAGGTAAAAATTAACGAACATCCCGGTTGAAAATCCGTAACATGTTTACAAGCAACATATTGCGAAATCGACCCTTGCGAAGGTTAAATTTGCAATGAAAGTCAACATTTGCAGGATTTCGGGGATTTACAGGCCGGAACCTTCGCAAGCGAAGGCATCTAAAATTAAGGCAAAACAAAATGCGCTTTAAAAACTTTGTCGGCACTTCCGTTACCATTTTCTGGTTGGTTATGATGGGTTTGCTGCTCTACCGCAATCGGCCGGTAGAAAGCAGCGCCGGCTCGTTGATCCAACTGGAGCGTTTTACCAAATCCGTACATGACCGGGAATGGATGGCCATCTATTTGGAAAGCCGTAAAATCGGCTATGCCATGACCTCTATCGCCAAAATGACGGATGACTCTACCAAAGTCACCACTTACAGCTTTCTGCAGCGTGTTTTTATTTCCATGCGAGTAGGCAATACCCGGCAGAAAATTACGCTGGTGAATACGGCTAAAGCCAACGCGGATTTCGGCCTCAAATCTTTTGAAGCCAGTGTGGTTTCCGGTATCCATCAGATTAACATCGCCGGGGAAGTGAAGGACCGCCAACTACACTTAATCCTTAATTCTTCCGGACGGCAGAGCACACAGACCTTTGATCTGGACGAAGATGTCCAATTACCGTTGACGCTTGAGCCTTATCTGGCCAGCCACGGTCTGGAACGCGGAAAGGTCTACACGCTAAAGGTTTTTGATCCTATGACCGCTTCCACCAGCCCGGTCCAAATCAAAGTTGAAGATGAAGACCGTCTTTATATCGAGAACAAGCCCTATATCGCCAAAAAAATAAAGCTGAAATATCGGGAAATGGAAAGCACCGTCTGGATCGATTATGACGGTCGCACCCTGAAAGAAGTCAGCCCGACCGGCATGACCATGATTAAAGTCAGCGAGGAAAACGCCCCGCGCGGCATCAATCCGGATGATGACGATATGGTGGATGTTCTATCTATTTATTCCGTCATTCCTGATCAACAAATTGAAGCGCCGCGCGAATTGGAGCAGCTAAAAATTCAAATCGAGGGCGTTTTTGCCGATAGTCTGGATCTGGACGGAACCAATCAGACGCTTAGCTCGACTGCGCCGTTAGTGCTGGAAATTCGTCAACGCTCGTTGACGGCGGTCAAGCGTCTGTCTATTGCCGAAGCCGGCGCTAAGGCCGATAGCCAATGGCTGGCCGCCACAGCTTTTATTCAAACTACCGACCCTGCTATCCGCCAAAAAACGCAGGAAATTGTCGGTGACGAAACTGACGCGCTGCGGGCGGCCATCGCCATTCAGGAATGGCTGTTCAAGAACATCACGAAACAGTTTACCCTGTCGATCCCGTCGGCGGTGGAAGTTTTGGCGACGATGGAAGGCGATTGCAACGAACATTCCACTTTATTTACGGCGCTGGCGCGTTCCGCCGGTATCCCGACCCGGATTTGCATCGGACTGGCTTATGTCAACAACGGTTTTTATTATCATGCCTGGCCGGAAGTTTTTGTGGGTGAGTGGCTGCCGATGGACCCGACTTTTGGTCAGAATAGCGTGGATGCCAGTCATATCCGCCTGTTGGTCGGCGATCTGGATCAGCAATTTAATCTGGGTCATGTTCTGGGCAAATTAAAGATTAAGCTTATTGAAATGAACGGCCGGGCTGTGGCCGGCAATTAAAAGAACACTAGTGTATGTTGACATAAATTCGTCGGGAGTTCAACAGCCGGTCGGCGGTGTCATGACGCACGGATTTTAAATTTTAAGGATTGAAGATCTGACAGTGACTTGCAAAATGAATTTCGCTGCTCCGCTTTTGAATGCGCATCCAAACTATCGGTTTAATACTGCAGCACCAGCAGCCGGTTCATCTGACGCAGCTTGGTGCTAAAGACTTTGCAGATTTCAATGGCGATGCTGGGATATTCCAGCAAGACGTTGCTGAACTCTTTTTGACCGATGACCATCAGCCGGGTATCTTCCATCGCTTTGACAGTGACCGAGGCAATGCCTTGATCGTCAAAGACTTCGATATCGCCAAAATAATCTTTCGTCTTCAAAATCTTCAAAATCTTCTCCTCGCCGGTCGGGGTAATGTTGGTCAGCGAAACTAAGCCAGACACGACGATGTAGACATGGATATCGTCCTGGTATTCGTTTTCCTTCATGATCTGCTCGTCAAAGCCCACCTGTTTTTCGCCGCAAATATTGGCAATCAGGCGCAATTCTTCGCCGCTCATGTTGCTGAACATGGGCACTTTTTTCAGGAAGAAGATTTTCTCTAATAATGTCAGCATGGTTGACCCCTTGATTTGCGTCACCACATCGGTTTTGAGTAAGATTTTCTGCCCGGCTAAGGTGATATTTTCCCGCACCAGCAGATCTTCGTCGCTATAACGACGCACGTTTAGCGCATTCAGCAATTTTCGGTTTTTGACTTCCCCCAGCAAATACGCGGTACAAGCCCGAATCAGCGCATTTTGCGGATGGTTAAGCAATTGATACAGCGTGTTGTCGGCATTGCCCATCGTCTCGCCCTTAGCCCCGCGCAAGGCGCCGCGGATTTGGTCGTTATTGGGCGATTCGATCAGCGGCAGCAGCCGGCGGAACAGGTTACGCCCGGCCAGATTTTCCAGCGTTTCAATGGCATTGGCCCGCAGGTATTTGTTTTTGCTCTTCAACTTCTTTTGGATCAAATAAAAGGTGTTGATATCGCCTTCGATCAGACCCATTGCCTGCAAAATCAAATCCTGCTTGTGCTTGATGTCCTCTTCCATAAACGTGATGAGAACACCACCGGCGATGGTACTCTTGAATTGTTGTAAGATGTTAATATAATAAAAACTGCGATAAATTTCACGAATTTGATCCAGCACATATTTGTTGAGCGGGGTAATTTGACCGATTTGCTTGCGCTTGCCCAGCGCGTGCAGCACCAGATTTTGCATGAATCCATCGCTGCTCAGCAAAATCTCAAACAGCCGATCTTCGGCGTCTTTGGCGTCAAGATCGCCTAAAATCTGCACCACCCGGCGCTGGATATGCGCGCTCTGCCGATGTTCTTTAAATTTTTCCATCAAGGGACCGATAACCGCCGCGCCAAATCGCGGCAAGCTTAGCTGGGCCGCGTTGCGCACATCTTCCAATTCATCCAGGAGCGCCTCAACCACATGCGGGATCGCCTCGATATGTTTGATGTTGCCAAGCCCCTGTATGGCATAGGTGCGAATCTCATGATTGGTGTCCTTCAGCAAGTTAACCAAGAGTTTGCCCATGCGCTCGTTGCTGACTTCCGACAACGCTCGCGTAGCAGACAGCCGTATGTCGTCAAAGCGGCTGTTTAACATATCTTCCAGTGTCGCGCGGCCCCGGTCGTCATTCAAATACCACAAAACCGCGCCGGTCGTGGCGCGCAAGTCCGGATCACGCACTTTAAGCAGGGACAGAATCTTGCTGCCGGTCGTCTCATCGGATAAATTAGTTAAGGTCTTGAGCGCCGCGATTTGAATATCCTTATCCTTACTTTTAATGTAGGTCGTCATCAAATCGCCGGTTTCGGGTGTGCCCAAGCGGCCAATCGTTTCAATAATCTTAAGCTTGACTTCCTTGTCATTGGAGCGACGCAGCGCAAAAAACAGGGTATTGACCGAATTTGGATTACCACTCCGCTGCAGCATTTCCGTGGCAAACACGGCTGTATCTTTATCACCCTCAACCAGCGATTTGTACAGAATCTTTTGCAGATCCGTGCCTTCCATCTCGCGGATGGTGTTTTTGGCGACTTCGCGGATGTTAAAGTCATCCCGCCGCAAATCCAAAATCAGCGCTTCTTCATAATCTTTTTTAAGCCGGGTAGACACCCACCAAAATACCAGCGCAATCAACGCCGCGATCAGACCTAAATACTGGTCGCTCATCACAATCGTAAAACCTTTTAAAATCACAAAGGCCGAAAACAACGCCAGCGGGTTACAAACGCCCTCAATAAAGGATTTGGCTCGACCGCGATTTTGCTCGGCAATGGCGTTGTACATCATTTGATAACTGGGATTGTAAACGGCAAAAAACAAGATGTCTCGCGCAAAAACCACGATACTGGCAATAAAGTAGTTAAAGAAAATACCGATGAGCAGAAAGCCAACGATGTAGGCCACCGGCAGAATGCGCATGGCCGAATGTTGTCCAAAACGGGAAATGATACGGCTGGTAACAAATAGCTGCATGACAAGACTGGCTAAACCGGACAAAAACTTGACATTGGCAAAAAAGGAAGTCAGCTCATTTTCAAACTTGAAATGACTGCTTAAGGTCGACAGAAACTCATAATCCAGTGTGTAGGACAGGGCAAAACACAGAACGATCAGCGAGCCTAACGTCTGCAATAATCTGGAGGTTTTAACTTCTTTGTAACCGACTTCTATGTCCTGAAATTGCTCGTCTAAAGTCGTAAATAATTTTTTCTTTTTTTGCCGTTCTTCTTTACTGATTCCGGCGCGCTTGAAGTTCAATGAAATCAAGCCGGCTCCAAATAAGGCCAGCGCCCATACGAAATAAAGGTTAGGCGTATTAAAATTTAGTATCTTGATCGCCAGCGAGGCCGTGATACCGCCGATAATGCCGCCGCTGCTGAATAAGCCGAAAATACGCTTGGCCTGGCGCGAGTCGCAAATTTCGCTGGCAACTAACCAAAATTGACCCAGCAAAATGATCTTGAAAATATATTCAGCGATAAAAAACAGCGGGTAAATGAAGGGCAGGAAAATACCGTGCGAAGCAGCGATATCATCCAATTGGATCATAACGCGGAACAGCAGGACACAACCGGACATGGTAAACAGAGTGTAGCGGAACAGCCGCTCTTTGTTGAGCCGGTCAACGAAGGAGGTAATAACGATGGAGATGATGAACAGCCCTAACGAGTCAAAGAAAAACATCCACGGAATCCACTCTTTGCCAAAGCGTTTGACAAATAGCGACTGCGTGGAAATGTTGCCGACATTAAGCCCGAACAGCACGAGGAAGAAGAGTGGCAGCATGACCGACAGATACGGCCAATCCGACTTTTCAATGGAAAAAACACGTTCGAAGAAGACTAATACAGGCTTTTGCCGACCTTTCAAACCCTTCAAGTTGGCGTGAAAGAATTCGACAATTTTACGTCCGATACCAAACTTGGATAAATGATGCTGCAGCAATTCCCATAATGGAAGCAACAGCACGCCCAGACGGACAAAAGCCGTCTGCAACTGCGCCAGCGCTTTCGATTTTTGCAGCGCTTGCCATTGCTTAAGAAAAAATTTTGTTGCTGATTTTATGAGAGCCGCATGATTCATGTCAAAGTTCTTAGAAGGCACAATGGATATATTAAAACGCAGTAACTATTTAAAAATCTATTCCGGCATTGATCGTTGTCCGCACGACGCTTTCGGCCACCCGATCCAGCCGGTCAAACGGGCGCTCCAGCACACGATGATAAATATCCAGCATTTCGTCGGCCAGACGGCTGGCGGCGTACTTATACCGCACATGGGCAAACCCTTGCTGAACCTGCCGGACAATCAACGCATCGCCTTCAAGCGTTTTGAGTACCGCTTTGGTAGAGCCGATGGCGTCATTCGGCTCAAAAAAAAGCGCATAGTCGCTGGAAGATTCACGGAATGGCGGAATATTTGTCGCGACAATAGGCCGGCGCATGGCTAACGCTTCCAGCACCGAAATGCCAAAGCCCTCTTGCAGCGACGGCATTAAAACAACATCCGCCCGTTGATAAAAAGAGGGCATGTCATCATCGGAAATTTTATTCAACAGCAAGCTGCATTGTTCGGCAATATCCAGATCGCGCGTCATCTGATGGTAAGTCGCCAGCGGCTTCTCGATACCGGCCGGGTTGGCGCTCGATCCACCGGAAATGATTAGATGGCAATCGGGATAATGCGCCTTTATTTGCGCCAATGTCTGCAATGCCGTTGTAAAGCCTTTGCGCTCTTGCAAACGAATCGGACAAAAAATCACCCGGGTTTCCTGACCAATCGGCATTCGATATTTAGCAACAATATCGGGACCGATCAGCATTGGATCAAAACGCGCAAAATCTACGCTCGGGTTGACGGTGTGCAATAAATCGCCGGGAATGCCGCCTGCCTCACACAGCCGCCGCACGTAGTTGCCCACCACAATCACCGCCCGCATCCCGCCGCTATGATAAAAATGCTGCGCCGCCTGCTGCATGTCCGGGCTTGGCTGATAATCGCTATAAAATCCATAGATCGAATCTACATAAGGAATGCGATGAAACAGCCACAGCAGCTCGCCCACAAAAGTCGCGGTAAAATGGGTATGAACCAGATCAACACGCTCGGCCTGAAAAATCGGCAGCGCTTCCATCGCCATCTGCACAACTTGCGCGCCCCAGCGACGATGATCGTTGTAAGTTGTCCAACCCTCAATCCGATTGTCTTCGACCGGGTAAGACCAATCAATATTCTCGACACTGGCCCGGTGGACGTGAACACCTTCAATAATCGTATGCGGCGCTTCACGCATGGAGTTGTTCGGGATAACGACGTGGACATTATGTCCTTTTTTGACAAACTCTACCGCTTTTGAGTGAATATACGTCTGAATCCCACCCGACACCGGGATGTAGCTGTGGGCAATAATCCCGATGTTTAGTCGATCCCCCATGATCGTCCCCGAAATTTTGCAGCGGCTAACCCGTAATAGAACACGGGTACGGCGGAAAAAACGGGTTCTTACGGATAATGTCTTTGCTTAATTTTTTGTGCTTTAATTTTTAATCCGTAAAATTCCGTCAGTTGCGGTGCGATCCGTGTTCTGTTTTTTGTTTCTGACGGCTTCCGCTAAGAACGCCATGGACTGCCGCGCGGCGTCCGGGGCGCGATGACTGTCCCGGCTCAACTCTACCTGAATCAAACCTTTATAGTCAATGGTATGAATCGCCCGAAAAATCGGCGCAAAATCAATGTCGCCTTCGCCAAACGGCAAATGAAAATGCGCCCGGCTCTTGATGTCCTCAATATGCATATTGACGATAAAAGGGCCAAGCGCTTCGATCCAGTCAGCTTCGCTGCCCGGCTTTTCCGTGCAGAATAGATGGCCGATATCGAGTGTCAGCTTGAAGCCGGGATGGTCTAAAACGCCGGCTATTTTCCGAAATTTGGCCATGCTGTCTACGAACATACCCGGTTCCGGTTCAAAGCCGATGGCCATATTTTGGGAAGCGGCGTATTCCAGAACTTGTTCACAGCCTTGCAAAAAATAAGCCTCGGCTTCCGTTTCGGAAACATTGGCCTGTCGCACACCGGAAAAAAAAGCGACCGCCTCAGCGTCTAATTGCACTCCAATATCAACACAGCGCTTTAAAAAGTCAATACGTTTTTCGCGTCCGGTGGCGCTAATCAGCGTCGGCTCATGTTTATGCCATTTATCGAGCAAAAAGCGAGCCCCGGTTTCGATCACTACCGACAGATTGACTTTTTGCAGCCGGACTTTCAGATCAGCCAAAAAAACGGGGTCAATGGTATACGGATTACAATGGGCATGATCTACTGTCAGCCCCAAACCGACGTACCCGCTGGCCGCAACAACTTCAACCGCATCCGGCAGGGCGTGATTGGCAAAACCATTGGTATTGTAACCGAAGCGAAAGCTCATCCTTGCAGTCTCCAGTCGTCGTTATCGACTTAAAAAGCTATACTCGTTAAGGGCATGTGCCATTTCTGGCAGAATAACCTTCAGAACAAGTCAACTATATCATACAGCAGATTTCTTATTTTAGCAATGGGTTTTATAGCGTCCATTTCAGAAATTACATTAAGTTCATCGCAAAGTTTTGGCATAAGCTAACGGCAATCGCTCTGTGCCGAAACGGTCGGAGGGAGTTAGATTGTAAAGCGTTTTATCCGATTTTGGCTAATTCGTATTTGTCTTTGTACTTTGTCTCCAAAACATGCTTGATAATCTGCACCGCCGAATGCCGCAATTCCGGGTCTTTGGCGACAATAAAAAAGCTGCTTGCCACAAAGACACAAAGACACAAAGACACGAAGAATATAGAAGGCTAAAGAACAAAACGCTTGATGCCATCTTTAACCAAAGGAACATTGAAATTGATCAAGTAGCCAAGACGTTTTTGCGTCAGACGAAGATGACTCAAAATCTGCGCCTGCCAAACAGGGTTCACGGTATCTACAGCTTTCAACTCGCAAATAACCAAATCTTCAATCAACACATCCAATCGCAAACCCTCGTCAAACGTGACACCATCATATCGAATCGGTATATCTACTTGACGCTGCCATTTTAAACCCCGTTTCGACAATTCATGGCAAAAGCAGACTTCGTAAACCCTTTCAAGCAAACCGGGGCCAAGATTTTTATGCACTTGAAATGCGGCATCCACAACTTTCTGGCCAATCAATTCTTCCCGTTCCGATAACTTGTCATAGCTCATTTTTAAAAGCCTCTTTTTTTTGCCACAAAGACACGAAGACACAAAGAAAAAAAGTTGATAGGTTTGATCAAAATAGCAACGAGAATTCGCAGTACGAAACTTTTAAACACGAATCGGCCATACCAAAGTATAATTGCATTTTTTAGATTTTCTTAGTGCCTTTGTGTCTTCGTGGCTAAGCCTAGCCCACCGAATCGGCCATACCAAAGTATAATTGCATTTTTTAGATTTTCTTAGTGCCTTTGTGTCTTCGTGGCTAACCCTACCCGACCCGCGCCAATTCATACTTCTCCCGATACTTCGTCTCCAACACATGCTTGATAATCTGCACCGCCGAATGCCGCAACTCCGGGTCTTTGGCGATGATAAAAAAGCCGCCTTGCCACAAAGGCACGAAGACACAAAGAAAAAATTGATAGATTTGATCAAAATAGCAAAGAAAATTCGCAGTACGCAACTTTTAAATATGAATCAGACATACCAACGGATAATTGCATTTTTTAGATTTTCTTAGTGCCTTTGTGTCTTCGTGGCTAACCCTACCCGACCCGCGCCAATTCATACTTCTCCCGATACTTCGTCTCCAAAACATGCTTGATAATCTGCACCGCCGAATGTCGTAAATCCGGGTCTTTGGCGATGATGTTGAAGGCTTCTTTGCGGGCGTCTTGCAGCAAATGTTGATCTTTGAACAGATCGGCCACGCGCAGCTCCGGCAGGCCGTGCTGCCGCGTGCCGAAGAACTCGCCGGGGCCGCGCAGACGCAGGTCTTCCTCGGCGATTTTGAAACCGTCGGTCGTGCTTTGGATGATGTCCAACCGTTCCTGCGCCTCTTTGGACAGATTGGGACTGGCCATCAACACACAAAAGGATTTGTACAATCCGCGCCCGACCCGGCCGCGCAACTGGTGCAACTGGGTCAGACCAAAGCGATCAGCGTGCTCGATCAGCATGACGGTGGCGTTGGCCACGTCCACGCCCACTTCGATCACGGTCGTGCTGACCAGAATCTTGATCTCGCCGGACACAAAGGCCTGCATCACCGCGTCCTTTTCGTCGTTCTTCATCCGCCCGTGCAGCAGGCCGACTTTCACGTCCTTGAACGGGCCGCTTTGCAGAGTTTCATACATCTCCGTGGCGGCTTTCAAGTCCAACTTTTCCGACTCCTCGATGAGCGGATAGACCACGTAAATCTGGCGGCCTTTTTCGATCTCGCGGCGCAGGAATTGATAGACTTCCGGCCGTTTGGATTCGGTCGTCCATTTGGTGACGATGGGCTGGCGTCCGGCGGGCAACTCGTCCAGCACGGACACGTCCAGATCGCCGTAGAGCGTCATGGCCAGGGTGCGCGGAATGGGCGTGGCCGTCATGACCAGCACGTTGGGATTGTCGCCCTTCTCGCGCAGGGTGGCCCGCTGCAACACGCCGAAGCGGTGCTGCTCGTCAATCACCACCAGACCGAGCCGGTTGAACTGCACCTGTTCCTGAATCAGCGCGTGCGTGCCGATGACGATGTGGGTCATGCCGGTTTGGATGTCCGCCAATGCCTCGCGCTTGCGTTTGGCCTTCATCTTGCCGACCAAGAAGGTGCAGTTGACATGCAACGGTTCCAGATAGGCCACGATCTTGCGGGCGTGCTGCTCGGCCAGGATTTCCGTCGGGGCCATCAGCGCGGCCTGGTAGCCGTTCTCCACCGCCCGCAGCATGGCCACGACCGCCACGAGGGTCTTGCCCGCGCCCACATCGCCGTGCAGCATCCGGTTCATGGACACGTTGGCCGCCAAATCCTGCCCGATTTCCGCCATAGCCCGCTGCTGCGCCCCGGTGAGTTGGAAAGGCAGACCGGCGATAAGCCTGGAGTGCAAAAATTTATTTTTGCTTTCTTCTTCGGATTTATCGGAGTGCAAAAATTTATTTTTGCTTTCGCTAACGTCGTCTTTCGCAAAATTAAAATTTTGCACTCCGGCGTTTTGCGTTTCGGGGTCGGGCAGGGCAATCCCCTTTTCCGGCGCGCCGGACAGCCGTTTGCGCAGGGCCAGCATGAGTTGGAAGTAGAACAATTCTTCGAAGGCCAGACGGCGGTGGGCCAGGTCGCGCTGCGGGTCGGATTCGGGGAAGTGCGTTTGCAGGATGGCCGTGCGCAGGTCGTAGAGTTCGTAGCGTTTGAGCAGCCAGTCGGGCAGGGTTTCGGTCACTTCCGGCAGGTAGGTGTCTAAGGCTTTTTTGACGGCCTGGCGGATGGCTTTTTGATGCAAACCCGCGGTTGCCGGATAGAGCGGCACAATGCGGCCGGTGTGGATGGTTTCCGGGTCGTCGGCGTCGGCGATGATTTCGTATTCGGGCGAGGCCAGTTGCTTTTCGCCGCGGAACAGGGTCACTTCGCCGCTGACGACCACTTCCTGCTGCGCTTTGAAGACGTTTTTGAGGTAGTCCTGGTTGAACCATTTGCAATGGATGTAATCCGTCTCATCCTGAATAATGAGCGTGAAGATGCTGACGCCGCGCCGGGGATTGACGACGCCGAAGGTGACGACCTTGCCGATGAGCGTGACGGCCTCGCCGGGCCGGGCTTTTTCGATGGGCAAAATCTGGCTGCGATCCAGATAGCGGCGCGGGAAATGATACAGCAAGTCCCCGACGGTCTGCACGCCCAGCTTGGCAAACAGTTCCGCCCGCTTGGGGCCTACGCCTTTGAGGTAGGTAATTTCGGTGTGGAGTTTGGGGGTTGGGTCGGTCATGGAAAGATGTTTGATATGCAGTTGGAGGCGGAGTTAGACCATACATAGCTTGCAAATTTGTGTCACAATTGCCTGAGCGCCTGCGCTGCTTTTTGCGCCTCTTTGGCATCCCCGACCATCTCATACAGCGCTTTGGCCTTTTCCAGATGGCTACGCGCCGCAGCCCAATCCCCTTGATCGCGGTAGAGAATGCCAAGATTGAGATAGGAGATGGCTGTATTATGTCGGTCCCCAATCCGTTCCGTGATCTTCAGCGATTTGTGGTGATACGCCAGTGCCCGGCCATTATCGCCCATCTTTTTATAGACAATGGCCAGATTGCCATAATCCTGAGCTGCGCCGGGCTCGTTACCAATCCGTTCATTAATCTCCAGCGCTTTTTGATACGTGGCAATGGCCGTCTCGAAATTGCCCATCTCAATGTGGACACTGCCCAGGTTGCCATAAATGCTGGCCGATGTTTGTTGATCGCCTGTCCGCAGAGTAATGGCTAAACTTTGCTCGCACATCTCAATGGCTTGGTTGTAGAGCCCCTGCTTCTGGTAGACAAGACCTAGGTTGCCGTATGATTTAGCGGCGATTTGCTCATTGCTCAATTTGATAGACAATTCAATTGTCTTTTGATATAACTCGATGGCTCGCTCATAGTCGCCCTGCCGCCCATAAATAGTGGCCAAGTTGCCGTAATTCACTGCTAAACCTTTTTCATTGCCGAGTTCCTGATCAATATCCAGACTTTTCTTGTAATACTCGATGGCCTGGGGGTAGCTACCCTGCATCGAGTAGGTGCTGCCGATCTCGCAATAAATCACGCCCTGCAAACGACGGACACCTAGCCTCTCAGCAAGGGCTTGGGCTTGCTGGTACAGGGTCAGAGCCAGG
>CAYOLL010000178.1:0-12173 GCA_964404765.1 uncultured Gemmatimonadota bacterium | reverse complement strand
GATATTCAAAAATGGTCTCACTCCAGATTCACGCGGATCAGGAGGTCTGAAATTATGCTTGCGTCAATAGACCCAGGCGCTAATGCGCGTAAGACGAGAATGCCGTGAATTTGTTCAGCCAAACGTGCGGTTAGATCACGAGTTATTTTAATCCACACCTTGATTTATAAGGATTCGATTTTATGGATAACCTCTCACTGACGGATGGCCGCACGATTCTGGTGCTGATGCAATTCGGTTCACATTTGTACGGAACCCATACGGCGCAGTCGGACACGGATCTAAAAGGGGTGTTTATGCCGTCGCCCCGTGATGTTTATTTGGGTAAAATTCCCAAAACCATCCAGCAACGTACCAATCCCAATCCGAATGGAAAAAATAATAAGGAGGATATAGATACGGAATTGTATTCTCTTCATTATTTTGTTCACTTAGCCTGCGAAGGTCAGACCGTAGCAATAGATATGCTCCATGCCCCCGCCGATATGATCCTGCAGAAATCACCTGTTTGGGACACGATCATCCTGCGACGAGCCGAGTTTTACACCAAAAGTCTGGATGCGTTTGTTAATTACGCCCGCCGCCAGGCCGCCAAATATGGCATTAAAGGCAGCCGTTTGTCGTCAGCCCAACGGGTTATGAATTTCCTGAAAGAGCGCGATCCCAAAGCGACTTTGGGCAGTATTTGGGAAAAGTTGCCGGAAGACGAGCATGCTTACAAACTTCCGCCGGACCCTAATCAATTTTTACTATACGAAATCTGCGGCAAGCGTTTTCAGGAATCAACAAAGATCGGGCATATTCTGCCCATAATGGACCGATTTTGTGAAAATTTCGGCCAGCGAGCCATACAAGCCGCCCGCAATGAGGGCATAGACTGGAAAGCGATTTCTCACGCCTTACGCGCGGCTTATCAAGTGCGGGATCTTTTGACCAAAGGCACGATTATTTTTCCGTTAGCCGAAGCCGATTATCTGCGGGAAATAAAGCAGGGCCGGCGACACTACGCCAATGAGGTTGCGCCGCATTTGGAAGCAATAATGGCCGAGGTCGACGCGCTGGCGCGCGATTCCAGCTTGCCGGAGCAAGTCAATCGCGCTGCCTGGGATGATTTTTTGATCCGGGCGACACAGGAAAGCTGTGCATTGCATCCTGTTCTTTAGCGTGAATTACGCATTTCCCACAAAATCACGAAGGCTCAAAGAATCACAACATGGCGTTTGCTATTAATTTACATGGGGTCGATCCAACTGTCATCCGTTTTCTGCTCGGTATTGTTTTAGCCGCCGGTATTACCGGGCTGTCGTTTTATCTGCGTTTTTTGTCTTTGGACGGCGCATTGACGGCTTTTTTAATTGGGACAGTGGTGTTTGGTTTGGGCGGGCTGGTCTGGGCTATTCCCTTAATTGTTTTTTTTATGACCTCCAGCCTGCTGTCAAAATTAGGCAAGTCCGTCAAAGCCCGTTTCGATCTTATTTTTGAAAAAACGAGCCGGCGCGATAAAGGACAGGTTATGGCCAATGGCGGCGTGGCGGCGGTGATGACGCTAATCTGGTTTATATGGCCGGATAACCGGCTTTTTGTCATATATCTTGGCACTTTAGCGGCAGTAACGGCGGATACCTGGTCAACCGAAATTGGCATTCTGTTTAAAACCCAGCCACGGCTTATCACAACCCTGGCCAAAGTGCCGCACGGAACTTCCGGGGGTATTACTTTGCCGGGAACGCTGGGCGGCCTGGCAGGGTCTCTGCTGATTGCTTTCACGGGGATATGGATCGGGCGCGATTTTTTTCCTGGTCAGCAAACGGGTATTTTTGTGATGATTATTGCGCTTAGCGGTATTGCCGGTAATCTGTTAGACAGTTTGGCCGGCGTTATTTTGCAAGCGCAATATCGCTGCCCAACCTGTCAACAGATCACGGAAAAGCAACTGCATTGCAACGAAGCGCCGACGGCGCTCATTTCCGGTCAGCGCTGGATAGATAATGACAGCGTTAATATCATCTGTGCCCTTGGCGGGGGCGCGATGGCATATTTGCTGATGTTACTGACAATTCGTTGAACTTATCGTCCCTCCCGGCGTCAAAAACATAGCGAATCAACAAGTCCGAATCCTTAAACAATTCTCGTTCAAGCTGGAGAAGCTATGACCCATTCGGTTCAAGTAACATTTGGCGCACACCCGGCCTGGTTTCTGAAAAAAAACCATTATACGGATATTCATCAAAAGTTAAGCGGACTGTTAGAGGCCGAGCGGGATTTTATTGCGAATGCCGCTAATCTGTGCGCCTTGCTGTACGAAACACTACCTGGCGTCAATTGGGTGGGCTTTTATCTTTTCCGGCAAGGCGAGCTGGTGCTGGGCCCATTTCAAGGCAAGGTTGCCTGTGTGCGGATTCCGCTTAGTCGGGGTGTTTGCGGGGCGGCGGCTTCCCGGCGGGAGACGGTACGGGTTGAAAATGTGCACGAGTTTCCCGGCCATGTCAGCTGCGACAACGCTTCGAACTCGGAAATCGTTATTCCTTTGGTCGTGAATCAGGAATTGGTTGGGGTGATTGACTTGGACAGTCCGCTTTTTTGTCGCTTTGATGATTACGATCAGGCCGGTTTGGAAATAGTAGCGCAAATTTTTCTGCGCTTGACAGACATTGGTTCGTGCCCGAAGTAGGGCTCCGGATTTTCCAATTTATCACAAAATTAAGGAGATGGTATGGAGCATTTTATCCCTATATTTGAGCGTCATTTGGAAGCCGGCGGCCCTGTGTTGCGCATTGCCGGGCTGGTACAGATGGACATTGCCCATCATTATGGTGTCCCGCATGGTACGGCTGTAGTTGCCGTCATTATCAATCGGGTGATAAATGGCCTGAAACGTCCGCATATACTGTTGCATAAGCGTTCGATCTACAAGCGCATTTCACCTGGAGCTTGGGATATATGCGGCGGACATATCGAGTATAATGCGTCTGATCTTAAATTTTCAATCCAATTTAGCGTTGATCAGTGGGATGACAAAAATTTTATTGAACAATTATATGATCAAACTGCTTTGCGGGAAGTGAATGAAGAGGTTCGCCTGTTAGGCAGCGATTTCAGATTTGAAATGAAACACTTGCGGCGATTTGCTCCGGTGGGCGCTTTCGATCAGGGCACGGATGATCCCGCGGCGTTTAATCGTGAATATTCCACACTGTACGCGGCTTTTGTGCCGGCCGGTGTTCTGATGATTGCCGAGTCCGATGCTTTGGAAAAACATTTGCAGGTGATGGATTCCATTGGCATGGGCGGTGTTCAGAGCGAAGAGATTGCCGTAGAGCTGCGGCTGGTTTCTTTTGATGATTTGGTGCTTGATTTTTCAGTAAATCCGGGTCATTATGCCGACGGCATCGGTCGGATTTTACGGCGTGTTGTCCGAGAACCCGGAACGCTGAAAGCGCTAAAGCATTTTTTGGGAATCAACTGACGCTATTAAATCCGACTCAGCCAGGGCACAATTTTGGAAAGGAGCTTCAGTTGCAGATAACGCAGACGTCCTATGCCGGGTCGAACCGCAAGCCGGACCGGGAGAGATTGCGCTAAATCCGGCAGCATAACCTGATTTTTAAACGCCTCGATTAACTCCGTCTGACGGGTCATAACCATAATTTCCTGGTATAACAAATAGCTTAAAAATTCAAAGTTTGATGAACCGAAGATCAGTTGCTCGCCATCAATTAGAATCGCCTTAAGATGGGTCATACGGTTGGGGTAAAATCGCAGCTCGATACCGGCGCGCTGGGCTTCCCAGGGGATATAGTCGCGTAAGTGCCGCCAATTATTCACACTCGAGGTCAGCAGAGTGACATGCACACCGCGGCTGACGGCTGTGCGCAGACAATCAAAAAAAGGAAACATCAAGTAGCAACTCTGCACAAATATTTCTTTGCGAGCGGTGGCCAGCGCCGTCATGACCGGCTCAAAAATCGGCGCATTATTTTGTCCATCACAAATCAAAATATCAAACTCCCCTACCGTCTTTTTTATATGTTGATTTTGCCCATTCCAGGTGAATAAAAATTCTTCCTTGAAAAAAGTTGCTATTTCCGGCGTGTCCAGCCGCACCATCAAATCATGCCAGGCAAAGTTGTGTTCACTAAAATTGATCCCGCCGATATAAGCAATCCGATCATCTATTACGATAAGTTTTTTGTGATTACGGGCCGGAAAACGATGTAACAAAAAACCGGGCGGGTTGGTAAAGCGACACTGTATGCCATGACGCTGAAAGTCCTGCTCCAGACCCAGCGTGTCCAGCCGTTCTTGCTGGACGGCCCGATTAAACCAATTAGCGGGCTTGTAGACAAAGTGGTCGCTGACGATATACTTGGAAAAACTGTCAATAAGCACCCGCCGGTCGGCAGCCGGACAGGCGATGAGCGCCTGAGCCAGATCTTTGCCGACGGCATCGGCTTCAAATGTCATTGCCTGGAGGTAGACATAATGCCGGGCAGCGCGAATATCGGCAGCTAACGCTTGCCAGAATGCCGGCGCATCTACCAAAATAGAAACGGCCATTAGTGACCTCCTTTGATCAAGGCCGGAAATAAACCGATGACCAGAAAACGGACAAGCCGGCCCAGCAGCCCGAAGATAAAAAAACGCGCAAATGAATGCTTCAATATACCGGCGGAAATGCTAACCAAATAAAAGGGCGGGATGCCGACAGCGGCGCTGGCAAAGATGAAGAGCGATGTTTGAATTGAGCGGCGTGACAGTTTTTGTTGTATCTGCTCCAATTTATTTTCATAACGGCCTAAAGGGATGCGGATAAGGCCGGCGCCACTCAAATACATTAAAACTTTAGCCGTCATTTGGCCGGTGGTGACGCACACGATCAAGCCTAACGCGGCTTCCGGCGGTGAAATAGCTATTGCCCAGACCAGGTATAGCTCCGCGTTGACTACCGGCACAAACCCGCTGATAAAACACACGATGTAGGATGTGAAGTAGAGTCCGTACTGGGCTGTGAGCTCGCTGATATTCATAGTGTAGTCGTTGCGGATCACCAGAGGGTTAGAAAAGTAGCTACCTGCTTGCGGACAATGCAAAATTCAAAATTTTGGCGTCAAGTTCTGCAATCCTTTATTTTCGTGCCTTTCGCGTATTTCGTGGTTAATTTATGAATTATTCAGGCTACGAAGGCCGGCGCATTTTGCTCCGCACAAGAACGATTTAAAAATATTACAATAATTCGGTCCGACTACTAAAATGATTGAATATTCAGCAAAAATAGGCAAACTGCCGCCTTATCCGTTTGCCGAGTTGCAGCGTCTGAAAAGCGAGCAAATGGCTCGCGGCGTTGATATTATTGACCTGGGAGTCGGCGATCCGGATCTGCCCACACCGGAAATTATTGTCGAAGCGGCCCGGGCGGCGCTGACCGATCCACAATATCAAAAATATGCGCTGGCGCGCGGTTTACCGGAGTTTCGACAAGCCATCGCTGATTGGTGCGCGCGGCGTTTCGGACTTCGGCTTGATCCCTGGCGGGAGGTTTGTCCGCTGATTGGGTCGAAAGAAGGCATTGCCCATTTGCCACAGGCTTTTTTGGCTCCGGATGACTATGTTTTGTGCCCGGATCCCTATTATCCGGCTTATGTGGGCGGGACTATTTTTGCCGGTGGACAGCTTTATTATCTGCCATTATTAGCCCAAAATCGTTTTTTGCCGGATTTGGACGCGATCCCAACGGCAGTCTTAGAGCATTCTAAAATTCTTTTCCTGAATTATCCCAACAACCCTTCCGGCGCGGTCGCAACAGCGGGATTTTTCCGCCGGGTGGTGGAATTTGCCACGCAGCATCATCTGATTGTTGCTCATGATAACGCTTATTCTGAATTTGGTTTTGATGGTTATGTTGCGCCCGGTTTTTTAGAAACTCCAGGTGGGATGGAAGTCGGCATTGAATTTTTCAGCCTGTCAAAAACCTTTTCCATGAGCGGCTGGCGGGTGGGCTTTGCCATTGGTAATGCCACGATTATCGAAGGCCTCGTTCGTGTCAAAAACAGCCATGACACGGGCGCTTGCCTGGCTTTTCAAAAAGCGGCAGCCACGGCTTTGCAACAGGCGGAACATCTGGCGCCCGCCACAGTGGCAATTTATCAGGAACGGCGGGATGCGCTGGTTCAACGTTTCGCGGATAATGGCTTGAAAATTGAAGCGCCGCCGGCGACTCCATATCTATGGCTGACTATTCCGGAATCGTGCGCCGATGCAATGATCTGGGCACGAAGGCTTTTGTTGGAAGCGGGCGTGATGGTCACTGCCGGCAACAGTTTAGGCGCAAGCGGCGCCCGTTATTATCGCCTGTCGTTAATGGCTTCTCAAGCGCGGTTGCTGGAAGCCGCCGATCGGATTTGCGCCCTAATATAAGCGGTGGCCAAACGAAGCTTTGCGCTTACAAACCACGCCAGCGCCGATGCATCCAGACCCACTGGGCCGGGTCGCGCCGGATTAGCTTCTCGATAGCGTCATTGAAGCGTTGGGTTAACGCAACTGCGTCGACATTTTCGTCGCCGGGCAGCGGATAAACCGGCGGGTCGATAATGATCCGAAAGCGATCATCCGGCAGGCGATAAACGGCCATTGGAATGACCGCCGCGCCTGTTTTCTGCACTAAACGGGCCAGACCAATCGGTGTCCGGGCCGGCTGCCCGAAGAAATTGACTTCCACGCTGTCAACATTGGTATTCTGATCAATCAGAATACCGACAATTTCGCCCTTCCGCAAGCATTTTAATATGGCGCGGGCCGCGTCATTTCGGTCAACGTTTTTTATGCCTTTGCTCTCGCGGGCGGCCGTCAGCATTTTGGTGAGTCGATAATCAAACAGCTTGCGACCAATGGCCGTAATCGGGTAATTGCGCAAACTAAACCAGGCTCCCATCAATTCCCAATTTCCGATATGCCCGGTCAGAGCAACCAAACCTTTGCCATGTTTAAACGCCGCGTCAAATTCCGCCAAATTCTCAATCACAATCAGTTGATCGAAGTCGGCCCGGCTTAAGCGCGGAAAACGGGCAATGTCCACCACATTCTTGGCTAAATAAATAAAGCAATCACGACCAATAGCTCGAATTTCAGCCGGTTTTTTTTCATGCCCAAAAGCAAGCGTCAGGTTGGCGAGGGTTTGACGCTGGTAGTTTCCCAAAATCCTAAACGCCAGTCGGCCAAGCCACCCCGCTATTTTAAGCGCAACCGGGCGTGGCGGAATTGCAATCAATTGCAGTAACAGTTTGATGGCAATGTATTGCAGCCAGCGGCGGATTTTTTTCCAGGATTGATGTTTGGTTTTAGCGCCGGAAGCGGGAATTGGGTTACTCTGCAGGTTAGGATGTGATTTTATGGGCGCTACAGGATTTTTTTGAAGAGGTCGGCCAGAGCCGGATTGTGCGATGCTTTCAGTTTTCGAATAGCAAAAGCGCGGGCTACCGGAATAAAGTTGGCCCGCTCGTGTTGGGCGGCATAGGCAATTGTTTGCGAAGCCGCGAACTCGCTGGAAAAGCCAATGACGGTATGGGCGTCAATATGACGCGCCATGGTTCGCCCGTCCGGCTCACTCGGTTCCAGATAAAAGTCCAGCAGGGCGACTTCAACGGCTTGCGCGGGCATTTCTTCGACGAATTTCCGCCAACTTTCAAAATGGCGAAATTCCCAATCGGCGCGCTTATTTGGCGGAATGGCGTTTTCAATTTGCGCCAGGCCATAAGGCTGGTCGTCAATTAAGACAAGTTTTTTCATAATGCCGACGCCTATTTCAAAAAGTAGTTGATCGCTGTCGCTGTGCCGATACCGCGCGCCTGACAAAGTGCTTGCGCGTCGTCGGTAAAACCGCCCAACGCCAAAACGACCGCCAAAACCGCCTCGGCCGGGAACGCAGCTTTGTAGGCGGCGACCTTGTCCCAAAAATCGGACACAATCTCCACGCCGATTTTGACTTGCGTTTTCTTCACTTCGGCCAAAATGATCCGACCGTCTTCGGATAGCGCGCGCACGTCGATTTCATACGCTTTGCCATCCGCCCGTTGGAACGGAAAACGCTGCCGCACATCGAGGATATTCACTTCGACAGCGTCCGTGACGCCGGAAAAATAGTCGGACAGCGTAAAACGCTTGCGCGAGCGCAGTTCCGTCGCCAACTGATACTCGGCCATCACGCCCGAAACCTGATTCAACTGGCCTTGCAGCCGGTTTTTTTCCGCCTTCAGGGCGGCCAGTTTCTCGCTAAATTCCTGCTTGTAGTTTGGCTCAAAAGTATCAATCTCTTTTTCAAAACGCTTGCGCAAAACCAGATTCAACGTGCCGTCCTGCAAGCCTTGAAAGTCAATGTCCGATTCACCCCACTTGATGATATCGGCATTGACCAGGATCATCAGTTTGCGCTGAATATCGTTGGCGTCGATCTCCAAATGCAAGGCTTCTTTCAACTCTTTCGGCGTCCAATAACGGTCGTTGTGCTTGCTCAGATGCAGCAACAGGCTTTTGGCATTGCGGTCATTGACCCGCTGCAGCGTCAAATCCAAATATTCCCGCCATGTCCGCGACATCTCCGAATTGCGGTCGGAAATCTCGTAGTTGACCGTGTTGACCACGCCATCCGCCGTCGTTAAATCCTTGCCCTCAAGCTCGCTCAAGATCACGCACGAGATGAAGAACGGATCGGACATGCACAAGGCGTTGATCTGCGTGGCCGTCTCGTTGGTGATGGGCATACCGTAGACTTCAGCGTAGCGGTAGACCGCTTCCAGACCCTCCTCCGGCGTCAGGTAGGGCGACATGCGCACATGCTTGAGCCGGCCCGCTTCCAGATATTCGTCGATAATTTGAATCAGCCAGCCGACATACGAGCCGGTCACCAGCATCGGGGCAATTTTCGACTCCGACAGCGAGTGAAAGCTGCCAGGCATCGTCTCGATAGGTTTGGTCTGAAATTGCTCGTCAGGATAAATGTAGGCGGCCAGATTTTGAAACTCATCAATCATCACCAGAAAGCGAATGTCCATAACTCCGGCCAGACGATGCGGCGCGTGGCAGGCTCTATGCCACATCATATCCGCTGACTTTTCGGCTTTGTATCTCAGGAAAGATTCCACCTCTTCAAGCATGATGCGATGCGATTTGGTCAAGGCGTATTCCCGAATCTGTTCGATGTCTAATGATTTCTGAACCAAAGTTGTGTCGCGTTCCAAAAAGGAAATGTACTGGGACAAAAATGTGCAGAAATACTGCTCGGCAAATCGAGGATACCAAACCTTAGTCTCGCTAATGTCAATGTAAAACGGAATGACCGGGCCGTTTTCGCTCCATAAGCGGTTGAAAATGCGCTGGATAAACGCCGTTTTGCCGCTCTTGCGCCGGGCCAGCATCACTCGCGATTTGGACAAGGCGCGCGGAATATTGGCCAACCACGGGTTGAGGAATCGCAACTCCTTTTCCCGCCCGACCAATAAATCGGGGTGACCGATCTTTTCTTTCAATGGATAACGCATTTCAAAGCCCATAACTTATTTGCTCGTCTTTATATAGACGCCGTCCCAATCGGCGGCCGGCGGATGATCGCGATAAATTTCGCACTGATGCAGATGTTTTTGGGATGGCCCGTCATCGGTAATAATGTCCAGCGTCTGCTGAAAACATTCGATCGCTTTTAGCCAGTCACGGTTGAAGTAGGCGCGTACGCCTTCGCTGTAGATTTCATACGCCTTTGGATAACCTTCCGGTAAATCGGCGGCCTTTTCGGCAATGACTTCGTAGATTTCCACCGGCTCCAATTTGCCTTTAACACGGATACGATCCAGTTGGCGGGCGATCAGGCGGTCTTTGACCAGGGCATAGGTTCTTTCGCCCATAATAATATTCGTGCCATAATCTTTATTGGTACCTTCGAGCCGTGAGCCAAGATTGACCGAATCGCCTAAAACCGTATAGTCAAAACGCTGGGTTGAGCCCATGTTGCCGACGGTCATATCGCCGGTGTTGATACCGATGCCGATGTCCAGCGCGTGCTTGCCTTCCGCGCGCCATTTGGCCTGCATTTCGTGCAGTTTGCGCATCTGCTCCAGACAGGTGATGCAGCAGCGGTAGGCGTGGTTGGGATCGTCCAGCGGCGCGCCCCAAAAGGCCATGATCGCGTCACCCATGTATTTATCGACCGTACCTGTATTTTTCAGGATGATGTCGGTCATGGCGGTCAGATATTCGTTCAGAAAGTTGGTCAATTCCTCGGCGTCCATAGACTCGGACAGGGTGGTGAAGCCGCGGATGTCCGAGAACATGACGGTCAATTCACGCTTTTGGCCGCCCAATTTAAGCGAGTCCGGATTTTGAGCCAACTGCTCGACCACGCTGGGGTTAAGATAGTGACCGAAGGCTTTGCGAATATATTGTTTTTCTCGTTCTTCGGTCATGTAGTGATAGAAGACATCGCTACTAAATGTCAACAGGAGCGTTGCCGCAGGATAAATCAGGTTAAGCCAAAAGTTATAGTGTGAAAATAGATAGAACGCTATTCCGGTTAGCGCGCCCAACCCAAAAATCAGAAACAACAGGCCTTTTCGGGGCCCAAACCGAATGGTGAAAAATGAACAGATTAAAGATAAAATAAAACAGAAGCCGACTACTTTTTCGGTAGTCATGTGGTCGATGTAAGATTCATCTAAAATGGTTTGGATCGTATTGGCAATGATCTCCACGCCGGGCATGAGTTGCTTTTCTTTGGGACTGCCCATTTCGGAAGTATCAACGGATTTTTCGACAAAAGGCGTGTTAAAAAGGTCATGAAATTCTTTTAAAGTTACCCCGATCAGCACGATTTTGTTTTGAAAATAGCCAGGCGATTTTTCGATGAGCAACGCAAAATCGTCATCTCGAAAAATCTGGCGATAGGGTAGTGTTTTGAAAGTTCGCGGCGGGCCGGCAAAGTTGATAAGAATGCGCCCCCCTTTTTCGATGGGGACTTCAATATTGCCGGCAATAATGCTGTTCCTTGCTGCGGAAACCTGAATTTTTGGGTCTTCCAGATTACGAAACAGGGTTACGGCTTGCAGGGGCATTGCGGCGATCAATTCGCCTTTGGAATAAGCATAGCGGGGGTTATCCGAAAAAACTTCGTCGAGCGCCTGATTAATAACTTGATAACGGCGGGCGGCATTATCTTTTTCCTGTGGTACGCCAATGAAACCAAGGTATGGTTCGCCGGAAAGCAGGACCGGATTGGGCCGGACAAAACTTTGCATGGATTTATAGTGCTCGCCACCCGCTAAATACAAAAATTGCTGTGCCAGAATCACATTTTTGCATTGCTTGATTGTTGCGGCAAACAATGAGTCTTCTTGCGGCTTACTCGAAATATTATCAAAAATAATGTCGAAGCAGACGACTTTTGCGCCGGCCTGAAATAAACGCTCCAGGACTTTGGCGTGATAAGCCATGGGATAGGGCCATTTGATCTCTAAATCACTATAAGTGTCTTGATCGACATCCAGAATAATAATGTTATCTTTGGGGTATTTTTCTCCGCGATGCTCAAATCTGAGATCATAGGTGGTCCATTCCAATTTGTCCAAAAATTGGTAGCTAATCGCAACGGCCATTAAGATTGTTATGATAACCGAAATAGCCATGACGACTGCGTATTTGGATCGACGCAGGCGAGCAAGCAATCTTTTTGACTTACTGATGACCATAGTTTTACGGGGGCATTCAGGTTTTCGAAAGCGTTACAGCACGATTTCCGGCTTGCTACGGTCGATGTAAACTCGAAAGTGCCGGGAAAAACGCCGCCATTTCTCATCATACCAAATATAATTGACGTCCAGGCGGTTGCCTCTGTTGGGTACATGATCGGTTAAAAACACGTCGATGCCTGACTTACTCTCACCTTTTTGCTGGAAGACGCGCTCTTTATAGAACATAAACTCCGCTTCGGAGAAGGCGCTGTCCTTGACGCGAGTAATGGTCGGCACATGTTCGACCGGTAGAGGCAGTTTAAAGGTACGCACAATCTCTAATCCGGAATCTTTAATGGTGATCGGCTTTTTTTTCTTGCTGATCATTTCTACATCCAGAATGATAATGGATTGTTTTTTGTACTAGTCAACAACCTTTAGAACACTTTCGTCGCTCGAATTCGT
>CAYOLL010000177.1:0-12214 GCA_964404765.1 uncultured Gemmatimonadota bacterium | reverse complement strand
TGCTCCTTAGACGAGCCGATAACCTTCCTACCGTTCACCATGGACAAGTGGACAGTGGTAACCTTTTTAGAGCGGACTCTTGTTTATCTTCTTAAACTCCGCAAATAACTTCAGATATTTATAGGCCTTACCGAGTTCAAGTTTATACTTAGTCCCGCCATAAACAATTTTGCCTTTTCCGCTGACAATCCAATCTAAAACCGGTTTAAATTCTGCATGATTCTGCGAGGTACGATCAAAAACAGGCGCAAAAGCGTTTGTGTCGATGATGATGCACATGCTCAAAGTCCCAACAAGTCGAGTTGTTCGTGGATAAAAAATTCGCGGAACTCTTTGGGTTGATCGTCGGCATATTCGCCGTTAGGCAGGATTTCGATGGGCTTGACATAGTTGCCGGCGGCATTGCGGCCAAAGAATAACACCTGCGCGTTGACTTTGGCGTCCGGGTTACGTCGCAGATTAAGCCGAAAGCGGTCAATAATATAATCGCTGTGCGTCTCCACAAAAAAGCGCTTTTTGTCTTCCGTCGCCAGATGGAAAAAGACATCGCCCAACGCGGCCTGCGCTTTGGGATGCAAGTGGACTTCCGGTTGCTGGATGGCGAACTATGTCTCTTTTGCTTTAGCGAACATCTCTACAACAATGGGTAATATTTGGCCAATGCCGTAGCCTACATTCGAAATGCTGAGCGGCCTGTCATTCAAAACGACTTTGAGTTCAAACGGCGCGGTGACGGATTTCTCATATTCTTTCACGACAACAGATTGGAACAGATTGCTTTCGCGGCCAAAATTTTCGATGAACTTGCGGAAACTTTCTGCGCCCGGTTCCTGATTTAACAATTTCCTGACCAAATAAGGGGTATGCTCGCCTTCAGGATCAAAGTCGATTTTGTAGCTGTCGTAGGTGCGGCGAGGCTTGCTGCGGATTGGGGCAAACCAAGTCATTTGCGAATTGGCAAGAGAATCGACAACGGAACTTAGAAATGTTAAAACAAGCTCAGCTATTTTTGCAGACGTTTCGCTGTAGTTATATGACTCAGCTCCTTGCATATTATCAACTTCAGTTAACCATTTTTTGAAAATATCCATGGTATTATGATTTGTCGATAACGTGTCTGAAAAAGGCGCATTAATAAGGTTTACTAATGTGTTATCGTTAAAAAAAAGAGTGGCTTCAGTATGTGCGGCCAAAAATTTTAGCTTAGACAGATTCGGCGCAGCTTTTTTGCATGTATAAAACCTTAACATCAAAAAAGGATGCTGATAATCTTGACTAATTAAACCAACTCTAATTTCGGCGGTAGTCTGTGTTATGTCTTCAGTCATTCCAAATGATGGGCCATGTCCAGATAGATCAGCTTGTTGGGGCGCCAGTGAAAACATAGATTTAATTATAGTATGCATTATTGACAACACCGACGTTTTCCCCGTGCTATTCTCGCCCACCAAAAAATTTACGTCTTTGAGCGGAATATAGGTGTCATGAAAACCGCGAAAGTTGTCTAAGTAAAGCCAGTTCATAATGTCATCCTCACGTCCCGTCGTAGCCTTTAACTTTATCCTTCAGGCCATATTCCTTAATGCGCTGATAGAACTTGGATTTGCCGATGCCGAGCGTGTCGGCGGCTTTTTTAACATACCAGTTATTGGCTTCCAACGCCTTGAGGATCATCATCTTTTCCAGGTCTTTGAGCGAAATTTTGCCGATAAACGGGCATTCGTTTTTATCCAGCGTCGAACATTGTCCAGCCGATATTTCGCCGCCGACGCGCACTTCAAAACGCTCGGCCATGTAAACATCTTTCAAAGTGATGACTTTTTGTTTGCCCATCGCCACGCGGCGGATAAAGTTTTCCAGTTCGCGAATATTGCCAAACCAGCGCCGCTTTTTCAAAAACTCCATAGCCTCGTCAGTGATTTGCAAAGTTTCACGGCCCGGCTCTATTTGATGGGTCAAAAAATATTGGGCCAGCGCCGGAATATCCTCGGCCCGCTCACTCAATGCCGGCAATAAAATCGGCAGGACGTTAAAGCGATAGTATAAATCTTCCCGAAAAGCGCCATTTTTAACCAACAGCGACAAATCAACATTCGTCGCCGCCACGATACGCACATCAACGGTCTTTTCGACCGTGCCGCCCACATGCATGAATTTGCGCGATTGTAAAAAACTTAACAACTTAGGTTGCAACAGCATCGACATGGTGCCCACTTCGTCTAAAAAAACGGTGCCGCCATCCGCCACTTCGAACAGGCCCATTTTTTCTTTGCGGGCATCGGTAAATGCGCCTTTTTCGTAGCCAAAGAGCTCGCTTTCCAGCAGTTCGCCGGGGATGGCCGAGCAGTTGATGGCGATAAAGCGCCGTTTACTGCGCGGGCCAAGATGATGAATGGCGCGGGCAACCAACTCTTTGCCGACGCCGGTTTCGCCCAAAATGAGCACGGTTTTGTCCCAATTGGCATTCTTGCGAGCCAGATCGAGTTGACGAAATATCTCCATCATACGCGGCGACTTGCCGATCAGGCCAAAGTCATTAAACATCTTTTGCAGCTCTTTATCGCTGACCGTGTGGTCCTGCAACAAGTCCTGCATCTTGCGTTCCAGATAATAGTCGTCGATACGCAGCGCTTCCCATTCCACATAATCATCGGCGCCGCCCTCCAGAGCTTTGACTGTGGAGGAATAATCGGCAAAGTTCGTAACCATAATTACCGGAATACGGGCCAGCTTGGTATTGCTCTTAAGCTCGCGCAAAATAAAAACGCCTTCAGACGAAGGGTCGGGACCCATAATCTTTTCCGGCGGGAGCTTAGTAAAGTTCTTGTCGAGCAAAATCAGATCAACATTGCCCAATCGGGCTCTTTTAAGCCCGTCAAAGCCATTGTCATAGCACTCGAACTCGTACTTACTCTCCATGAAATTTTCGCAAAACTGCAGAATCTCCCGGGTATCATCAATAATGAGCACCTTTGGTATCGCCATAAATCCTCCACTGCGCAGCCAACAGCTATGGTTAGCGCATGATCCGAATCAAAAAAGTCGTCCCTATGTTTAGTTGACTATTAAAGGTCATTGAGCCGTACCGCTCGATAAGTTGACGCACATCGGCGTTTAGGCCCATTCCCCCGACGATACCCCGTTTACCCTTTGTCGAAAAGCCCGATTCAAAAAGTTTTTGTTTGGCCTCATCATCCATGCCACAGCCACGATCACTGACTTCGATTGTCAGCATTTTTTCAAATTTATCCAGCCGGACTGTAATTCGCTTGCGCGTTTCGTCAAACTCATTAATGTTGCCCATCGCAGTCAGGACAGCGTCAATCGCGTTGCGCAGCATGTTGACAACAACCGTCCGCCAGGCTACAAAATCATCTTCAATCAAAATCCTGGAGAGCTGTTCACCCGGCGTTACCTTATGGATATTAATGCCTTTTGTTCGAAAATCCGTCTCCCGCTCATCTTTTACGATTTTAATAGCTTCTTCGATAACTTCATCAAAACCATGGAAATTTTTGAGCTTTTGCATGATAAGCTCCTTCGTATTAAACGCCGCGGTCGGTTCATGGTCAGAACGCGCCTTGTTGTCATCCATGCAGGCTTTGATTTCGGTCGAAACCCGGTCAAATTTTTCCCGGTCTTCGCTTACATTCTTAAGATTGAAAGACAACAGCTCCAGGCGGGTAATTTTCTCCACAAACAGCTCGCCGGCCTGGTCACGCTGCTGCAAAAGGGAAGGCGACCGCTGGGCTTCGCTCATAAATTCTTCGCGCATTTGGGTAATGGCGTTGTCCAAAATGCTAATGAACTTTTTACGATCAATGCCGCCGTTTTCCCAGCGTTTATACGCAACATCCAGTTGCAACAGCTTCTTATCCATTTCATGAATGAACGTTCGGATGGTTTGCTCGTTCACTCCGGCCATGGGCTGCTCGTCTTCGGGCTGCCCTTTACTACTATTGCTAAACAAGCTCCGTAATGAATCCAGTAAGCTCCGCATGACGCCCCCTTATGACTCCATGAAATTTGCAGACGAATCGAAAAACAATTGCCTCTGGGTAAATGATAAATGATATCTTCAATGGCTGAACCAGATGCTTGGAGGATTGGAGTCATTAATTCTCTTCATCAACGTGGCCTATGTTTTTCAATAAACTGCGCCATATCTTTTGGCATTTTAGCCGTATAACCTACCGCTCTGTTGGTACCCGGATGGGTTAATTGGATGGTTCCGGCATGGAGCGCCTGACGAGGAAACCGTTGTGTCTTGCGCAGTTCTTTGGGGATATAGACTTCTTCGCCTAAAAGCGGATGGCCGGCTTCACTCAAATGAATGCGTATTTGATGCGTCAAACCAGTTTCCAAACGGCACTCAACCACAGTGTACTCATCCAGATATTCCTTAACTTCATAATGGGTGATGGCTTCTTTCCCGCGATTTTCATCGTAAGAAGATCCTCTCCGGCCCGTATGTTTGATCTCACGCACCAGATTTGTGGTAAAAGTGCCCTTTTCCGGTTTAAGATGGCCGTGCACAATGCACACATACGAGCGAGTGATGGTATGATTTTTGAATTGAAGACCCATATGGGTATGGGCTTTGGCATTGCGTGGGAAAATGACCAGGCCCGAAGTTTCTTTATCAATCCGATGAACGGTTTTGAGATAACCGGCAGGTTGCTTTTTCTTCCGAAAGTAGCGGTGAATAAGCTCAATCAGTACGCCGCGCTCTTTGTCCGGGGTCTGATGCACCAGAATTCCGGCCGGTTTGCTAACGACAATAATATCGCTATCTTCATAAACGATCTCAATGCCCCGCAACAAGTATTCCGTGCGGCTTTTTGGGTCACAGCCCTGGCGCAGATCAATTTTTAAAAAATCATTGGTATACCCGAGCGCCAGGATATCCTTGACCCGGCGTTTGTTTACCGTTAAAAGCCCGCTCTCAATCGCCAACTTAGCCCGTGAGTGAGACAAACCTGTAATATGTTTACTTAAAATTTGTGATAATTTTTGCTGATCATCTGCGGGTTCAACCGCCAATGTATACAAACCGTTTTTCATTCAGTACCTTCTTTTATCGGGTAGCCAACGATCCGATTGCGACCCGTACGCTTGGCAATTAGCAGTGACTGGTCGGCTTTATCAATAAAGTCACTGCCGCCGATGCAACCGTTTTCAAGATAGGAAGCCACCCCACCACTAATCGTAATTTTATGTGAAATCCCGTCAAAAGCTAACGGCATTGTTTCAATATATCGTCGAAGCTTTTCGGCGACCATAAGTACCCCCTCCATACCGGTCTCCGGCAAAACAACTGTAAACTCCTCGCCGCCATAGCGAGCAACCGTGTCATTTTCACGCGTGTTATTTTTGAGCGAATTGGCCACAGCTTTGATGACTTCATCTCCGGTCAAATGACCGTAAGTATCGTTAATTGATTTAAAAAAATCAATATCGAAAATAATAAGCGCCAGATTATTTCCATAGCGATTGCAACGAGTAACCTCTTGTGCCAGTACTTCGTTAAAATGGTGACGATTATAGACTTGGGTCAGGCTATCCTTACGGGTTGCTTCTTGAAGTAGCTGGTTTTTTACTTTAAGCTCGCGTTGCATTTCCACCAGGCGAAAAGCGGCACGAACACGCGCAATCAACTCGGATGTAGCAAAGGGCTTTCCCAAATAATCGTCTGCGCCCTGATCCAGCCCAATAACACGATCTTCAATGCCGTTTTTGGCCGTCAGTAAAATGATATAAATATCTTTCAACGCCGGGTCGCTTTTAACATTCTGACACAGCTCATAGCCATCCATATTCGGCATCATTACGTCCGAAATAATAAGATCGGCAGTCTGCTCCTTAAGAATTTCCAACGCTTCCAAACCGTCTTTGGCAACAAGCACATAAAAGTTTTGACTCCCCAAAACCATAGTCAACATTTGGCGAATCGACTTGTCATCATCGACCACTAGAATAGAGTTGGCTTCTTTTTTAGAGCTTGTGACTTCCATAGCCAAGCTTTCAAGATAGGATTAGAAAAACGACGTGACCCAAAGCCTCGTTAAAACGATGTCGGAGGGTAGACCTTTGAGGTTTGTAAAAAAATCCCGACTTTAGTATAACAAGTTGAAATTGAAGTAGTTGCCGCATTAAGCATTATGATACGAAATTTGGAAAATGTCAATGTACTTTCGATAGCATAACGCCTGAAGGAAAAATCAACGAGCTTCTTTCACAGCGTCGCCACCCCGCTTTTTATAATAACGAAGTGGTAAACGCATATGAAAAACATTACAATTTAAGACAATTTAAGAAAAGTGTGGGGTTTTTCCAAGTGAAAACTTGTCTGCGACTGTAAAGACAAGCACAAGAATGCAAAACGGCAGGCCGATGGGGGTGTTATCCGCCGGTATTATCACCAATACAGGCAGTTACTGTCATTCAAAACCGGATTGTCACGCTGGAAGCCTGAATTATTCACCACGAAATACACAAAATACACGAAAGGTTTATGAATTAAAGCGTTGCGTAGCTCGGACGTAAGTATTCGTCTAACCACATTTACCTCGTTCCAAAACTCTATTTTGGAACGTAATTGCCTTGGAAACTCAGCTTCCTTTTTTTCTTCCCTGAAGGACGAAACGGAGTTTTCGTGACAAATGCGTTCCCAATCAGAGATTGAGATTGGGAACGAGAGCGGTAGTCTTTCAACGGTGTTAGACGAATATTTACACTCGGACAGGCAAAACTCAAAATTTTGGCGCCACGCTCTGCAATCCTTTACTTTCGTGTGCTTCGAGGATTTCGTGGTTATTTCATGAATAATCCAGAGTGCCTGAATCAGAAAAGATTCTTCCGGAATGATAACCCGGTTGCTTTCGTTAACTTAATGAAATTGAAGATGCGGCTATTTAGCGGCTAAAGCATCACGTAGTTGTTTGACAGTTTGCTTATAAACCGGATGAATCCATTCCGGAGCAATCTGGCAAATTGGGTCCAGCACAAAAAGGCGCTCATGCACTAATGGATGGGGCACCGTCAGTTTGTCGCTCTTAATGATCTGGTCGCCATAAAAAATAATATCCAGATCAATGGGACGAGGCCCCCATTTTTCGCCTTTTTGACGACCCATGTTCATTTCCAGAACCTGCAAAAAAGCCAATAAGGCATCTGGATTAAGCTCCGTATTAACCAATACAACACCGTTTAGGTATTTAGTCTGGCCTTCCGGCCCGCCAATTGGGTCGCTTTCCACATAGCGGGAGCGCTTTTCCACCTCGATTATCATCGACAGCTCCAATTGATCAATTGCCAGATCAATGTTGCGGACGCGCTCACCCATGTTGCTACCCAAAGCTATTATGCATTTTGTTTTTGACATCGTCGTATCTCTATCTCCGCGTAATCAATGAGTCCTTTTACCGCCGCTTTATATTTGCGGACACGGATTACTACTTCATGTAAAATTTGAAATGTAGCGAGCAATTCTGCGGCAATGGTTTCAGCTACCGCCTCTATCAAGTTATAATGGCGCTCGCGCACCATAATTTTTTCCACGATTTCATAGACGTTATAGATGTCGATTGTATCGTTGATCTGATCACTTTTGCCGGGTGGCCGAGCGTCAAAGTAGAGTTCGGCATCCACATCAAAAGTCTGGCCAAAAGCCCGCTCAACTTTAAATTCGCCGTGATAGGCATGAAAAACCATGTTCTTGATCAGCAGTTTATCCATGCAATTTGTATTTATTTAAGACGTTATCAGCCGCTAAAGTGTTAAGTTATTACTGCAACTTGGCATGCAATGTCATTAAGTTAAGGGAAATTGCGGCGGTGTCATTCAGGCGGAGTCTTCCTGCAAATTTGTATGAACGCCAGTTTGAAGGAAGATGCCGCGTATAGGCTTGAAATTACAACAACGCTATTTCTTGACTTTACCTTGATTGGCGACAGCTTCCATCGCTTTCTTTACCTCTTCCGGATCACCCAAGTAATAGCGGTTTAACGCTTTTAGATCATCGTCCAATTCATAAACCAGCGGCATACCGGTGGGAATATTCAGTTCGACAATGTCCGCTTCCGAAATGTGATCCAGATATTTAACCAGAGCCCGTAATGAGTTGCCATGTGCAACGACGATCACTTTTTGGCCGGATTTTACCATCGGCGCAATGGTTTCGTGCCAATACGGTAAAAAACGTTCGACAGTGTCTTTGAGACATTCCGTTTTTGGCAATTGGGCAGGTGTTAGCGTCTTGTAGCGAGGGTCATGACCAGGATGGCGCGCGTCGGATGTTTCTAATTCCGGCGGTGGAATGTCGTAGCTGCGCCGCCAGACTTTAACCTGATCTTCGCCATGCTTGGCCGCCGTTTCCGCTTTGTTTAGCCCCTGCAATGCGCCATAATGCCGCTCGTTAAGCCGCCATGAGCGATGCACCGGAATCCACATCAAGTCCATTTCGTCCATGGTCAGCCACAAAGTACGGATGGCCCGCTTGAGTACGGATGTATAAGCCACGTCAAAGGTGTAGCCTTCTCTTTTCAGTACTTGGCCGGCTTTTGCGGCCTCTTGCAGACCTTTTTCCGATAGGTCCACATCCGTCCAGCCGGTAAAGCGGTTTTCTTTATTCCAGGCGCTTTCGCCGTGTCGTAGCAGTACGATTTTATAGGCCATAAATGAGAACTCCATTTTTAGCGACGAGTAGCGTAACAAATTTGTGGATTTACCAAATCAAAAACCACTGAGATTTTTACTTTTTAGGCGGGAAATCACGCAAAATATTGTGCACAGCGGTATCAATATCATCATATTTTCCACCCTTTTCCAGTCGGGTTATCGCTACACCACGCCACACCAGCTCTTTCGTTTTGGCGTCAATCAAGTCAATGGCGAGTGTGCCTTGCTTGTAGCGATATGTCTCCAGCCGACGTTTGGACCAGTAAGGTCCTCGCCCGTAGGAATAGCCCCATTGGGTTACTTCAACCCGGTCACGCACATTACCATGGTAAACGACAAATAAGTCCGGTTTGCCGCTTGTGTTCTTGTGAAACCCTGTTTTATTCATTTCGTCTTCAATATCACGCGCGACGCGCTTTCCGATCAGCGGATCTTTGACACCGGCCATTCCGGCTTTTTCTGCCTTTGGCAGCCAGTCATAAGAACTGTAGCGGGAAAAATCCGTTTCCGGATCAAAGGTGGAGTTCATGGAAAAGCTGGCGCAGCCAACCATGTTGCTGATGATAAATAGTGCAAAAACGTAAACACAGGCACGCATTCAAACCTCCATTATCGTAATTGGGTGTGCAAGACTTTGTCAAATAGCCATTGTTTCTAACAAAAAGTATAGCACAAAGTTGGGTATATTTTCAAGGCATTTTTCAAAAACACCTGCTTTTGTGTTACGCTTTTTAAATTTCATCCTCAACACCAACGGCATAATGGAAACAATTCGGCCCACAGGTACGGGTAAGCGTGTTTATAATCAGCTGACGTCGCGCCATGCTGTCAGAGGGCCCGGATATATAAAATGGCATGCCATCCTTACCCATTTGGAATTGCTCCGCGCAAGCTGCGGCATCAATACCGTTAAAAACCCGTTGGGCCGATTTATAATCCGAATGCGGTTCAAAACCAATCGAATGGGCATAATCGACAGCCGTTTCGATCAATTTTCGGGCGTATGAAGGATGCGTGGTCTTAAATTCGGCCTCATTGCGCATGTTGTCTATTTTATCATCAAAATCGTCCTCGTCCGTAATTGTTATAAAGGCATTTTTAACACCCAGACAAAAGACATCTACCAAAAAAACTGCCATCGCAATGTTGCCGTCCGCAAATCGACGGCTAAGAATGATGTTCCCTAATCCCAGTTCGAACAGGTTTTGAGGAACGAGGCATTTGTGAATTGGCGCATTTGCTAAGCTTGAAAGCTTAGCCGGCAGTGAGGAAAACGCCGCAGGGACTTTGCTCTTTTTACGCTTGGCTTTTTTGCGCGCTAATTTTTGTTGCCGCTTTTGTTCTGAAATCGCCATCGACTCATTCCTTTTTTATAGAATTAAGCTCCGAAAAAATATTCAAAAGATCACTGTTCTCCGGAATATCACGCATGGAATGGCCATAATGGGCATACCGTGCCACGCCTTGTTTGTCCACGATAACCTGGGCAGGCATCCGACCTAATTTGAATAGATTAACTTCCTGCCCATAAAGTTTGAGAATGCTGTGGGTTGGGTCGGGCAGCCCGATAAATGGCCAATTTTCTTCTGCCCAATATTGTTTAAAATCAACGGCGTTTTCCGGCCCGGCGATCAAAATAGCCGCGTCCAGGTCTATAAATTTCTGATGATCCTGACGCAACTGCGCCAGGTGCCGTCGGCAATAGGGTCAGGAAAAGCCGCGATTAAAAATGATAACAACGTGTTTGTTGCCCCTGAACGCGGATAAGCTGACAGTCTGTCCGTTAAAATCGGGCAGGCTAAAGTCCGGGGCTTTGGCATTCAGTTGGATTTTTGGCATTCTATTTCGCTCTGGCTTTAAGTCAATATAAACAAAATTTTTAACCTTTTAAACATAGACCCTAAGGGTTTAATTGGTTGAACCTGTTGAGGTTATGCGCAAACAAAGCCCTTAGGGTCTTTGTTTATAGTCACTTAAGATTTTTGCTTTGGAAGATATGATAAGTTCATGATGCCGGAAAAAATATCCAATGTTTTGGCAAAAATTTCTTCCGGAGTTTGCGGCACGGCAATCTTCTTTTTTGGGGTTGGTTTGCTCATCGGTTTTTTTGCCTGCGTTTGCTTTTCATACTTGGGGGCTTGCGATGGGGCGTCATTGTAGGGCGCAGGCGTTTCGGCGGCAATCATCTGGTTCATATCGTCAAGCGAGGCTTGCAGCGTCGGGTCTATTTCTGTCTGAATGGAAACAGCCTGCCCCAAACAGCGAGAGAGTTCGCTTTCCAAACGACCGGGCCGCCCTTCCGCCCGGAATAAGTCCAGGGTGTGCTGATTCGGCAGGGCAATGGTCAGCACGCCGTTTTCCCAGCGCACGATCTTGGAGCCGGTCCTTAATACCCGCTTTATCAACATATCCAGCGGAGCCTTATCCACAATATCCAAATAATCTTTAGTGATTTTGATCAGCTCGTGGCCATTTGCGCAGGCCGCGGCCTGAAAGACATCTTTGAGTAAGGTATATTGCTCAATAGATGCATCCAAAAGCTGAATATCTTCGACGACCGGCAGGCTGTGTAGAACGCCTTTATCGGCATCCGCTAATTGAACCCGAATGCCGGCGGATCGAATGATAATCATCCGTCCCTGGATTGTTTGGATATGAAAATTTACCGCTTGCTCGCCCGGCATTTTCAGCAAGGATGCTTTCAGCGTTTCCAGCGCCGGTTTATCCAGCGCACTTGGTTTCAGCTTGATGTGGACGGCTTGCTTTAGCATGGGTTATTTGTTGAAAATTGCTTTTAACCGGCTCCACGAGGAGTCTTCAATATTGGTAATGACCGGCAGATTGTTGCCAAACGTAATGGCCACACTTTGTCCGCTGTCTAATAAGATTGTGCCCAATTCCGGTCTAATTTCGGTTTTACCCTTTTCTTTGGCCTTGAATTCTACAAATATGGACTCGGATTTGAGCTGACTCGGATCCATTACAACGTGGTTGTCTTTGCGATCCAGCCCTTTAACAGCGCCTGAGCCATTTTTTCTATCACTAACGCGTTCAAGTTTAAGAATCTTTTCATCATATCGCAGTGAAAATGCAACACTTTTGGCTTTATCCATTTTTGGCAGGCAAACTTCGACCCAAAATGTCGCGCCGGGTTTTGCAATGAAGCGATCATCAATTGTTGACCCAATAGCTTTGAGTGTAGCGGTGGGTTTGTCAGCATTATCCGCGCTGACTAACGGTAGCACAAGCAGTAACGAACAACAGAGTAGTAGCAATTTCCTCATACAGGCTCCTTTCGGCTGAAGTATTTGTCATCGAATTTGGCAGCTTAAAGTATGTTGAATTTTTCAGGTACAGAGGTAATCCAATATCATAGAAGTGAATGACGGTATATTGTGCAGAACGTATTGTCAAACATACGTATGATTTCCGGATTGTCAATAAAAATAATACTGATTCAGGGTTAGGGTTAGAAGTTGCATGTAAATCGGCACATTAAACTGTACCAAAAATCGGCAAATAAAAATGTACCACC
>CAYOLL010000176.1:0-12237 GCA_964404765.1 uncultured Gemmatimonadota bacterium | reverse complement strand
TAAAACTCAAAACTTGTAATCAAAATCGGGAAGTTATTTAAACGCCGTTCCTAAGTTATCGGAGCATGAGGAGATTCGTAAAGTCCTGAAGGGCGGTTTAGGTATTGTCTATGTGAGTTACAACAATGAATCCAAAGAAGTGTTGGCCACTAAAACCTATCGCGACGATGTTTTTGCCGATAATCCGGCTATTGCCGATATGTTTATCCGCGAAGCGCAAGCCTGGATAAGTCTGGATCATCACCAAAACGTTACGCGCGCCTTCAGCATAACTAAACCGGACAAGCTTTATCTGCACATGGAATACGTTAGTGGCGGCGACCTGAGCCGCTGGATTGGTACGCCCCGCTTGCTGGAAGATTTGCCGCAAGTCCTGCATTTTGCCATCCAATTTTGCGACGGGATGAGCCATGCCTTGAGCAAAGGCCTTATGGCGCATCGTGATATCAAGCCCCAAAACTGCCTGATCACCGAGGACAAAATCCTGAAAATAACCGATTTTGGTCTGGCCAAGGTGTTGGCGGCCAAGGAAAAAGGCCGCTGGGGCGGCACGCCGGAGTACATGTCCCCGGAACAATGGGATGATCTGGCGCAAACCGACATACGCTCTGATATCTATTCATTTGGGGTCATGCTATACGAGATGGTGACCGGGCAATCACCGTTTGGCGGGCGTCCGGAGGTCCCTATTGACAACTTGCGCCAACGGCATAAAACCCAACTGCCACCTGGCCTTACTTCGCCGGCCACGCTTGATTTTATTATCCAGACCTGCTTAGCCAAAAATCCGGCCGACCGCTTCCCTGATTTTCAAGCCGTGCGTTTACTTTTAACAGATATTTATGAAAAATTGACGGGTAAACCCGCGCCCCAGCCGGCCAGAGAAGTTGAGTTGGGGGCCTTAGAATTGGGGGCCAAAGGAACCAGCTTGCTTGAGTTGAAACAGCCCACAGAAGCGTTGATCTGTTATGATCGTGTTATTGAGCTTGATCCATCTTTTGTCTACGCCCATTCCTGCAGAGGAGCGGCTTTGATCCAATTGGGGCAAATAGATGAGGCGCTGATTTGTTTGGATCATGCACTCGAGCTTGACCCAAATAATGCGACGACATGGAATATCAGGGGAAACGGGTTTTTCGAATTAAAACAATACGAGAAAGCCCTGGCGCTTTATGACCGCGCTATCGAGCTCGACCCACGTGAAGTAGGGCCATGGTCCAACAAAGGAAAGGCGTTTTGGGAGTTAGGAAGGCAAGATGAATGTCTGGCCTGTTACAGCCGCGCCCTGCAACTTGACCCGTGCGCAGCAGATGCGTGGTATAGCAAGGGTTTAGCGCTTGGACAACTGGGGCGGCGAGACGAGGCGATCATATGTCTCGACTATGCCCTAAGCCTAAATCCCGGTTCTGCTTTGGCGTTAGATTTCAAAGGGGCGATGCTTTCCGAGTTGGGACGGAATGAGGAGGCGCTAATTTTTCTTGACCATGCTCTTCGACTCAACCCGCATTCGCCACAGACATGGAACAACAAAGGTAATGTGCTTAACCTGCTGAATCGGGCTGAAGAAGCCCTTACTTGTTTGGATCAAGCTCTCCAACTTAATCCGCACTTTCAATTGGCGTGGATTAACAAAGGAGTCGCACTTTCTCACATGGAACGTTATGAGGAAGCGTTAACCTGTTTTGAACGTGCCACCATGTTAAATCCACATGAAAAAAATGCCTGGCATAATAAAGGCGTGGCACTTTACCAATTGGGTCAACATAACGAGTCGTTGCCTTGTTTTGATCGCTCTCTTGAAATTGATCCTCATTTTTTGCTACCATGGCATGGTAAGGGGATGGCGCTTGCTAAGTTAGACAGGATAAAAGAGGCTCTCACGTGCTTTGAAAAAGCAAAGGAACTAGGACATCCCCAAGCCGCAGAAGATATTGTCAAACTACAAGAAAAATGTGGTGGAGGCTTTTTTAGCAAATTAAAGCTGTTTGGTCGAAAGAAGCTACTCGATCCGGGTGATCCCAAAGCTTGGTATGACGAAGGGGTTAAACTTATCAAATCAGAACAAGCAGAAGAGGGTATGGCTTGTTTAGATTATGCCATTAAACTTGATCCCTGTTTTGTCCCGGCTTGGTATATGAAAGGAGCGTTGTTTGGTCAGATTGGGCGGACAGATGACGCCCTCAAGTGCTTGGATCAAGTCATCAATCTCGATCCTAATTTTGCATTGGCCTGGAACGATAAAGGGTTAACTCTCCATTATGCAGGAAGGTACACGGAGGCCCTAACCTGCTTTGATCGAGCTTTGAATCTGGATCCCCATCTAGTGCTGGCACTGAATAATAAAGGATTGACTCTTGGTGAAATAGGACGTGCAGATGAGGCCATAGTCTGTTTTGATCAGGCGATCACGCTTGACCAGCGCTTTGTACTGGCTTGGCATAACAAAGCAATAAGGCTTGTCAACATGGGACGGATTGAAGAGGCGCTGTCTTATTACGAGAAAGCACACCGATTAGGAGATAAAAATGCAACGCAAGCGCTTGAGATTTTCAAGCACAAACACGATCCAAAAGATATACAGGCATGGTACCAAAAGGGGGTAGCTTTTATGCAAGTAAGGCGGGCTGATGAAGCCTTAGCATGTTTTGATCGTGCGCTTAAGCTTGATCCGAACCTAGCAGTAGTATGGAGTAAAAAAGGCGCTTTATTCAGCGCACTAAAGCGGTTTGATGAAGTGATAACATGTCTTGATCGGGCTATTAAACTGGAACCACACCACGCCTTGCTATGGAGTAATAAGGGTATGGCGCTTAAAGCGTTGGAGAGATTTGAGGAGGCCATGGCCTGTTATGATCGGGCCATCGAACTTGATCAAAACCATATGCCAGCATGGAACAATAAAGCGAATGCGCTCAAAGCATTAAAACGGCTGGAGGAAGCTCTGCCTTGTTATGACCGCGCTATCGCGCTTGAGCCACGTTTTGCCGAAGCCTGGTATAACAAAGGGAATACCTTTGACATATTGGAAAGATTTGAAGAGGCTTTGTCCTGTTATGACCGTGCTACCCAACTTGAACCACGTATGGCTTTGGCATGGTATTGTAAAGGATTGATGTTAGACAAATTGGAGCGATACAAAGAGGCGTTGCAAAGCCTCGAAAAAGCGCACCAGTTAGGCCATCCCGAAGCAGCAAAAGCGATCACTATACTTCGCCATGTGGTCGGCAATTAATTGCGCAAATGTATGGAGGTTCGTTGATGCGTTTCTACTATTCCAACCCATTATACGGCATCAGACAATTCGATCAACCCGTGAGTTCGGTCGTCCTCGGTCGGCAGCCGGAGCCACGAGACCCGCAGATTGAATTGGATTTGGGACCGGATCGGGCTGTTTCCGGCCGCCCTCATGCCCGCCTGAGCTACGAAAACGGAGCGTATTGGATTGAAGACATGGGCAGCACCAACGGCACTTTTGTCAATGGGCAAAAGATTGCGGCCCGGACCTGGTTGCAGCCACACGATCTCGTCTTTGTCGGTCAAACAAAAATCGAATTTGAGCCGGCGGAAGTTATTGACGGCGGCCATATCAAGGAGACCCTAATCTCCACCGAACCGCCCATCAAGTTGCTGCTGCCTGCGGATCAAACTGTTTTTGACGCCACCCGCCGCCGGTTGAATGTTTTATACGAGCTCAGCGCAGAATTGGGAACTTGCAAAGATTCTAAAACATTGGGCAGAATTGCGGTAGAATATTTACGCCGGGCGATTCCTACCGGAAATCGCTGGGGCTTGTTCTTGCTGGAAGGGTCAAGACCTCTGCTCAAGGCGTATCTCGCTACGGATAATAACCCGGAGCATAAGTATAGCCTTAGTTTGGCGCAATGGGCAATCGCCAATGGAAAAGCTTATCATTGGCAAGGCGGACAACCGCATCCGGACGGCGAAGTGACAAACAGTCTGACGGATCGGGAAAGGCAATCAGCCATCTACGCGCCGTTATGCTGGCAGGGGGAGACGTTGGGCGTCTTGTTCACGGAAACCGATATACCGGGAACCGTTTTTGACGAGGACGAACTGCGTTTAGTCGCGGTTATCGCCAGCCAGACGGCCATGTTTGTTAAGAATAACACGCTGCAGCAAAAATCAGGCCGGGACTCCGCTATTCTGGAGGAACTGTTGCGACCGTTTCCGCCTAAAGTGGCTGAATATTTGATAAAGCAAGGGCGCTTGCAGTTGGGCGGCGAGTGGACGGATCAGGCGACCATTCTCTTTTCGGATGTGCGCGGCTTTACCGCTTTTAGTTCGCAGCAAAATCCAAATGACATCTTGCAATTAATCAACGATATGTTTCATGATCTTGTCCCCATCATTTCAAAGAAATATGACGGCACGGTTGACAAGTACGTGGGTGACGCCATTCTGGCGGTGTTTGGCAGCCCGCAACCGGATGAGAACCAATGCGAAAAGGCGGTTCGAGCGGCGTTGGAAATGCAAAAAGCCATGGAACGCCTGGCGGAACGATGGCAAAGTCGTAACATGCCGGTGCTTGAGATTGGTATCGGCATTCATACCGGCGAAGTTGTGCATGGATTTGTCGGTGCGCATGAACACAAACAGTACACGGTCATTGGAGATACGGTCAACAAAGCTTCACGCTATTGCGATGGCGCCGGTCGGGGTGAAGTATTAATCAGCCCGGCGGTTTATCAACAAGTGGATCGTCGGGTCAGCGTTAAGCGCGAGTTGAAGATTCTTAAAAGCAAGCATCCGGATACCGAGCCCGATTTGGAAGCGTATCCGGTGATAGGCTTAAGATAAGCTCATAAATTTAGGAAGGTAACTTGCATGAAAAAACGGTTTGTCAGCATCGCTAAAATTGCGGGCGTATGCATTCTTTTATCTTTAATTTTTTCACCCAAACTATCTGCGCAGGGCACGATTTTGGTCGAAACCAATGTAGATAAATCGACCATCACCATCGGCGATATTGTGCGCTACACCTTGTTGGTCAAGCACAGCAAGGATGTGCAGGTGGATATGCCGGCGTCCGGCGTCAACCTGGGCATGTTCGAGATTCAGGATTATGAAATTAAGGAACCGGAGAAAAAAGACGGGATGCTGGTTGAGGTCGTGACATTCCAAATTTCCGTCTATGATACGGGTAGTTATGTGATCCCGCCGGTGCTGGTCGAGTATCAGGTCGAGGGGGATTCGCTCCGGCAGGCGATGCAGTCCGAGGAAGTGGCGATTCGGGTGGACAGCGTCAAGCCCAGCGAGGCCGATGATATCCAAGATGTCAAGGCGCCGTTAGCCGTGCCGCCGGATTATACATTATACTATTGGATTGGCGGATTGGCGCTGCTATTACTGCTGATCGCCGCCACGATCTACATCTACCTGAAAAAATACCGCAAGGGCCCGGTGACATTCTTTGCGCCGCCGCCGCCCCGACCCGCGCACGAACTGGCTTATGAAGCGTTGGATGGACTGGAACAATCGTCATTGTTGACGGAAGGTCGTTTTAAAGAATACTACATTCGTATTTCAGAGATTATCCGTATTTACCTGTCGCAGCGCTATGAAATTGACGTGCTGGAAATGACGACATACGAGTTGATCGAAACCTTGCGAAAGGTTTATGATATTGACGCCAAGCATATTGATCTGATATATGAATTTATGTCTACGTGCGATCTGGTAAAATTTGCCAAGCACATTCCGGCGGATGATGATTGCCGCCGGATTATGACTGCCAGCCGCAAAATTGTCGATGAGACGAAACGTATTTTTATCGAGCCGCCGGCCATGACGCCGGTTACCGAGGAGAAATCTCCGGCGATGCAAGGTGCGTAATCAAACAATTTTCACAATTTTTTCAAACACCGACCTTGTTCATAGCGGCAAAAAAATTATCCTTACTTGACTTTTGTCAATGTTTTTAATATTATTTTAGATATAATCGTCTGTAATTCGTAATTATCTGGAATAAGAGTTCTTAATTAACATTTTTAAGGATAACAGGCGCATCTTTTGGCGTCGTTATTCTCAAATCGCAATGTCATAAAAAGGAGGAAGGTCATGAGGAATTTAAAATGGGTTTTGTTGGCAGGCTCGCTACTTCTGAACGGGGCAGTCTTAGGAGCGCAGGAATTGGAGCGCAAAGTGGATATTTCCGGACAAATCCGGGCGCGTAATGAAATGGATAATAAAGATTTTAATAGTGACACCGACCCATATTCTTTTAGCTTGCTGCGGACGCGCATGGGTGTAAAAGCGACGTTTGGTAATAAATTAGAAGCGTTTGTACAAATTCAGGATTCGCGCACATACGGCGACAATTCCGGGACACCCAATTCTATCAAAAACGTGGACTTGCACCAAGCATATTTTCAGGTCAACGAGCTGTTCTGGAAATGGTTGACCGTCAAAGGCGGGCGCATGGAATTTGCTTATGATAACCAACGCTTGCTTGGGGCTCTGGGTTGGCTTAACGCCGGACGCGCTTTTGAGGGTGGGATGGCCACGCTGACTTTTGACAAAGTTGCGATTGACCTGCTGTCTGCTCAACTTTATGAATCCTTTCGCGCCGCTGATGAAGTAGACGGTGATAAAAACTTTGCCGGCATCTATGCCAAAACCAAATTTTTAAAGAATAAAACACTGAATTTTTATTTGCTGGCCGATCAATTTTCCAAGCAAAATGCCGACGAAGATAATGAATTAAGCCGTGGCACATTCGGTTCCTATTTTAAAGGAAATTTTAACGCGTTGGACATCGAGGCCGAAGTCGCCTTGCAAGGCGGCAGCATGGCTTTTGGCGCGACGGATATTAAAGCCAATATGTTGACGGCGATGGTGGGTTATACTTTTAAAGGCGCGAAGAAGCCGCGCATTGCCGTAGGCATAGATCGTCTTTCTGGAGATGATCCCGATACAGAGGATTATGAATGCTTTAACACCCTCTATGCCACGAACCATAAATTTTACGGCTACATGGACTACTTTACGAATATCCCGGCCCATACAAAAAATTTAGGCCTGGTCGATCTGATGATTAAAGGCGGCTTTAAACCGCACGAGAAAATGTTGTTGACAGGTGACCTGCATCTCTTTAGTTTAGCTCAGGATGCGACGCTTAGCGATGAATCGACATCCAAAAAATTGGGCACGGAATTTGACCTGACTTTTGACTACAACTATCTGAAGAATGTTTCCTTCACGCTTGGCGCATCTATTTTTTCGCCGGGTGAGGTCATGAAGGAATGGAAAAAAGTCGGTGACAAATTGGGTGAAGACGCTTCAAGCTGGGTTTATAGCCAAACAACGGTTAATTTCTAAGGCGGATGAGGCTTAACGATCATGAAACCAAACGCTTTTATTTTGATTATATGCAGCTTAATCGGCATTACGCTGGGTCTGGGTGGCTTCACGTTCTACTATGCCAAAGGCGCGTCTTATCTGCAAAACGATCCGAAGGCCTGCGTCAACTGTCACATCATGCGCGAGCAATATGACGGCTGGCAGAAAAGCCCGCATCATGCCGTAGCCACCTGCAATGATTGCCATACGCCGCACGCATTCATTCCCAAATATTTGGTGAAGATGGAGAACGGGTTTTGGCATTCGAAAGGCTTCACTTTGCAGGACTTTCACGAGCCGATTCGTTTGCGACCGCAAAGCGCAGAAGTCTTGCACGATAATTGTATTCGTTGCCACGGGACATTTGTCAGCGAGATTTCGACGCGGGCGCATAATGTCGGGGATAAAGTAGATTGTGTGCGGTGCCATGCCGATGTGGGACATGGCCCGACGGAATAGATATAAACCGGAGTAGCAAAATTTATTTTGCCTGAGTGTAAACCAATTGAAAGAGGAGCGATTCACATGATTATGATGGGGAAGAATGCAAAATACGGCGGCGCAGGCATTTATGTGATGATCATCATCGTCACCGCGGCCGTAGCCGCAGGCGTGGCTATGCTGCTGATGAATATCACCACACGTAAGGAAGAGGCCAAGCAGTATGTTTTCAAATTGGCCGAAATTACCGAGGACACGGTTGATCCGGCGGAATGGGGCAAAAACTTTCCGCGTCAGTATGACGGCTACAAGCGCACCGTCGATATCGAGCGCACGCGCTTCGGCGGCAGCGAGGCTTTTCAAAAGCTGGATGATGACCCGAATTGGCGGACACTGTTTAAGGGTTATGCCTTCTCGGTTGACTATCGCGAGGAGCGCGGCCACGCTTATATGTTGTCCGATCAGGACTCAACGGAGCGGGTGCATCAGTTTAAGCAGCCCGGTTCTTGTCTGCACTGCCATTCGGCGATTGTGCAGGTCTACCGCCAAAAAGGCAAGGAAGCCGGCGTGCCGGATAGCGATCCCGAAGGTCAACTGATGAAAGGTTTTGAAACCGTCTGCGCCACACCGTATAAAGACGCCCGTCAATTGGTTACTCACCCGGTAACGTGCGGCGACTGCCACGATCCGCAAACGCTGCAACTGCGGGTGACCCGGCCCGGCTTTATCAACGGTATCCGGGCCTTAGCAGCGAGTGATGACGCTGTGCCACATCTGCCCAGCATTGAACGCTGGCGGCGTGAGGACAAGGCCAAAGGCGTCGTCTATGAGCCAAACACGATGGCCAGCCGCCAGGAAATGCGTTCCTATGTTTGCGGCCAATGCCATGTGGAATATTATTTTAAAGGCGATGGCAAACTGGTCACCTATCCCTGGCAAAAAGGTTTAAAAGTGGATCAAATCGAGGCATATTATGACGAAGTGGCCTGGAAAGACTGGAAGCACCCGTTGACCGACGCCTTGACGCTGAAGGCGCAGCATCCGGAGTTTGAGCTGTGGAGTCAGGGCATTCATGCTCGCAGCGGCGTGGCCTGCGCCGATTGCCACATGCCTTACCTGCGCGAGGGCGCTATCAAAATCAGCGACCATCATGTTCGCAGCCCGTTGTTGAATGTCGCCAGAGCTTGCCAGCCCTGCCACTCCTTCCCGGAAGAAGAAATGAGAGCCCGCGTCGTGACCATCCAGGAGCGTACGAGCAAGTTATTGCTGCGTAGTGAAGAAGCTGTTTTGGCCTTGATTACCGAATTGGAAAAAGCTAAAAATGCAGGTATTCCCGCCGATAAACTCAAGCCGGCGCAGGACTTGCACCGCAAAGCCGAATGGCGTCTGGATTATGTAGCCGCAGAAAATTCAATGGGATTTCACGCGCCTCAGGAAGCGGCCCGCATCCTTGGCGAAGCCATTGACTATGCCCGACAAGGCCAGGCGGAAGCGATTCGTTTGCAAGCCGGTATGACTCAGGCGAAGAACTAACGCCATCTGCCACAAACAAAACGCGCCGATCCGTCATGGGTCGGCGCGTTTTTTGATTTACTTCCGATCTTTCTTTTTATCGCTCTTTTTTTTGCCGTCCTTCTTTTTTTTGCCGATTTTTTTCTTTTTAGCAAGTTTCTTCTTTTTATGGCGCTTCTTTTCTGTCACCACGCTTTTGGGAATCGGCGCACTTTTTGCCAACGGCACCGGCTTTCCTGCGCTTTCCGACTCCGACGCTTTTTTCCGCACATAATCCGGATGACTACTTAGGTTGCGGGTCAAATAAATATGCTGCACTTCCTGGCCGAAGCCTTCGCGCCGGAAAAATTTTATAGCCGCCTGATTGTTGACTTCCGTATCCACCATCATCATCCTTACGCCTTTTTCGATAAAAAGATCGGTCAGACGATTGAGCAAGCGAGTGCCAATCCCTTTTTGCTTGACATCGGGACTGACGCCGATCCAGATCAAGTAGCCGTAGCGCCAGGCGTTACGCCGCTTTTGAATTACGGTGCCCAGCACAAAGCCCATCAATTTGCCATCCAACTCTGCCACCAGACAATAATCGCCGTCAGTGACAAATAAATTCAAGAGCTCATATTCATCCCAGGTGCGATATAAATTGGGCCATTTTTCTGCCGTAAATAGGCGCTCGCCCAATGCAAAAACCGGGGATAAATCCTCCAGCTCCATCTCGCGAATATTGATCAGATGATTCATGCCAATCCTTTCGGAATCATTTTAAAATTTTAGGGTATTCGAATTTTGATTTGAAAAAATAAGCTTTTCTGATATGTTTGTGACAGTTGCGTAAGCTTTAGGGTTTAGTACGCCTTTCCAGAAACCTGCTTCATGAACCAAAAATTAAAGATACGCGACAAAAGCGCGAAAACACGAAGTTTAACGAAGTTTGTTGGAAATTGAGCTTAATGTTTAGCCTGGAAAATTAAAAACCTGCTTTAACTTCTGACTTACTCGGTTCCAAGCGACAAATCGGGCAAGTTGTCCCCTGTAAGAGCCTCTTAAAATATGGCTGTGTGCTATGTTATGGGAAGATTCTTTTCGGAATGACAGCGTGTTTCAAATGTCACTTGAAAAGGAGTATGAGTACTGCGTGCTTAAATAAGGCGATTGTTGACTTTAAAATCAATGGAAAAGTAACACCGTGTCCAACTTCTTTTCAAATCTGGCGGCCCCGTCGGCCTCGGTTCAGCATCTTTTGTCCGTAGCGCCCATGATGGATTGGACTGACCGGCATGATCGCTATTTCCTGCGCCTCATTTCACAGCGGGTGATGCTGTATACTGAAATGATTACTGCGGTAGCAGTTGTGCGCGGCAATCGCCAACGCCTGCTGGACTTTAATCCGGCAGAGCATCCGTTAGCCGTTCAGTTGGGCGGGTGCGACCCGCAAGAGTTGGCCGAAGCCGCCCGGATTGTCGCCGACTTCGGCTATGACGAAGTCAACTTAAACGTGGGTTGTCCCAGCGACCGGGTACAATCTGGCCGTTTTGGCGCATGTCTGATGGCCGAGCCGGAGTTAGTAGCGCAATGTGTCGCAACCATGGCGCACGCGGTGCAAATTCCGATCACGGTTAAAACGCGGCTTGGCATCGACGAGCGTGATTCTTACGAAGAACTAAGCGCATTTGTGGGTAAAGTAGCGGAAAGCGGTTGCCGGACATTTATCATCCATGCCCGAAAGGCCTGGCTTAAAGGTCTGAGCCCCAAGGAAAACAGAACGGTGCCGCCTTTACAGCCGGACAAGGTTTATCGACTAAAGCAGGATTTTCCACATTTGGAAATTGTCATTAACGGCGGGATAAAAACGCTGGAAGCAGCCCGTGAGGAGCTAACGCGGGTAGATGGGGTGATGATTGGACGTGAAGCCTACGAAAATCCATATATTTTGGCGGAAGTAGATCGACTCTTTTTTAATGACGCCCATCCGATTCCAAGCCGTCTGGAAATTTTAGAGAAGCTGATGGATTATATTGAGGAGCATATCCGACAGGGCGGTAAGCTGCATTACGTGGCGCGTCATTTGGTCGGGCTGTTTCAAGAGCAGGCTGGCGCGCGACTTTGGCGGCGCTATCTCAGCGAGCACATCTTTAAGCCCGGCGCCGGCCCGGCAGTACTGCGCGAGGCGGCGGCATTGGTATACTGATTAAGGGTTAGAAATTGCATTTCAATTCGATGTCATGCCGGAATGCTTCTATCCGGCATCTTGCTTACCTGTAAGAAGATTCCGGCTAAAAACGTGCCGGAATGACACTTTGTACAATTGCAACTTCTAACCCTTAACGAGAATAGTAGAAAAAGCTTAAATATTTGCCAAAATAAAAAACCAGCAGACCGATTTTCCGATTAGCGAAGGTTTCTCTAAAAGGACGCCGTCAGTCTGCTGGCCCGGGGGACGTTTTAGCTTGATCTTGGTCGGATCATGTGCTATTTTTGGTAATCTTGCTCTCGTCCGCAGTGGAAGATTAAGCCGGCAGACCGACTTTCCGATTAGCGAAGGCTTCTCTAAAAGGACGCCGTCAGTCTGCTGGCCCGGGGGACGTTTTAGCTTGATCTTGGTCGGATCATGTGCTATTTTTGGTAATCTTGCTCTCGTCCGCAGTGGAAGATTAAGCCGGCAGACCGACTTTCCGATTAGCGAAGGCTTCTCTAAAAGGACGCCGTCAGTCTGCCAGCCCGGGGGACGTTAATTTCGTTAAGGGTTATTTTTGGTAGAATAAACCCTTAGGGTTTTCTTTACCGGGATAGTCAAAAGCTTGCCGGTTCTTACACTTTTGGCAGCAGAAACCCTAAGGGTTTAAAATGCAACTTCTAACCCTTAATCAGCATAATTTCGAGTTTCCTAAGTTATCCGTGCCACTGCTTCACAGCAGGGGATTAAAC
>CAYOLL010000175.1:0-12351 GCA_964404765.1 uncultured Gemmatimonadota bacterium | reverse complement strand
CCTACCGTTCACCATGGACAAGTGGACAGCGGTAACCTTTTTAGAGCGGACTCAACATTAGATGATATAACGGGTGGAAAGATTTACGCAAAAAATATTGATCTTAGTCGATTTGATTTAAGATGTGCTGATTTGAGTGGCACTGATTTAAGCGGGGTTAATTTTGGCGCATCAGATTTATTAGGTGTTTCTTTAAGCCGTTCAAAGCTATTCGGGGCAAATCTAGTGCTGCACGGCGCAAGTTCGTGTAAACTTTGACGCGGCCGGTCATTCAGGAAGAATCCTCCGGCAAACTAAGAGAGACGCCAACTTGCCGGAAGATGCCTCCGGCATGACGGAACAGGGAAAAGTTCACACGAACTTATGCCTAACAGTACTAGACAACGTAAAAGTTGATAGTACAGATTTTACTGGTGCCTGTTTGACTACAAACCTGACTCTTGATTTTCCAGCAATCAAAAGTCGAAATTGACCTTGTGAACAGGACGTGAAAGGTTATTTTAGCAATGTCTGTCAAACTTGATTTCGAGCGACAGATTGCGTTCCCAATCTCTGATTGGGAACGCAATTGCCCCGGAAACCCGGAAACTGTGTTTCCGTCTATCTTCAATTATATTAACAAGATGCGAAACAGAGTTTCGCCAGCAATTGCGTTCCTAAATAAAATTTGGGAACGAGGTTTGTACGCTAACCTTCCAAGTCCTGTTGTGAATGGAATGTTTGGAATGTTTACAAAGTCTAATTCGTCATTGAAAATTGGAAAGTACAAGTATGAACCCGCTTCAATTAATCTGTCAAAAACTTACAGTGCAGAGATGAAGTTTTTCCTACCAAAAATAACCTTTAGTGCATATAATTAGACGTGTAGAACATGCAGAATACGTTTTTTAGACAAACAATTGCGGATACCGGTAAGCACCGTGAAAGCATTACGAATCCTTATCCTATTGACCTGCCTTATCTTGACGGCAACCTACAGCTTCGCCGTGGCGGAAGTCCTTTTTTCGTTGTATCGGCGGGGCTTTACCCGCGATGTCACTACATTTTTGATAGGCGGCGGGATATTCTTAGTCGTCTGGTTTTATTTCTACGACTTTTGGAAAAACTGGATGGGCATTTTTACCCACGAACTCACCCACTCCGTAGCGTGTGTCTTATCATTCTCGCGCCTGGTGGAATTCGTCGTAAAGCGCGGCCACGCCAGTCAAATCATCTGCGAAAGCAAAAGCTCTGTTAGCATGGTTTTCATCGCGTTGTCGCCGTATTTTTTGCCTATTTTTACGACCATTCCCGCATTCTTAATCCCTTTTTTTAAAGAAAACTATATTGGCTATCTCTTTGGTGTTATAGGCTTTACAACCGCCTACCATTTGGCAATTTTCTTAACGCAATTCCGCCCTTACCAGCCGGATTTAAAGCGCGCCGGGTTGGTTGCCTCGACTATTTATATTGTGTTGGGCAATGTTTTTTTTATCGGTCTGGTTCTGGCATTAGTAGATCAGCGTTATGCCGGCGCCTGGCGCTTTACGCTAAGCGGTTTTTATCACCTGTTTGATTGGCTGGGTGACGTTGCGGCCACGCTACCCGTCAGAATCACTTCTTCAAAATAGAACGCTGATGACGCGGATTTGGCGGATTGCCGCAGATAAACTGTCGTAATTTTCATCTGTGAAAGCGCCGGAGAAGCACGGTTGCAAACATTCATGACTCAAAAATATAACCCGCCTTCTGTTTTTTCTTTCGTCTTATTCCAAAACGCTTGACAAATTAGCGCAAATATGGGAAATTAGGGCGTGATGCGGCTATTGAGTCAAACGTCGAATTTGAACGCCGGACAGCGGTAGCGCAATCGGCCAAATGGCCCGTACCGCATCTTACAAAACAGTTTTTTGCTCTGCCTAATTCCTATCAACCTAATGCCTTTTTATGAAAGAGGTGACACATGAGTTCAAAATCGTTTAATCCCTTTGAGATGGCCCAACAGCAGTTTGATCACGTGGCCAATATTCTGAATCTGGATGCCGCCAGCCGCGATCTGCTGCGTTTTCCGATCCGCGAGTTCCATTTCGCTATTCCGGTGCGGATGGATAATGGCTCGGTTCAGGTTTTTCGCGGCTTTCGCGTACAGCACAACGATTCGCGCGGGCCGTGCAAGGGTGGCATCCGCTTCCATCCGCAGGAAACGGTCGATACCGTCCGGGCGCTGGCGACCTGGATGACTTGGAAATGCTCCGTTGTAGATATTCCGCTGGGCGGCGGCAAAGGCGGCGTTATTTGCGATCCGCACCATTTAAGCCAGCGTGAGCAAGAACAAATATGCCGCGGCTGGATGCGTCAGATGGCCCGCAATGTCGGCCCGCTGCAAGACGTGCCCGCTCCGGACGTGATGACTAATGCCCAGCACATGCTGTGGATGCTGGACGAATACGAAGTGATTACCGGCGGCAAGTATCCGGGCATGATTACGGGCAAGCCGGTCGGCATGGGCGGCTCGCTTGGCCGCACGGAAGCTACGGGTTACGGCGTGATTTTCACTGTCCGCGAAGCGCTGAAGGACATGGGCATTGACCCGAAAAACACCGTCGCCGCGGTGCAGGGTTTTGGCAATGTGGCCCAATATTCGGTCGAAAAACTCGCGCAACTCGGCGGCACAACCGTTTGCGTCTCTTCATGGGATCAGGAAGATCAAACCTCCTATACCTTTAAGAAAAAAGACGGCATTAATCTGAAGGAACTGCAAGGCATTACCAACATGTTTGGCGGCATCGACAAGGCCAAGGCCCGCGATCTGGGCTATGAAGTGTTGCCCGGCGGCGCCTGGATCGAACAGGAAGCCGATATTCTGATTCCGGCGGCCATGGAAAATCAGGTGACCGGCGATAACGCCGGCAAGATGAGCAAGCGCGTCCGGCTGATTGCCGAAGGCGCCAACGGTCCGACCACCCCGGCCGCGGATAAGATTATTGAGGAACGTGGCATTTTTGTCGTGCCGGACTTTTTGGCCAATGCCGGTGGCGTGACCTGCAGCTATTTTGAGCAAGTGCAATGCAATATGAATTTCTATTGGGAAAAAGACGAAGTGCTGACCAAGCTGGATCAAAAGATGACATCGGCCTTCCAATCCGTGCTGGAATTGGCCAAGAAGCGCAAGCTGTACATGCGCGATGCAGCTTATGTCATCGCCATCAGTCGTGTGGCCCAGGCTTGCCGCGAACGCGGTTGGGTCTAAACCGGGAATTTCAAAATCAATGTTTTGATAGCCAAAGACCTGCCTGAGCCGCGTGTTCGGGCAGGTCTTTTGGCGTCAGGTGCTGATTTTGTGGAATTTATGGAATTTATGGAGTTAAGCATGGATCAAAAACTTCAAACATTATCGATCGGTATCCAGACATTTGAAAAGCTGATCAACGATGGCTGCCTGTATGTCGACAAAACCCGGCAAATCCATGATTTAATCCGAACCGGCAGTGTTTACTTTTTATCGCGCCCGCGTCGCTTTGGCAAATCGCTGCTCATCTCGACATTAAAAGCGATTTTCGAAGGCAAGAAGGAGTTGTTTAAAGGCTTGTGGATCGAGAGCAGCGATTATGATTGGAAAGTATATCCGATCATTCACCTTAGTTTTAGCGGAGTTGCTTACAAAAACAACGACACCTTGCCCGAATATCTCAACCATCATCTCAGACAAATGGCTGCTGCTCATGACGTTGAAGTCGCCGATAATCTGCCCTATTACCTGTATTTTGGCGACTTGATCGCCGCGCTTTCCAAAAAAGGTCGGGTCGTTATTCTGATTGACGAATATGACAAACCGATTTTGGACTGCATCGAAAATCTCGAATTGGCCAAGGCCAATCGCGAGACGCTGAAGACATTCTATACCGTCATCAAAGACGCCTACCCGTTTATTCGTTTTGTGCTGCTGACCGGTGTATCCAAATTTTCCAAAGTGTCGGTGTTCTCCGGTCTGAATCATCTAAACGATATTACAATGGACGAGAATTACGCAACCATGCTGGGTTACACCCAAACCGAATTGGAGAGTGATTTTAGCGTGTATTTGGATCAGTTGGTCGTTAAGCAAAACAAACCACGCGAGGCGATTGTTCAGAAAATCAAGCGTTGGTACAACGGCTATCGGTTCTCACCGGCGGATGCCCTGGTCTACAACCCGTTTTCCACGCTTATGTTGTTTAACAAAAATATTTTCCAGAACTACTGGTTTGAAACCGGCACGCCGGCTTTTCTCATCAAACTGATTCAGCAAAAAAACTACGACATTCAATCCATAGCCACATTGCGTGTTCCCGCTATTGCCTTTGGCGCGTATGAAGTCGACGATTTGCGGGTCGAATCACTGCTTTATCAGACCGGCTATGTCACTATCAAGCATTATGATGCGCAGAACTTGCTTTACCTGTTGGGTTATCCCAATTATGAAGTGGAGCAAGCCTTTCTTGAATATCTGATGGACAGCGCAGGCAGCATCCGCCGCGAGCTGTCTGCCGGCTACATCGTTTCGTTAATCGAAGCTTTAAACGCCGGTGATTTGGACGGTTTTTTTGAAAATTTGCAAACCTTTTTTGCGGATATTGACTATGACTTGCACATCAAGCACGAGAAATATTATCAAACCGTTTTCTACCTGATTTTTCGCATGTTGGGCTTGCGCATTCAGGCCGAAGTCAAAACTAACAAAGGCCGAGCCGACGCGGTGGTCGTCACCGACAGCCGTGTCTATATTTTTGAGTTTAAACTTTACGACAATGCCGAAAGCGCCTTGCAGCAAATCAAAGACAAACAATATGCCCAAAAGTATCGCCAAACCGGCAAAAGCTGCGTGCTGGTCGGGGTTGAGTTTAATGCCGCCGAGCGCAATATCGGGCGCTGGCTTGTAGAAGCCGATACGACACTGGATTCCAAAGCATCTAACAATTAAATTTTTTTTTTCAATCCCTTGAATTAACCTGAAAATTTCAAAGACCTGCCACAAAGGCACAAAAACACTAAGTTTCACGAAGATTATTCAAAAGCTGATTTTTTGTTTGCTTCGCCGTTAAAAACTGTCCTAACATATTTTAATTTAACATCTTAGTGATTCTTTGCGTAATTGCTCAAAAAGTGGTGGTAGACCGAACCTTACGAAGGTTTCAGTGTACGCTTTTACAAGCTTTGTAGTGAAGCCTTCGCAAGGTTACCCACGTTTTTTGAGCAGTTACTTCTTTGTGTCTTGGTGACTTCGTGGCTGATGAACTATTCAGGCTAACACCATCTCAAAAGGAGCAGTCTCTTGTCACACCGCTTTACAGAAATCGACCAACAATGCGTCAACGCCATCCGCGTGCTGGCCATTGACGGCGTGGAAAAAGCCAACTCCGGCCATCCCGGTGCGCCGATGGGCCTGGCCCCCGCCGCATACTTGCTGTTCACCCGTTTTATGCGCCACAACCCGGAAAACCCGGCCTGGCCGGACCGCGACCGCTTTGTGCTCTCCTGCGGCCACGCCTCCATGCTGCTCTACAGCGTCCTGCATCTGACCGGCTACAAAGTCAGCTTGGACGATTTAAAAAGCTTTCGGCAATGGCACTCCATCACGCCCGGCCACCCGGAACACGGCCTGACGCCCGGCGTGGAAGCGACGACCGGCCCGCTGGGTCAGGGTTGCGGCATGTCGGTCGGCTTGGCGATGGCCGAGGCTAAGCTGGCCGCCTGGTTTAATACGCCGACGCAAGCCCTTATCCATCATTACACTTACGTTTTGTGCAGCGATGGCGACATGATGGAAGGCGTCAGCCATGAAGCGGCGGCGCTGGCGGCGCATCTCAAGCTGGGCCGATTGATCTGGTTGTATGATGATAACAAAATTACGATTGACGGGCCAACTTCGCTGAGTTTTAGCGAGGATGTGGGCCGGCGCTTTGAAGCCTACGGCTGGCATGTCCTGCGCGTAGCCGACGGCAATAATTTGGATGAGTTGGCCACCGCGATTGAGACCGCCCGGCAAACAACCGACCGGCCATCGTTTATCGTAGTCAAAACCCAAATCGGCTACGGCGCACCGACCAAGCAAGGCACGCCCAAAGTGCACGGCGCGCCGTTGGGTCAGGCGGAGTTGGAAGGCGCTAAAAAATTCTACAACTGGCCGTCGCTGGAGCCGTTTTTTGTGCCGGAAGAAGTGCGCGCCCATTTTGTCGGCGTGGTCGAACGTGGTCGGCAAACTGAAGCAGATTGGCAAAATCTTTACCGTACCTGGCGGGAAGCGAATCCGAGTTTGACGGCGGAGTGGGAACGGATTGAGGCCCGCCGCCTGCCGGACAGTTGGGACGCTGATATTCCGAAGTTTGAACCGGACGCCAAAGGCATGGGCACTCGTATCGCCTCGGAAAAAGTCCTGAATGCGATTGCCAAAAGATTGCCGGAACTGACCGGCGGCTCGGCGGATTTAGCCGAATCGGTCAAGACGCATCTAAAGGATGGCGGCGACTTTTCGGCGGCGAATTACGGCGGTCGTAACATGCACTTCGGCATCCGCGAGTTCGGCATGGGCGCGGCGGTTAACGGTCTGACCCTGCACGGCGGCCTGCGTCCCTTCGGCTCGACTTTTTTGGTCTTTTCCGACTATATGCGTCCGGCGGTGCGGCTGGCGGCGTTGATGAAACAGCCGTCGATTTTTGTCTGGAGCCACGACGCTATTAATCTGGGCGAAGACGGCCCGACCCATCAACCGGTCGAGCATTTGACCGTCTTGCGGGCTATTCCCAACATGACGGTTTTTCGCCCGTGTGATGCTATCGAAACTGCCGAATCCTGGCGAGCGATTATCCGGCACGAAGGCGGCCCGGTCGGCCTGATCCTGACCCGTCAAAACGCCCCAACGTTGCCGGAAACCAAAGCGCTGGGCGCAAGCGGCGTCCCGGCCGGCGGTTATATTCTGTCCGAAGCCGCCGGGCAATCGCAAGTTATTTTGATCGCTACGGGTTTTGAAGTCCATCTGGCCTTAGCTGCCCAAAAAGCGCTGGCGGCGCTGAATATTGCCGCCCGGGTCGTCTCCATGCCCTGCTGTGAGTATTTTGATCGACAGGACGCAGCCTATCGCACCCAAGTTTTGCCGTCGAATGTCCCGAAGGTGGCGATTGAAGCCGGCATCGGCATGGGCTGGCACAAATATGTCGGCCATACCGGCGCGGTTGTGTCGCTGGAGCGCTTCGGCGAATCGGCCCCGGAAAAAGCGGTTTACGAAGGGTTGGGCTTTACGGTGGAGCGCGTTGTAGAGACGGTTAAAAATATTATGTGATTCAAAAATGGAGCGCGGATTGGGCGGATTTAACCTGAAGTACTCATGATAGTCTCACGCAAAGGCGCTAAGACGCAAAGGGGAAACGAGTTATAAAAATTTACTTTGAAACTTGTTTTTGAAATCCAAAACGCCGAAGATCCAGTCTTTTCAAGGCTTTGCGACTTTGCGTGATGAATAATTCAGGTTAACAGATTTGCGCGGATAAAATATTCCATAGGCTTTATTTTTATTCGTGTAAATCCGCCAAATTCGCGTCATCCGCGTTCTATTCATAACATGGCGGTAGCAAAAATGAATATTCCCGCTTTTGATTTGGATCAATACGCCATTACCGCCCCGCAAATGCAGGCATATTTGGCGCAGCTTGACGCCCATATTGCCTATGTGCGGGAAGCCGGGTTGAAGTTGGGCGGCATCCCGGCAGCACAGTTGCAACTGCATGATCAGAGCAAGTTTTCCATCGACGAACTACCCTATTATGTTCGGGAGTTTTTTGGCGATAAAGGCGATCCGGACGGGTTTGCCCGGGCCTGGCTGCATCATCTGCATTACAATCCGCATCATTGGCAGCATTGGGTGTTTCCGGACGGTTACACTCCCGCCGGCAGCGGTCTGGAAAACGGCATCGTCGAAATGCCGGTCGTTTATGCGCGGGAAATGGTTGCCGACTGGCTGGCCGCCAATCGCGCCTATCAGGGCGACTGGGACATTACGACGTGGCTGCGCGGACATTGGAGTCAGATGCGGCTGCACACCAACACCCGGCGATATCTGAAAACCGTTCTGGTTGAGGCGGGCAAAGCTTTCGGTTTGGACATGGTCGAATATCCCGGATGAAACCGTCAAGTCGTATTTATCCCGGCATCCGCAGATTTCACAGTAAGTAATGTAGCGCGACTCGCCGGAGTCGTGAAACCACGGTCGCGACTCCGGCGAGTCGCGCCACACTTTTCGGAGGATTAAATGTCAAAAGCAATCGCGTTAACAGATCAAGAGTTGGCTGAAGCCTTGCAAACTGTGCCAGGCTGGACCAAAACCATGAATAAAATCACCCGGACGTTTAAGTTCGGCAATTTTCGGGAAGCTATGGCTTTTTTGCTGCATGTGGCTTTTATTTCGGAAACTATGGATCATCATGCCGAAATTTACAATGTCTACAACACAGTCAAGCTGGAGTTGAACACCCATGACGCCGGCAATCAGGTGACTGTGCGCGATGTGCGATTTGCGGCCAAAGTGAATGAACTGCCTATGCTCCCGAAGAGCTAAGAAAAACGCATCTTTGCTATGGGTAAGGGTTTCAGTGATCGGATCAGGCGCAGGAGGGGAGAAGTCGGCAGATTTTAAGGTGTACGTTGTGCTTTTGGCATTATCGCCTTTTTGCGGCAAACCGCAACTGTAGCGCGAATCGCCTTATTCGCGCGGGTAGTGCGATTTAGGCAAATCGCACTACATTTCCTCAACATTTTCGTGCACAACGCAAATGTTTGGGAGTAATTTTATAAAACATGCGATAAGATCGTTGGCCGATTTTCCAGGCTGGATACGAAATCATTGATTAACTGTTTGTCTTTTTTGGTGATCAGCGTAAATTTGACGCCGATGTCCACCCGTGTTCCCTGCGCCGGCATGACATGGACAATCTCACCTCGCACGGTGATAATTTTTTCGTCAATGGCAATATTCAATTCAACTTGGGTGCCTGCTGGCAGCGTCTGCTTGCATTCCAGCATAATACCGCCCTCGCTGATATCCAGCGTCCGCCCCATATCCTCAATGTCTTTTCTAAAAGTCTCGTCGAAATGTGTAAACTGTACGAGATGAACCGATTCAAAGCGGGAATGATACCGCGATTCGTGCTGGCCTTCCATATCGACGCTCCTTTTATTTAGATTTAACTTTTTTCAAAAAAAACAGAACGCTGGTAAACGACGCCGCAGTAGCAAACTTCAGTTTGCCTGGCTAAAATATACAACCGTATCCCGTATTTTTTCAAGTAAAAATCGCAACTCCTGCTAAAATATCGTCTACACTGTGCTATTTTATAGGTAGAGATGTTTGTGTGGGCTCCTCCGGCGCTGTGATTTGCTCTTCCGACGCTGTGATTTGCTCTTCCGGATGTGGCTCACTACTGGCCAAATATATCCAAATATCGCTAAATAGGGTGTGTTGCCTTACCCGAATTTGTCGCAAGCGCAACAACTCCAACACCGCCATAAAAGTGACAATGATGGAAATGCGGCTTTCCTGTAATTTGAACAGGTCAAAAAAAAGAAATCGTTTTTGAAACTCTAACGCCGTCATAATCATGGCCATCTTTTCTTCAATGGTCACTTCTTTCTTTTCCACCAAATGATGTTTTTCGGTCTGCTGCAGGCGGTCTTTGATTTCTAAAAACGAGCTGAACAGATCGAATAATGACGCCTCCCAGGTTTGTTCGGGCTCCACAGGTTCCGGCAGAAGTCCGGGCGACCGGCCGTATTGCCGACTTTTGGACTCCTCGCGTGATGACAGATGCAGCGCGGCCTCACGCATTTTTTGATATTCAATGAGCTGATGCACCAACTCATCGCGCGGGTCTTCAATGGCGCCTTCTTCACTTTGACGAGACGGCAAAAGCATTTGCACTTTGATGCGCAACAGCGTGGAAGCCATATCGATGAATTCGCTGGCAACATTTAAATCCAGCTCCGTCATTAGCTCCAGATACTTTAAAAACTCATCCGTGATGCGGGCGATAGGAATATCATAAATATCCACTTTATCTTTTTGAATCAAATAGAGCAGCAAATCCAGCGGCCCTTCAAATGCGGGCAGCTTAATTTCATAAGCGGCTTTTGGCATATACCCTCATCGAACACTTTGCAGAATACGCAAGGTACGGTTAAAATGGCGCATCATTAATAGATTCGCATGAAATCCTATTGCATTACGACATCGGCTTAATATATTACACCAATGGCTTAGAATCCTTATTTTTTTGTCAATCGCTTTTTGAATCAGGAAAAAGATATGGCCGAGTATCAAAAACCGATCAAAGTTTTGGTAGTGGATGATTCGCTGTTTATGCGGACGCTTATTAGCAATTTGATCGAAGAACATCCCGGTTTTTTGATCGTGGGCGTCGCCAGGGATGGTTATGACGCCATAGAAAAAGTGCACTTATTGCAGCCGGACGTCGTAACGCTCGATCTGGAAATGCCGCGCCTCGATGGTTTATCGGCGCTGGGCTATATTATGAGCGAGTGCCCGACGCCGGTCGTAGTGGTCAGCGGCTTGATCGGCAAAAGCCAGGAATTGACGATGAAGGCGCTGGATTTTGGCGCAGTCGATTTTGTGGCGAAACCGGCCGGCCCGATTTCACTTAACATGCGCACGGTTAAGGATGAGTTGATTGCCAAACTGCAAATGGCAGTGCATGTTGACTTGAAGAAACTGCCGGTGTTGATGGCCCCGCACGAAGAACATCAACAGCTAACCCCTGCGCCCAGATCGACCTACTTGGATGCTCCCTTAGTCATTATCGGCGCTTCCACGGGCGGGCCACGGGCTGTCGCGCATGTGATCGAACATCTGCCAAAGGCGGCGTACAACGCCTCTTTTTTGGTCGTACAGCACATGCCCATTGGTTTTACAAGTCAATTTGCCAAGCGGCTGGATCAGCTTTCGCCCGTTCATTTTCATGAGGCGGAGGAGGGCGATATTCTTTCGGCCGGCAATGGGTTGGTCGCCCCGGCGGGTCGCCATTTGCTTTTAAATCGGAATGAAACTCGGCTCACTGTTTATTTTGACGATGGCCCCAAAGAGCATGGGGTTAAACCGGCGCTTAACGTAACCCTGCGCTCGATTGCCAAGCTGTCACTGTCAAAAACGATTTGCGTGGTTTTGACGGGTATGGGGTCTGACGGGGCCGATGGTTGCAGGTCGATTAAAGAGGCCGGGGCGCACATCATTGTGCAAGACGAGCAAACCAGTGTCGTTTTTGGCATGCCGGGCGCAGCTATTAAAACCGGCTGTGTTGATATCGTGGCGGCATTGGACGATATTCCGGCTGAGATTAACCGCTTTTTGTAACATGTCGAGGTGATCTATGTCAGAGATTATTCGACCGCCGGCCGTCGCCGGAACATTTTATGCCGCTGATTCTAAAAAACTGCATAACCAATTGAAAGATTTTTTTGCCAAAACGCCATCAAAAAAGCCTTCCGGCAAACTTGTCGGTTTGATTGCGCCACACGCCGGCTATTACTATTCCGGATCCGTTGCGGCGCACGCATTTAATATGCTCGAGAAGAATCAGTTTGAAACGGTGTTCGTCATTGGGCCAAGTCATTATGTAGGTTTTGCAGGTTGTTCAATTTATGATTTGGGTGGTTATCAGACGCCGTTGGGCGTGGTAGCCCTGGAGCGGGATATGATTCAGCAGCTTAAAGCGCTGGACACATCCATTATCTACAAACCGAGCGCGCACACCCGCGAGCATTCAATTGAAGTTGAACTACCGTTTTTACAGGAACGGTTGGGTGATTTTAAGCTGATACCCATTGTCATGGGTGAGCAAACGCCGGAAAACTGGCAACGTCTGGCCCGGTGCATCGCTCAGGTTGCCGCCGATAAAGATGTTCTGCTGGTGGCCAGCAGTGATTTATCCCACTTTTACGACGATAAAACCGCCCGGCGGATGGATACCATTGTGGCTGAGCAGGTCAATGCTTTTGATGTGGCCGGATTTTGGCAGGCTATTCAACACGGAAGCTGCGAAGCTTGTGGGGCCGGTCCGATTGCCACAGTAATGACCGTTGCCAAAGCATTTGGCGCAACACAGGCGCAAGTTCTGAACTACGCCAATTCCGGCGATGTCAGCGGCGATCACAGCCGGGTGGTTGGCTATCTGTCCGCGATGATGTGGGCGTCATAGCGCTATAAAATTATTCCCAAACACGCACATTACCCGCGAGAATCTTTACCGCAAAAATTTCGCAGAGTTTATCACCTGAATAATTCATAAACGCAAGAGACGCAAACGACGCAACCGCTTGATTTGTTTTAAATTA
>CAYOLL010000174.1:0-12459 GCA_964404765.1 uncultured Gemmatimonadota bacterium | reverse complement strand
ACCACACTAGTTATGAAGTTCAAAAAAGTGTTCTAAAGGTCGTTGACTAGTACATTTTGGAGAGAATTGTCATTTTTAAACCCAGCCACGAGTGCTAGCGCCAATTTAATCTCAATCAACGCCGACTCTTGCGGTGACAAATTAAGAAACTCATCGACGGTGCCCACTTTCCAACCATGGGATTCGAGGCGTTTTTTTTTCTTTTCGTCCATAATTTGTTATATATTTTACGACTCAGTTTGGGATTCCTCATAACCGGCGACCAGAGCCAAAAACTGCAAATCCTTAAGATTCCTGAGCCGATTTTCCAGCGCTTCATCGGCTTTGGCATCCGGCGTGTCCGTCACTAAGATGATAACATCTTTGTTTTCAGCCGGAATAACTTCACAACCCGGCAAATCGGTTAAAACGGAGACTAATTCCCGGCGTCGGCCTTCTGCCGGATAAATCATGTAACTTTTTATAGGCATACGTATTACCCTGCGGATGAGCTTTATATTCTAAATTGTGGACATGAATGTCTATTATTATAGACATTTCAGCCAAAAATACAACAAAAAACACCACTTCTAACTGAAATTTATCCTGCTTTAGACGCTTAGTAGTTGCCAAGAGCCGCGTGTGGCTCTGAATGTATCCAAGAAACTCTCCGACGCACACGACGTCATGCTGGAAGCATCTATTCCCAAGCTTCATCCCAAGCCGATTGAATAGATTCCGCCTGAATGACACCTGCACTGAGTTTCTTGTGAGTGGAATGGCATTTACAAAGCTACGACCCTTAAATAAACGGATGTTTTAGTCTGGAACAAAATAAACGATTTCAGGTCATAACGGCACATCTTGGCTTGATTAACATTTAAACATGTGCACAACTGCATTTTATCGGAAAGTGAGGCAATTATGTCGTTCGATCCCAGCAGCGGCGTGCAGGATTACCTGGTCTTTGGCGAGTTTGGCGGGGTTAACCCATCCATTGAAGACTCATCCACCTACACCTTCATGAGTCCGGAAAAAATGCAGGAACTTTTTGAGCATGAAATCGAAGGCTGTTTCCTGTATTCGCGCCATTGGAATCCAACCAATAAATATCTGGCCGGGGCTCTGGCTCGCATGGAAGATTGCGAAGCCTGTCAGGTTTCCGCGTCCGGCATGTCAGCCGTCAGTTGCGCACTGCTGCAGCTTTGCAACACCGGCGATGAAATAATTTCCGGGAGAACCATCTACGGCGGCACCTATGCGCTCTTCAAAAACTTTCTGCCGAAACTGGGCATTAAAGTGCGTTTTGTGGATATTAAAAATCCGGAGGCCGTCCGGAAAGCGATTAACGAACGGACGCGGGTCATTTATTGCGAGTCCATCAGTAATCCGCTGTTGGAAGTTTCCGATATTCCGACCCTGAGCCAAATCGCCAGGACGCACGGTTTAAAGGTTGTGGTTGATAACACTTTCAGTCCGATGGTGCTTTCGCCGGCCCGGCAAGGCGCGGACGTGGTTGTGCACAGCCTGACCAAGTTCATCAACGGCACCAGCGATTGCGTAGCGGGCTGTATTTGCTCGACCCATGAATTTATCCACAAGTTGACGGACATTAACTGCGGGGCGTCCATGCTGCTGGGGCCGGTGTTGGACAGCTTTCGGGCGGCCAGCATCCTCAAAAACATGCACTCGCTGCACATCCGCATGAAAAAACATGGTGAAAACGCCATGTTTCTGGCCAAAGGCTTTGAAGATTTGGGCTTTCGGGTTTACTATCCCGGTTTGCCGTCACATCCGCAGAATGAGCTGATGGATCAACTGCGCAATCCGGGTTACGGTTACAGCGGAATGTTGGCTGTCGATTTGGGTGACAGCCAGACCGCCAACCGCTTAATGACGGTGATGCAGGAGGAAAAGGTGGGCTATCTGGCGGTCAGTCTGGGTTATTTTAAGACACTTTTTAGCTCGCCCGGTCACAGCACATCGTCCGAAATTCCGCCGGAGGAACGCGCAAGTATGGGGCTGAGCGATGGTCTAATTCGCATTTCGGTCGGTCTGGATAACAAAATCGAAAAGAGCTTTGAGCGTATCAAAATCGCGTTGCAGCGCATTGGGCGATTGGAAAGCGAGTAGCCGTTTCGACAGACATAATCTAAATATGTCTGACGTCTTTCATTTATTTATGTCATTTATGAAAAAGCCTTCTTTTTTTAATTTGTCCTCAATTTGTAAGATTAGGAACGTGTACTAAATAATTTCCGCATTTCAAGCCCCCCCCAAAAAAAATTATCAAGTTTTGCATAAAGCCGTTGAAAAATTTTCCCAAAGGTCATTTTACGGAAAGCTGGCAATTGCTTTCGCAGTTGACTTCGCGTTCCCTTTCCAAAAGCGATTTGAAAAAGCTGCATCGGCTGTTTAATCTGCTGATGTTGGGCGAATTGTTTGGCTACCATAATTTACGGCAAATTTTGGATCGGTTTGGTTTGGAAAGCCATCATTTGTATAAAATATGGCATCAGTTCAGCGATCAAATGATTGTCAATCTGAACAACGAAATTTTTTGGAACATCTTCCGCGACCGGATGCTGGATTTGGCTGAAAAAAGTGGTTCCACAGGTGACGCTGGTGATTGATGTCAGTATTTACAAACAGATTCTGGCCGACAGCCAAAACACGGCGGAATTTGACCGCTTCTTCAGCGGCTAGTTCAATTGCCCGGTCTGCGGCTTTCGGCTGAACGTGCCAAGGTCTATTTTATTGCCTCACAAACCCATCACCCTTCCAGCAGCACTTCCACTCCCGCCACCACCACTGTCTCACTCTCATCCTCGTCCCCGTGATCCAATATCCCGCTTACCAACAGCGGAATCTCCTGGCTCAGCAACTCCTGAAAACGCTGTATTCATCATAATGTCTCTATCACTTCGCGGGTCAGGCCGGTTACTTCAGAAATCACCACGATATCCAACCCTTTGGCTTTCATCTTTCGGGCGGTCACTTCAATGCCTTCTTGCCGGGCCTGTTGAGTCTCTTGCTGAGCCTGCTTGAGCTCCTGGCGAATCTTTTCCATCTGCCTTTGATGGGTTCGTTCAATGCCCTTTTGCACCATAATGAAATCGCGCCGCCTAAATTGTTCTTCCAATTCTGCCTCGCTCAATCCGGCGGTATTGGCAATCTCAAATGCCTGTCGCAGTTCTGGTTCTGCCATCGCCGCCGGCACATATTCCAGGCTGCCTGCGTTTTTGACAAAATAAAGCCATTTGTCGGTGATCGTTTGTAATTCGGCTTCGGTTTTGGTAAATTTTGGCAGTTCGGCAAAAATCAACTCAATGTCGTCGCCATACGTCAGCAAGTTCTCTTTCTCGCATAGCTTGAAATAGGTGATCGCTGGCTGAATATCGGGAAACATCATAAAATCCGTAATGGTAATGGCGATAATCGGTTCAAGGGTATGATACTCTCCCGCTTTCATTAACTGGGTTGAGTACGCTTTGGCCGCGTTATACAAAATGCGCTTTTCCAGCCCCTCATAATTGAGCACTTGCATCTCGATAATGACCCGCCCGCCGGAAGACAGAATCGCCTTTACATCTACATACGAGTCTTTCATGCCCTTGATCAGCGGAATCTGATACGGATCAACGATGGTCAGGTCAATAATCCTGTTGCCATCGGCAAAGTCAATCATCCCATTCAGAAAACTAATCAAAATCGGCTTCGATTCCTCGGAGCCAAATACCTTTTTAAAGGCGTAATCGGTTCGCACATCCAGAAAGCGCATAGCACACCTCCATTTTTTGTTTCACGGCATCGCTTTAACACATATCCTTTGTAAATATAGTCAGTTTGGGGTTATTTTCAACCGAATTGTATATATTTCAAAATCCATCATCACGTCGCTATACCCATTTCACCCGTGCCATTATGGTAAGTTTCGCGCATTACCTCCACCCCCGTCACCACAACCGTCTCGCTCTCATCTTCATCCCCATGATCCAATGTCCCGCTGACCAAGAGCGGAATCTCCTGGCTGAGCATATCCTGAAAACGCCGGAACTTGTCCGGGAACAAGATCAATTGCACTGTGCCGGTCAGGTCGGACAGCTGTGCGTAGGCATGCGCTCCAATTTGGCTAAGCCGAACACCTTGACCGGGCCTTCAAAATTTTTACCAGCCGACAAAAAGCCATTGACAGCCCGCCGCAAAAGCGGTAAACTTTTGACGTAGACGATAAAATAAAAGCAGCGTTAGCCTGGCTAAAACGAGAAAAATATGCAATACCAACTGACCATTAACATTCCCGATTATTTGAGCGATTATATCCGTTCAATTGAAAACTTTGAGCAGTTTGTGAACAATGCTATCCTTGAAGCCTTGCGAAAACCGGACGCCACCCAAAGGAAACAGCGTCTGGCGGAAACGGCAAAATTGATGGCCCCGGAATGTACTGTCGATACGAAAATAGAATCGCTGTCGCCGCAAGTTAAATTTATGTGTCTTCCTTTAAACGAACGCCGCCGCATTTTAGCCGAACAAGCGCAGCAAATGGTCGTTCATTACGAATAAAGCGCAGATCGTCAGGAATGGCAAGCCGGAGAATTTGCAGATGAATATTAGCCGCGGCGGCATTTGACAGGTTTTTTGTAAAAGACTATGCTATGCCATGGATCATTGTCACTGCACAAAATGGAGGCCAAATGATAACGGTTACTTATACCCAAGTTCAAAAGTTGGTGAAAAAGATTCCGGCGCAAAAGCTGGCTATCGCCTATCGGTTTTTGACAAATCTGACTGAAGACAAAGCGCCGTCTTCTCCCGGAAAAAAAAGTTTACGCGGGCGTTTGCGTCTCTATGCAAATCCCTCTTTAGTCCTCCGCGAAAAAGAGGCCTGGCAAGATGCCGTAAGGGAGAAATATGGCCATCATTGATGCGAATATTGTCCTGCGGTATCTTTTGGATGACAATGAAGAACTGTCCGCTAACGCGGCTGACATCCTTGAACATCAGTCTGTCACACTTCCTATTGAAGCGGCGTGTGAAGTTGTCTATGTCTTGCAAAAAGTGTATAGCGTTGACAGAGCGCAGATTCACCGGGATCTAAGCGAATTGGTCACTGAGTCGTTGATTACAGTCGAAAAACCGGATGTCTTTCTGAAGGCGCTCGAATGTTATGCTATGACGAAGTTTGATATTGTTGACGCGCTCCTGTGGGCATATCATATAGTCGAGCATCAGGATGTACTGACGTTTGACGATAAACTTCGCAGACATTTACAACGCACAACTCTTGAAAAAAACGAGAATCGGTAAGATGACATGCTTGAAATAGACGGCAAAACGCTTTAATTTTTTGCAGATTGAAAGTGGATGAAAGACCTTGCGAACGTGCATTTGCGGGGTCTTTTTTGTTGACAGATAGACGAGCCGTTTTGTTGATACAAGTTAATATTCAGACAGGAATTGGAAGGTTATTTTGGCGACGCCCGTCAAAATTGGGTTTCGGGCGACGAACCTCGTTCCCAATCTCAGATTGGGAACGGACTTGCCCTGGAAACTCTGTTTCCCGTTCGATCTTATATCTCCAATTAAATCAACGGGTTGTGAAACTAAGTTTCACAGGCAAGTGTGTTCCCAAATAGAATTTTGGAACAAGAGTTGCGCGTTAACTTTCCAAGCCCTGCTCAGATACTTTTCGTGAGATGATCAAACAAGCATAATGTTTTTACTCTCCTGAAAAATATTTTTCTGCAAAAGCACAAACATTTTTTATAAATTCAATACGTGCATCGTCAATTTCATAAAGTTTTTATTACAAAACAATTTATATTTTAATCAGTAGTAGGTTATAGCATAATAAAACATTGTAGCTTTTAAATAAAGCGCAAAAGTTTTTTATACAAGCATTAAACTTTTTTACTTTGACAATGCAATTTTCATCATATAGTATATACGTGTGTAGTAAAGCAAAATACTTTTTATTAATTTCATCGTCACGTACCGCAAAGGAGAAATAAGATGAATAATATTCAAGAGAATAAGTTTAGCATGTATGAAGGTTTGTTGACCTTTCTGAAAGAATATAAGACGATTACCGACGAAGTTCCGGCCATCGCCGCCGTGATTCAGCGGTTGGACGAGCAGATTCAGGAAATCCGACGCAAGGATATTGCCCGCAATAAGGTGGCGGCCGGGAAAACCATGACCAAAGAACAAGCCAAAGTTCGGTTGATTGAGACCATTATTCCGGTGGCGGCGGCCTTGTCCGTATATGCCTTGAGCAAAGGGGATAATTCTTTGCGCGAGCAGATGAAACTCTCCAAAACCGGCTTAGATCGATTGCGCGACACGGAGTTGGTTTCGGTGGCGTCTAATTGTCATAAGACCGCGCTGGAGCTTATGGCTGACCTGACCGCCTATGGCATTAGCGAAGCCCATACCAGTGAATTGAAAACGCGGACGGACGCCTACCAGAATGCCCAAACCGGCAAGGAAAGCGCCGTCGCCAAGCGCGTAACCGCCCGCCTGACCCTGACCGACTTGTTCCGCCAGGCCGATACCCTGCTCAAGCAGGAAATGGACCCGCTGCTGAAGATTTTAGCGCCCAAACACCCGGAATTTGACGCCGCCTACCGCAACCTGCGCGGCGTTAAAGCGGTAGGCCGACGACGCAAACCGAACGGCGAGAGTCAAGCGACGACACCGGAACTCAGCCAGAAAAATGATGAATCTGTAGCTTGACTTTTACTTGACATTCCGCCACAAAAGCGATAAACTTCTGGCGTGTTTATGTGCGTCTTGTTGAACAGATACACCGAGCGCAAAATGTAATTTTGCGATTTTGCGGAGATAAACCATGAGCGAAACCCGAACCTTAGTCAGCTTTGATTGGGCCATCAAGAACATCCTGCGCGATAAGGCCAACTACGATGTGCTGGAAGGCTTTCTGAGCACGTTGCTGGAAAAGGACATCAAAATACTGTCGCTGCTGGAAAGCGAAGGCAATCAGCAATACGAAAGCGACAAATTCAATCGGGTGGATTTGAAAGTTCAGGATGAGCGCGGCGAAATCTTCATTATCGAAGTGCAGAATGACCGCGAGATTCATTACCTGCAGAGGCTTTTATATGGCAGTTCCAAAGTGATTGTGGAGCATATCGCTTCAGGCGATGACTTTGAAAACGTGAAAAAAGTGATCTCAATCAACATTTTGTATTTCCTTTTGGGCGAGGGCGAAACCGATTACATTTATCGTGGCGAGACCGATTTTTACGGCTTTAACGATCATAAGAAATTGGAGTTTCGAGTTCGCAAAAAGGATGCGGTTCTGGGCGATGGGGTCAAGACGAGTTACAATATTTTCCCGGAATATTACCTGATTGAAGTAGAGCGCTTTCACAATCAAATCCGCAAGGACATTGACGAGTGGGTTTACTTCTTCAAAAACTCGGAGATCAGGCCGGAGTTTAAGTCCAAAAATATTCAAAAGGCCAAAGAAAAATTAGACCTGCTCAAAATGACACCTGAACAACGCAAAGCTTATGATCGTTTCTTGCAAAACCGCCGCAGCGAAAAAGACGCGATTGAATCGGCCATTCTGGAAGGCGAGGAAAAAAGGGCGAACAGCATCGCGCTGAACTTGTTAAGCAAGGGCATCTTATCATTTGAGCAAATTGCCGAAGTGACCGGTTTAAGCGCTAACCAGATCAAAGAACTTGCCGCGTCGTTGGCCGAGCCGAAATGAGTTTTAGTTTTGGAGACGAGCAAAATTTAGCCCGACCCCGGACAAAAAACCATTGACAGCCCGCCACAAAAGCGGTAAACTTTTGGCGTGTTTTTTACGTATTACAAAGCTCATATGAGCTTTGGCTAAACAATTCCCGAAGCAACGGAACTTGTCCAAGCAGAGGATGAGTTTCCGGTTTGACTTTTTGAAACCGATTCTTTGGATATTAGACGTATTGGTGGCGAATTGAACGTCCGAACACTCCTTGAGGTAATACAAATGAATAAACCTTTTTTATGCCACATTGGTTTTCATATGTGGAGCGAATGGGAAAGAACGCCCGAATCACATTATAGAGTGTGCAATCATTGTCAAAAAGAAGAGTTTGATGCCCATAATTTTATAGAAAAGAAAAGAACTGATATCTGCGGGCCGGGAGGTGAGGGGCATGGCACTATCATCGAGATATGCCTTTGTGGTGAATCACGAACTCGTAATTATGACTTTATCTGGTAGCAGTTGCAATATATTACTGCAAGTTTAAACTGATCTGTGATTTCACGAAAAGAGCCAAGTAAGAATGATTAAGACTATCACAATTGAGAATATAAAGGGAATAGATAGTAAGATCTTTAATCTTGATATTATTCCAAACAAACCTAGTTTATTAGTCGCCCCGAATGGGTTTGGAAAAAGTTCTATTGCCGCGGCTTTTGCTTCGCTGCAACAAAATAGAATCGCTTTGCATGATAATCATCTGCATAAAGGTGATTCAACCAAACTTCCGAAAATAATTGTGAAATGCATTGATGAGAATGCAAACACTGTATCTTTAGAAGCTAACAGCACTACAAATCAAATTTGTGAATATTTTGATTATTTTGTAATTAACAACCAAGTTAAGGCAAAAGGAATTGGAAGACATTTTAATGGACGTACTAATGTTAGCGCATCTATGATGATAGAGCCTATTATTCTGATTGACAATGTTCCTGAAAGGAAGAGCTTTGATTACTCTTATAATAAACAGAAGCAACGGTTTGGCGCAAATGGAAAAGTGCTTCCTAATATAGATGGGTTCTTTGATAACAGGTTATTAATCGATAAACTTAGCGACTTATATGTAACTCTTGATAAAATATCGGGCATTAGATATCAACACAAAATTGAACAATTTAAAGGCATTGTAAATGGTCAAAACGGCCAAAGAGCCATGCTTCTTGAGTGGATGGTGAATACCGGTACAATAAATAGTTTAATTGAAGTCGAGCCATTACGCGCAATCGCTGATCTTTTATCAACCATCAACACACAGAACATAACATCCCCGGCAGATAACTATCTTGCTGCTCTTCAAATAGCGGATTTGTATGTTCAAGACAAAACAGCTTTCAAACAAGCTTGTAAATATAGCCATTATATACTTGAGATGGAACAATACAAATCAGTATTTACAGCGTTCAATTCTTCATGGTGCAATTTTTCTCCCAAAGAACGGAACGGTAGTTTAATTGTTGAGTTCCCAAATGTTCATTATATTTCAAATGGCCAAAGGGATATCCTCTCCTTTGTTTCCCTTCTACATAAAGCACGCAGGAAGCTCAAAAAACAGAACAGTATACTAATAATTGATGAAATTTTTGATTATTTGGATGAGGCCAATCTTGTTGCGGTACAATATTATATAACAGAGTTTATAGAAGACTATCGTAGAGAAAACAAGAAGATGTATCCCCTTATTTTTACGCATTTGAATCCTTATTACTTCAAAAATTTTACGTTCAGCAAACAGAAATGTTATTTTCTTAACCAACGCAATGTTTCGCCGGATACAAATCTTGTTAAGCTTTTGCAGAAGAGAGAAGAATCGTCTATCAAAGATGATGTTTCACGGTATCTGCTTCATTATCACACTTCTCAGATTTGTAAACGCAGTCAATTTAGAACACTGGGGTTAAAAGAAACTTGGGGTGAATCTGACAACTTTGACAAGTTTATCAACCAAGAATTGGAAAAGTATCTAACGGATCAGGTCGGTTACGACCCTTTTGCAGTTTGCTGTGCGGTTCGCAAGAGTGTTGAGAAAAAAATATATGATCAATTGTTATCTTCGGCTCAAAAGCATGAATTTTTGAATAACTGGCACAAAACAAAAGAAAAACTTGAATATGCGGAAAACTCCGGTGTAACCGTCCCGGAATATTATTATCTCCTTTGCATAATCTATAATGATGGGCTGCATTGGAAAGAGAACCGTGATAATGTTTCTCCAATAATGGCAAATCTTGAAAACAAAACAATCGCGCATCTGATTAAAAAACTATGTGCATGATGGAAAACTGCAATAAATAAATTTAACCCGTGTTATCGCAATTACGTTAATTTTCACTTAGAACCTCCACCCCCGCCACCACAACCGTCTCACTCTCATCCTCATCCCCATGATCCAACGTCCCGCTGACCAACAGCGGAATCTCCTGGCTCAGCAAGTCCTGAAAGCTTGTCCTGAGCATGTCGAAGGGCTCTGAAACTTGTTTGGCTACATATTGAACTTGCCGCTTGACTTTTGGGGGATGATTTTCCATATTGAATGGGTTGTGATTGCATTTCTCAAGCAAAAGAGGTCTGATATGGTTGCTGTCATGCGTAATGAAATTATTCCCCAATGGGCTCACATATTGGAACTGATCCAAAAGGGCGAATCCGTCATTGTGCAAAACGAAAAGAGCGCTGAAAAAATCGCCGTCATCATGCCCTATACAATCTTTGAGCGGAAAAGCCCGCGGCCCTTAGGTTTGTTAAAAGGCAAGGCCAGCTACAAAATCAAACGCAATTTTAAAATGACCGACGAGGAGTTTTTGGGGTTATGAAATTTCTGCTGGATACGCACACCTTTCTCTGGTCGTTGCTTGATAATGACAAACTTTCAAAAACAGCTTCCGATATCCTCGCTAATCCGGAAAATGATGTTATGGTCAGCGCCATTACGTATTGGGAAGTATCACTCAAATACGCGTTGGGGAAGCTGGAATTGTTCGGCCTATTGCCGGATGAACTGCCGGATTACACCCGTCAGCTTGGATTCGCCGTCCTACCGTTAGCCAGTGAAGACGCCGCGACGTTTTACAAGCTGCCTTTGGGCAAGCACAAGGACCCGTTTGACCGTTTGATTATTTGGCAGGCCATTCGCCAGCGCATCCCTTTGATTTCCAAAGACAAAAACTTCCCTTCCTATCGCGCGCACGGACTGAATGTTATTTGGAACTAAAACAACGCCTCTGTCACGTTGCCATACCCATTCCGTCCCACGCTGTTATTGGCAAGTTTCCCGCACAACCTCAACATTCCCCACCACAACCGTCTCGCTCTCATCCTCATCGCCGTTCTCCAATGCGCCGCTGACCAACAGCGGAATCTCCTGGCTCAGCATGTCCTGAAGCGCCGGAAATTGTACGGGAGATAATCCATTTCAGCCTTGACTTTTCCCGCCGGATTTTCGATATTAGACCTTGTGACAAATGGCGCAAGGTCTGTTTTTATCAGCGCACGATCCTCATGTCGCACAAAGATGCCGATTTTCATCCGGTAAAAGGAGCTAATATGCAAGCCGTTCAGATTCCCCAAATCATGGATGCCATCCAAAAGTTGTCGGTAGATAAGCTGGGAATGGTCTATGATTTTGTGCAATATTTAGTCGAGGATGAAGACCGCCGATCCCACCCAAAACCTCCGGCCGTTGTGTTCATCCCGGCGGAGGAATATGAAGAATTGCGACGATATCGAAGTCAGGCGGCGTTTCACGCGTTTGCCCGGGAATTTGGCCGGGAAGTTGAACGACAGGGAATCAGCGAAGAAGAATTTTTGGCAGATGTAAAAAAGACCCGCCAGGAATTGTTTGCGGAGACGTATGGAAAACGCGGCTAAAAAACTTCGGATATTTCTTGATACCAATATTTTGTTGGAAGGAAGCGCGTTTCCACGCTGGCCATACGAAATTCTGCAGCACGCGCTGAAAGGTGACTTTCGAGTGGTTATTTCACCCAGAGTGATCAAGGAAGCGCGGCGGCATTTGAGCGGGCGTTTCGCAACCTATTTGAGTCGTTTCGAGAGCTTTTTGGCAGAGGTTGATTACGAGCTTGCCGTTGATCCGATAGAAGAGGAAATTGACGCGCATAAAAATCTTGTTCGCGACTTTTCCGATGTGCCCGTTGCTTTAGCCGCCATCAAAGCCGGCGTGGATTACATCGTCAGCGAAGATAAAGACCTGTCCGCCCAGGATGAAACAACCGTGGAACTCCGCCGTCATGTCGTCGTCAAAATTTCGGGCACGTTTCTGCGCGAGGTCATGGGTTGGACCAGCGAGGAATTGGAAGCCATACGGCACAGAACGTGGGACGATATTTCTGAAATCGAATGATACAATGCCTGCCGCTAATAATTCAAAAGACCTTGCGAACGTAATAAATTTGCAAGGTTTTTTTGTTGATGCAAAAAGTCAATCTTCCCGCAAAACTTCCAAATTCCCCACCACTACCGTCTCACTCTCATCCTCATCGCCGTGATCCAATGTCCCGCTGACCAAGAGCGGAATCTCCTGGCTGAGCATGTCCTGAAAACGCCGGAACTTGTCCGGGAACAGAATCAACTGCACCGTGCCGGTCAAGTCGGACAGCAGGGCGTAGGCCATGCGCTCGCCCTTCTTGGTGCGGGTCAGGCGATCCAATTTGGCTAAGCCGAACACCTTGACCGGGCCTTCG
>CAYOLL010000173.1:0-12477 GCA_964404765.1 uncultured Gemmatimonadota bacterium | reverse complement strand
TCCGCCCGCCGTCGGTGGAGCGCACCCGGTAAATATCCGCATCCGCGCCTTGATGAACATAAATCAGGCTGATGATGCCCGTGCGCGGCTCTACAAACCAGTCCGGGCTGGAATTGCCGCCATCCGGCACGGCAATGGTCTGAAAAACGGCCCGGCCGGAATCGTTGTGGGCCAGAAAGATGATTTGACCGGCGCTATCGGTAAAAGCCAGGTAGTTGGTATCGTTGTCCAGGATCGTCAGGTGAAAGACGGCGCTGTCGCCGATGGCGGCCTGTCCTGAGCTTGTGGAAGGGTTTTGCAGGCCGAAAGTCAGGCTGCGCGGGCCTTCTGCCGCGTTGTTATCCGATAGGCGCAGGCGCAGCGTGGCCGTATCGGTTTGCGTAAATGACAGCGTTTGAGTGATATAGGCCGGGTCAAAGTCCGCCGCCGCGCCGGTCGTGAGAGCGACTTGCGCCGAACCGGTTATCGGACGCGAGCAAGTGACTTTGATGCCGACGGTCGCGCCTTCCATGACCGCGGCTTGAATGGGGTGGAAGTTGAGCACAACCGGACAATCACGGTCAAAGTCAAAGCTGGTGGATTGCGGACTGTGGGTGAATGTTTCCTTGACCAGACCGCGCAACTGATCAATGGCCGGGCAATCGTCTGCGGCTAATTGATTATAGGACAGATTAACGCGCCGCAAATCCGGCGTACTGAAGTTTGGATTTATCCCGCTGAGTTGGTTGCTTTGCAGCCAAAGCTCTTGCAAATTGGGCAAATTGAAGGCGGGGATTGTGCCGCTCAGTTGGTTGGCATATAACAAAAGTTGTTGCAAATTGGGCAGATTGAAATCGGGAATGAACCCGGTCAATTGATTATCGCATAAAAAAAGCGATTGTAAGTCAGGCAGGTTGAAATTGGGGATCGATCCGCTTAGTTGATTGTTACACAAATTTAAATAAATCAAATTTGGTAGGTTAAAATTTGGAATTGATCCGCTCAACGAACTATGATCGAGCCAGAGCTCTTGCAAATTGGGGAGATTGAAGTTAGGGATGGAACCGCTCAAGGAACTGTGATCTAGATAGAGAGCTTGCAGATTGGGCAGATTGAAGTTGGGGATTGAACCGCTCAGTAGGTTGAAGTTCAGCACAAGCCGCCGCAAACTGGGCAGGTTGAAGTTGGGAATCGAACCGCTCAACTGGTTGTGATTCAAACCAAGGAGTTGCAAATTAGGTAGGTTGAAGTTGGGAATCGAACCGCTTAATTGATTGGAAGTTAGAATGAGGCCTTGTAAATTGGGCAAGTTAAAGTTGGGGATAGAATCGCTCAATTGGTTGGAATATAGATAGAGCGATAATAAATTTGGCTGATTGAATTTGGGGATCGAACCGCTTAGTCGATTGTCATAAAGCCAAAGGGTACGCAAATTAGGCTGATTGAATTTGGGGATCGAGCCACTCAATTGGTTTTCAAATAGATACATATCTTGCAAATTGGTCAAATTATCCAGATTTGGGATCGTTCCTATTAAGTTATTATTGCGAAGATCGATTACTATTACCTGCCCGTCAGTTACGGTAATGCCATACCACGAGGAAACAGGCTGGCCCGGCACAAGCCAATTGTCCTTGCGGGTCCAGTTGGGGCCGCCCGTGCTGTTGTATAGCGCTACCAAGGCTAAAGAGTCCAACTCCGCCGGGGTGGGGCCGGGCGTGACCGTTACCGTCACATGCCCGACAGCGGTAGCAACGCCGTCACTGACGACATAATCAAAACCGGCAGCGCCAAAAAAGTCGGCCAGCGGCGTAAAGTTGATGATGCCCGCGTTCAGACTTACCGCGCCATTCACGGCATTGGATACGCTGATGACGCTGAGCGCCGGACCGTCGATGTCGGTGTCATTGGCCAGGAGATCCGCGACCGGGAAGATTAGCGGCGTATCCTCCAACGTAGTTTTGCTGTCATTGACGGCTATCGGCGCGTCGTTGACCGGCGTGACGGTGATCGTTACCTGTCCGTTTGCGGTCACAGCGCCGTCATTGGCCGTAAAGCTAAAGCTGTCCGGGCCGTTGAAATTGGCGTTGGGCGTATAAGTCACATTTGGCGCTGCGCCGGATAACTGGCCGTTGGCCGGGCTGGTGGTAAGCGTATAGGTCAGTGTGGCATTATCTACATCCGTCGCGGTCAGGGTGATGGCTTTGGGCGTATCTTCGTTGGTCGTGACGCTCTGCGCAGCGGCTGCCGGCGCGTCGTTGACCGGCGTGACCGTCACCGTTACCTGCCCGTTTGCGGTCAATGCGCCGTCGCTGACGGTATAGTCAAATCCGGCCGGGCCGAAAAAGTTGGTATTTGGCGCAAAGCTGATGATGCCCGCGTTCAGACTGACCGCGCCATTCACGGCATTGGATACGCTGATGACGCTGAGCGCCGGACCGTCGATGTCGCTGTCATTGACGACGAGATCAGTGGCCGGGAAGGTCAGTGGCAAGTCTTCCAATGTGGTTTTGTTGTCATTGACGGCAATCGGCGCGTCGTTGACCGGCGTGACCGTAAACGTGACCGCGGCGCTGTCCGACAAACCGCCCGGATCGGTCGCCTTAAACCAAATCGTCTCCGTCCCGTTCCAATCCGCGTTGGGCGGGGTGATGGTGGCGATGCGATTGGTTATGCCGACACTTAAAACCGTATTACCCCGATACGTCCAAATGATTTGATTGTCGGTATGATCCGCGTCGGAAACGTAACTGTCCAGGCTGATTGGATTGAAAGATTGACCTTCGGCGGCGGTTTGGTTGGGGACGGTGACAATTATTGGCGCTTCATTGACATTGGTGACGGCGATTGCAAATATTTCTTCGTAACCGAGACCGCCGGCGTCGGTCGTACGAACGCGAATACTATAGCTATTCTTACTTTCAAAATCAAAAACTACAGCAGTTTTCAGATTGTTGCCTGTAAGACTGAAAGCAGAATTGTCGGTTGCGCCGGAGCCCGCCGCCAGCGAGTAGGCATGGGTATCGCCGGCATCCTCATCGGTTGTGTTCAATACGCCAATGCTTGTTCCAACCATCTGATTTTCAGCGATACTTGCCACGCTCAGAGCGATGTCGGTCGGGCTTTCGTTGACATTGGTGACGCTGACGGTAAAGGCTTCTTCGTATGTCAGGCCGCCATTGTCGGTCGTGCGGATGCGCACGCTGTAGGAACTCGTGACTTCAAAGTTGAACGCCGCCGCCGTTTTGAGGCTGTCCCCGACAATTGTAAATGAGGTATTGTCCGTGCTGCCCGTGCCCGTGACTAAACTGTAAGTAAAGGTATTGCCCGCGTCCGGGTCGGTGGAAGTGAGTTTGCCTATGCCCGCGCCGCTGGCACGGTTTTCGGCGATAGTTGCCACGCTCAGAGCGATGTCGGTCGGGTTTTCGTTGACATTGGTGACACTGATGGTAAAGGCTTCTTCGTAAGTCAGGCCGCCGTTGTCGGTCGTGCGAATGCGCACGCTGTAGGAACTCTTGACTTCAAAATTGAACGCCGCCGCCGTTTTGAGGCTGTCCCCGACAATTGTAAATGAGGTATTGTCCGTGCTGCCCGTGCCCGTGACTAAACTGTAAGTAAAGGTATTGCCCGCGTCCGGGTCGGTGGAAGTGAGTTTGCCTATGCCCGCGCCGCTGGCACGGTTTTCGGCGATAGTTGCCACGCTCAGAGCGATGTCGGTCGGGTTTTCGTTGACATTGGTGACGCTGATAGTAAAGGCTTCTTCGTAAGTCAGGCCGCCGTTGTCGGTCGTGCGGATGCGCACACTGTAGGAACTCGTGACTTCAAAGTTGAACGCCGCCGCGGTTTTCAGGCTGTCTCCGATAATTGTAAATGAGGCATTGTCCGTGCCGCCCGTGCCCGTGACTAAACTGTAAATAAAGGTATTCCCCGCGTCCGGGTCGGTCGTGCTCAACTTGCCTATGCCCGCGCCGCTGGAACGGTTTTCGGCTATGCTCGTGACGCTTAGGGCTATGTCCACAGATGGGTCGTTAATCGGCGTGACCGTCACCGTCACATGCCCGGTATCGGACAATGTGCCGTCGCTGACGATGTAATCAAATCCAGCCGGGCCAGAAAAATTGGCGACAGGCATAAAGGTTATACTTCCGGACGACAGATTCACCGCGCCATTTGTTGGATTCAAGACTGCGGCGATGCTGAGCGCCGGACTGTCCACATCGCTATCGTTGGCACTCAAATCGGCGGCCTGAAAAATAAGCGGTGTATCTTCTGGCGTGGTTTTGTTGTCATTGACGGCGATGGGCGCGTCGTTGACTAGCGTGATGATTATTGTGACATGACCCGTATCGGCCAACGCCGCATCGCTGACGATATAATCAAATCCGGCGGTACCGGAAAAGTTGGCAGCAGGCGAGAAGGTGATAATGCCCGCGCTCAGATTCATCGTGCCGTTTATGGCGTTGAATGTGTTTGTAATGCTGAGCACCGGGCTGTCTATGTCGGTGTCATTGGCCAGGAGATCAGTGGTCGGGAAGGTTAGCGGCGCATCTTCCTGCGTAGTTTTGCTGTCGTTGGCGGCGATTGGCCGCCGCACAGAACGGTTTAACTCACTAATTTCAACCGAGCTCAAAACGCGTTCATATACATTAATCTCGTCCATGACACCGCCTAATGGATACCAATGTCGAATCCCATTTTGAATTAGCTTTTCACCCCCGATGGCGAGATTCGCCACAAATGTCGTTGGGTTTAAATCGTAGGTGGAAGAATCCATTTCCGCATACAAATTTCCATTAAGGTATAAACGAGCCCGTCCTTCGCCATGTGTAAAGGTCATCATATGCCAAGCGTTTTTTGCAACCGGCGCACTTGTGTTGATTAGATTTTGCCTGGCTCCATTTCCACCTGATCGGCCATTTGTCGCGGTAAGATACCAGTTCCCACCAGAACTGTAACGCGCAATTCCAATATTTAAACCGGTCGGGTCGTCGGGTTTGGCCACCAAAACATGCATGCCTTGTTGCAAAGCCGCATTTCCATACCAGTCCATTATCGTATCTTTTTCAATTCGAAACCAAAGGTTAATGCTGAATATCCCCGGTGTAGGAAGAGGAATAGGGCCTATATAATCCGGATCAAAATAACCGCCAAATTGAGCGGCGGTGTTGGCAACTCCGGCAGTGCATTGCACGGAATTGCTTAACGGACCTTGATGGTTATTACCACTATCATCATGTCCCAAATCAGCGCAGTTATCAAAGCTGTAATGGGCAATAGGCGCAATGCTAACTACAGAAACTACCGCTTTGGCGGTGTCATAGGCACAACCGGCTGCGTTTATGACAGCATAATACAAGCTATCAAGCCCATGATAGCTTGTATTCGGTGAATAAAAGATCGTCGAATCAGAATCAATGCTCACATTTCCATGCACGGGTGGCACAATAATGTTGGTAATTTGAACGGCGTTGGTGTCGTTGCGAAGCAGATTAATAGCGATATCATTACCTGTTAGAGTTGTGGCTGCATCATCAATCGCAACAGGCGATGTGCATGGCAAAACATAATACTGCCCATAAAAGACAAAAGCCGCCCCAGGCTTGTAGTGTCCATTAGGTAAGACTCCATAAGGCGCGCCAATAATAACATCATCATACCCGTCCCCATTGACGTCCCCTGCGCCGTCAACACTATATCCATAATACCCAAAATAAGTATGTCCTACATTTGTCCAATTAGCAGCTAACGATAGGCCGGATACGGTGCCTAAATAGATATATACTTTTCCTGAGCCTGCTTGATAGCTGTCATCACCATAAGCACCCACAATAACATCGTCATATCCGTCACCGTTGATGTCTCCCAAGCTACTGAGATCATTGGCGTACTCACCAGAATTAGGAGACTGCTGAGGCATCCCTATCCAATTTGATATGGTGGATACACCTATTGATGACCCATAATGTGCAAAGGCTCTATAGCCATCCTCATTAATTAGTATGTCACTATATCCATCTCCGTTGACATCACCTGCAGTTGCAAGTACCAATCCGGTCCTATAATTATAGTTATGCTTCCAGTCTTCGCTGGCACTCGTCCAATCAGGAACAAGTGATAATCCGTTTATGGATCCATAATATGCAATGATTTTTGCTATTGAATTACCAGAACTCCAATCGTTTCTGAATCGGGCTACCACATCAGCATACCCATCACCATTTACATCGCCAGCTGTAATTACAGGACTGTAGCAATCATATGCACCTTCGTTAGTAAATCTCCTCAAAATAACCCAGTTCGCAACAGGTGACAACCCAGATGAAGACCCGTAGTATGCATAAATGCCGTCATCCATTGGACCGATAACATCACTATATCCATCTCCATTTATATCTCCTGCTTGGTGAATACCATCAAAATTACAAGGAAAACCATTGGTCCTGGGTCTACTTTTTTCAAGTTGCCAATCGGCGATAACGGACAATCCATTTGCTGATCCATAATAGCAATAGAATTTGTAAAATCCTGATATTAAAATATCACCATAACCATCCCTATTTACATCTCCGGCCATATCAACTTTGAAGCCAAAACCACCGTTTAGACTATCTCCATTGGCCGTCCACGCTGGAGTAGCACTAAGGCCATTAGCCGAACCGTAATACACAAACACACGTCCTTTGTTGTCAAACTCAGACGCACCAATAATGATATCATCATACCCGTCCCCGTTGATATCACCGGCGCTACTAACACATCCGCCAAACCAAGAATCTTCCTGACTACTTTCTGCGGTCCAAGAAGGTGTAAAAGGTAAAACGTCAGGAAAAACCGGCGTCAGTCCGCCCAGCGCGCACAGGATGGTGATCAACAAGATCAATCTACTCATGGTCGTCTCCTTATGGATCGGGAAGTTACGGGGAAGTTTTTGTTGGCGTTTCAATTCGGGTAAAATGTATATTAAGGTGATGCGTTTGAACTTTGTAATTGCTACCAAAACGCGTATCAAGCATTTTAGCCCTTCACGCAAGCTAACATAACAGTGAGGTCGCTCATGGGTAAAACTACGGTATCCGCGTTTCACGCCCATTATGACGGTGAACGTATCCAACTGGATGAACCGTTTCCTTTGACCGCTAACACGCCGGTGCTGATTGTGCCGGAGGCCGCGGAGACGGCTTTTGTCCGGGAGTTTTTAGCCTTTTCCCCGGCCATACGCCGGAAAATTGTGCGGCTAACCCGCCAATTGACCCGGCAGCGTCCGCCCAAAGCCGCAACAAAGCGCAAAGCGCAACCCTGGTGGGAAGCCATGCGCGAAAGCATTGCCCTATTTCCGCCGGATTATATGGAGGTCATGAGCGACTATGTGACGAAACGGCATGAAATGACGTTTGAGACACGCGAGGAGATGTTTGAATGATCTATCTCCTTGATACCAACATCTGCTTGTATATCATCAAGCAAAAACCGCCGGAGGTTTTTCAACGCTTTGCCGCATTGGATCGAAGCGGGCACACGGTCGGCGTATCCGTCATTGTCGCTTTTGAGTTTGATTACGGGATTGCCAAAAGTCGTTTTGCGGAACAGGCTCGCCAGGCCATTAGCGCCTTTTTAAAAACTTTGATCATTTATCCGTTTGACCGTTCGGCAGCGCAGCAAGCCGGACAGGTTTGGGCCGTGTTGGAGAAACAGGGCCTATCCATCGGCCCGATGGATACATTGATTGCCGGTCATGCCCTCAGTCTCCAGGCCAGGTTGGTAACACACAATCTGCGTGAATTTGGCCGGGTGCCAAATTTGGATACGGAAAACTGGGTTATCTAACGCGCCGAAAAATCGCATTTGTTTTTTGTTTTTCATTCCGTGCGTACTCCATTACGCTCCGATCAGCACGAACGGGGCCCAGTGGAACACATCCGGTTTGGTCTGGCGCACGGTCTGTTGGGCCTGCTGCAGGGCGGCGGGCAAATCCTGCCCGGCCAATACCCGGCGATAGAAGTCGGGCATCAAGCGGGCGGCGGTGTCGTCGTCCACCAGCCACAGGCTGAGCAGCAGGGCCGGCGCCCCGGCATATAAAAAGCCGCGTAACAATCCCAGCAGTTCATCGCCGGCCAGCACCTGACGGCGGGCCGTCTCGCAGGCGCTCAGGGTCACCAGGCGGGCGTTGAGCGGCAGGCGGTAAATATCTGGCACATGCAGCAAGCCGTCCTGCAGGCGCACGGCGGAAAACAGCGGATTGTCGGGCCGGAAAAAGGCGTGGCTGGAAATGTGCACATAGCGACAATGGGGGGCGTATTTCAGCAAATTAGCGCGGGTGGCGTCGCGGCCGTAGAGCACTTTGGCCTGCGGGAACAGCTCGCGCAGAGCATCCATTTCGTCCTGCACGCGGGGAATGTTCTTGTCCGGCACGCCTACCAGCAGGGCCGGGTAATCGGCGGCCGGGATGGCGGCGACCTTGCGGCGGCAGTGCTGCCAAATCTGCAAACTGGGCGCATAGTTCAGCGCGTAACGGTCAGCCAGAAAGCCGTCATTGGCGGTCATGGCCTGAAAAGGAACATAGTGCAGTTCAGCGTGAGGAATGATGGTCAGGGGCGCGGTCAGCGTCGCCTCCAGCGGGGCAACCAGGCGGGTGTACAAACGATTCAGATAAAATACGGCATCTTCCGGCGCTTCGGTGTAGGCGCTATACTCGGCCAGCAAATTTTTCAGACTGACGGCATCGTTGCGAATGGACTTGAATTCGCCCAAAGGGATGTAGCTCGTCCGGCCATTTTGGATCATAAAAGCCAGCAACTGCCCTTTGGCCACAAAATATTCCAGGACGGTGCCGGCGGTGTCGGGCGGCGGCAACAATGCGCTTGCGTCCGGCGCAGATGCCCGGTCGCCCTGGCGATATGGCGTCAACAATTTACGGAGTTGCTGCTCCAATTTTAGAATCTCGGCGGTCAATTGCCCGGACTGTCCGCGCCGTGTGCCGGTTTCCGGACCGGTTTCGTGCAGTTGGCGATACAACTCGTCCAGCTTCAGGCGCAGGCGGGTCCAATCCGTTTCGTTGATCGTGACGATGCTCAACCGATTCAACAACAAGTCCAGCAACAGGCGGGAACGGGCCTGTTCCGCAAAAGCCAGCGCTTGCTCCAAACGACCGGGATCCTCCAAACACAGGGTAACGGCCTCCTCATAAATGGACAGATATTCACTCAAGGCATTACTGCGATCCTCCTCATGCCGGGCCGCCAGGGCCTGCACCGATTCTGCGGCGGCAATGGCTCGTTTGTAGTGGGTCAGCGCCGATTCAATTTGTTTCTGTTTTCGATAAATCCGCCCCAGACAGGCATGGGCCAGAGCGGCCAACCAGGCCGCCGGATTTTCGTCGGTCCAGGCGATGACTTCGCGCAGCAGGGCTGTGGCGCGGTCATCTTCGTTTAAGCCGTGATAACACACGGCCTGTTCATATTTATAGTCGTAAACTTGCAAGGGCGTCACCGTCCTGGCGGCGGCTTCCTGCACCCACTTCAAGGCGTGCCGATACTTTTTATGCAGACTGTATAAGCGGGCCAGGGTCAGATAGCACTCGGCCAGCCGGAGTTGATTTTCATTCTTGTGTTTTCGCAATAAACGGATGGCTGTTTTAATAGTTCGCTGACATTGGGCATAATAAACGTGAGATTGCTCGCTCCACATCAGGTAAATAACGGATAGATTGTTCATGGCAGTGGGATAATGCGGATGATTGCTATGGATGCGGGTCAGGACGTCTTTGAATAAATTTTCGGCCTCGATAAACCGATGCAGGTCATTATAACACAGCGCGATGTTCAAATCGAGGATCAGCAGGCTGTTTATCAAGCGCTGGCGGGTTTGGTCGTCCTTTGCCTCGGCTAATGCCTGCGTCAGATACGTTTTACTGTTCTGATACGCCGATAGGCAGTCATCCAGACGGCGTTCGGTCCAGAAAAAACCGCCCTTGTTGGTCCAGGCCGCGCCCAGATCCGGCAGGGAATTCAACCTTTCGAATAACGCAATAGCCTGGTCGATTTTCTGATAAGCCGAACTGAAGTTTTGCAGGGCACAGTCGCACAGCGCCTGCATTTTAAAGGCCCAGCCTCGGTCAATGCTGTCGGCAGTGACACCGGCCAGAAAAATGTCTAAATATTCCAGCGCGGTCTGATGTTTGCCGTCCTGGTAAAGGCTGATAATATCACTGCGGGAAACTGAAACGGGGGTCATGTATCCTCCTTACGGCAAACAGGTTATGCTTTTTTAAAAACGAATATCGACAATACGAATCACGCGATCGGCCAATTCCAGCCGTATCTCAAACGGTTCGTTGGGTCGAATAGGCAGATTGTCCAGGACGAAACCGCCGATTTCGTTGATTTGCGTGGTTTGGATGTCCCACTTGGGATGAACAAAGGCCACGGATTTACCGGCGACGGCCGCGCGGTCTTTTAGTCGCAGCAGTTTGCCTTCGATAATAGCCCCATCCGGCTGGGTCATGTTACTTATCTTTAAGCGAATATCCATATCATCCGCATCATAGAGATAGCCCGTCGGACGGTTAATCTTTTGGGCCGTGTCGTCGGCCAACATGCCACGCATACCCACCGGCGCCAGGGATGGCATAGTGAGAAAGTCCCCGGCCTGGGTGAGCGTTTCTGTGACAGCCTCACCGGCCTGGATCAAAATTTTTTTTGCCTGGCTAATAACGATTTCCAGCAAAGCGGGTTTGGCCGGCTGCTTGAACGGGCTTTCCAGGGCATACGCGGCTAAAAATTCCGGCGAAGGCAATAAACCGGCGATCTCAGCCGCCATTTTTCGGGCCAGATCAAGCCGTTTAGCCAGCTTTTTTGCGCCCTCATTTGTTTGAATATATCCGGCAATTTGACGATGTCGTTGCTCATCCAGCTCCCCCTTGACATATTTCAGCAATTCATCCGCGGTGAATTTTTTTTTCATGGTGTCCATCCTTTACGCTCCTAAAGAGAGATGACGCCTCGCAGCGTCTCAAAAAATCTTTACATTTCCAAAAATTTGTTGAAATTTTCCAGACAGGCGTCCTTTTTCTTATAAAAGGCGGGCTTGGACATACGCAAAACCCGCTCGTAAAACATTTGCACTTCACTTCGACGCGGCAAATTACTTGTTTGATCACCCACCCAGTCATCGTCCGGCAAACCCTCCTGCAACCAAAACAACACGATACGCGAGCAGACAATAGACAGTTGTTGCAGGGACCAAACAACATGGGCCTGTTCAAGCGGATCCGACCACGTCGCGGTAATATCCGGCGGTGAATCAACCCATTTAGATTTATTTTTCTGATAACCTTTCGCTGTGCGAAAAGCGGCTTTAGTCAAATACGGCCAAAACCGCAGGGGATGGATCGGCTTTTGCTCACGACGATCCCGCACACTTTTGAGCAAAACCGAGAAAATTTCCTCAAAATCGTTTTCATTCAGCGTTGAAAAATTTGTCCGTAAATAAGCCACAACCTCTTTTTTATGACCGAGAATGATGAGCGTGATCAAATGCGAATCGCTTTTGCGCTGCCAGTGCCAATCCAAAAAAAGATTATCCAGCAGCCGTTCCAGCAAAAATCTCCAGAGCGGGCAGTTTTTCTTTTTCAACTGCCCCTGCATATAACGACACAAATCCGCCCGGTTTTGTTTATTGGCAAGCCAGTCCTGAAAATAATTCAGATACGCTTCCACATCCGCCTGGGTCGTGCCCCCCAAACGTTCGGGATAAAGATATTTGAATTTGATTGGAGTAAGTTGCAGCAGAGGGATCAGAATCCGGTCGCGCAGCGTGTCCCACGCCTTCGGATCGCCGCTGCAGGCCTTTTGTATCAACCGGCTAAACGCGCTATTGGAGAAATCGTTGATATCGTTCATATGACAGTCCTGTTCCCTGATTGTAAGTCATACGTTGGGTGTGATGGGAAAGCAATAGTGGGATAATTGTACGATGCGGGGGGAGATCAGGCAAGAAAAATGGTGATGGCGTTGATAAATTCTGAACTATTGATGCACGATTTTACAGCAGCAAAAACCGTATAGAACGTCCGTAAATCTTGCATTGCAGACGTTCAAATCATAACAAAAAAAGACCCGTTGGACAAGCAAAATCCAACGGGTTTTTTGTTTTTGTTCCCATTGACCGCAGGCGGGTTTCTATCAACATCGCCCATTATGTGGCAAAAAATATACATATTTCTCTTGACAGCCTATAACCCTGCCATTTTATCTTGGCTTACGTTCACTTCACTTCATTTCATTCTTTCATTTGTATGGAGGTTTCTAATGGCTAAGGTTATTCGTAACATTATCACGTCCGGCCTTGCCGGTGCGTTGGGCAATCAGGTAGTCTTTCGCCAGTTGAACGGCGAAACGATTGCCAGCGTAAAACAGCCCAAAGGGACCCGCGTGGCGACTCCGGCGCAGGAAGCGCAGCAAGAAGCGTTCGGCGGGGCGGTCAGTTGGGCAAAGAACAATG
>CAYOLL010000172.1:0-12610 GCA_964404765.1 uncultured Gemmatimonadota bacterium | reverse complement strand
GTGCCGGAATGACACTTTGTACAATTGCAACTTCTAACCCTTAACGAGAATAACGTAATGATATTGATTTTATGCGACTATTGAACTTGCTACAAAGGGGAGCCCGTGCTAAAAATAGATCATAACCACATCCAAACATTGGGGCAGCTTAAGGCGGCCGGCTATCGTTCGCGGCACATCAAAGACGAGATGCGTGAAAATCTGGTGAACAAGCTGCAGCAGCATAACGTGGTTTTTCCGGGAATTCATGGCTACGACCATACTGTGCTTCCGGATCTGGAGACCGCGATTTTATCACGACACAACATTGTTTTTTTAGGCTTGCGCGGTCAGGCCAAGACGCGTATGGCCCGGTTGATGGTTAACCTGTTGGATGAGTTTATGCCGATTATTGCTGAATCGGAGTTGAATGAAGATCCTTTGCAGCCTTTTACCCATGCCGGCAAAGAGGCCTTAGCCCATTACGGCGATGAGACGCCTATCGCCTGGGTGCATCGTTCAGAGCGGTATACGGAAAAATTGGCTACGCCCGACGTATCTATCGCCGACTTGATCGGCGACGTGGATCCGATTAAGGCGGCCAATCTGAAGCTGCCTTATTCGGATGAGCGCGTCATTCATTACGGGCTGATTCCGCGTTCGCACCGCAGTATCTTTGTGATTAATGAGCTGCCGGATTTGCAACCGCGGATTCAGGTGGCGCTGTTTAATATTTTGCAGGAAGAAGATTTGCAGATTCGCGGCTTTAAGCTGCGTCTGCCATTAGACGTGGCTTTTGTTTTTACAGCTAATCCGGAAGATTACACCAATCGTGGCTTGATTGTGACGCCACTAAAGGATCGGATTGATAGCCAGATTTTAACCCACTATCCCAAATCCATTGACATTAGCCGCCAAATTACCCGGCAGGAAGCGCGGCTGGCTCCGGCGCAAAAAGAGCGCGTTTTTTGTTGTGAACTGGCCCAAAATTTGGTAGAGCAAATTGCCGTGGAAGCCCGCCGCAGTGAATACGTGGACGCCAAGAGCGGCGTCTCCGCCCGACTAACGATTTCCGGCTACGAGAACCTCTTGAGCGCCGCTGAACGACGATTGCTAATCCACAAAGAAACGACGACTGCCGTGCGGATGAATGATTTTGTTGGCGTGATTCCGGCCATTACCGGCAAAGTGGAGCTGGTTTATGAAGGCGATCAGGAGGGTGCGCTAAAGGTGGCCCATATTCTGCTGGGCAAAGCGGTTCGGACGTTGTTTCCATACTACTTTCCGGACCCGGAAAAAATAAAGCGCAAAAAGGACGAAGTGAACCCGTACGAAAAGATTGTGCGCTGGTTTGAAAATGGCAATAGTCTTGATTTTATGAATGAGACACCGAGCGATCTTTGCCGGCAGAAGCTTTTTAGTGTGCCGGGCCTGGCCGACGTGGTTCGACAATACCATCCGCGGGAAGATGAATTGACGCGTCAGTTCTTAATGGAATTTTTGTTGCATGGTTTAGCCGAATTTTCTGTATTAAGCAAAAGCTTTTTAGAACAGGGTTTTAAATTTAAAGACTTAGTCAGCAGTATGTTAAGCAGCGAAACAGAAAGTGATTTGGAATCTAAGGATCTGAATGGCGTTGACTTGTAACTTTTGCTGAAATGTTCCCGATACTTAGTCCTTTAGGGTATGGTGTTGGGTACGGAAAAACCCTAAGGGTTTGGAAAGCGAAACCCTTAGGGTTGACCATTCCTGAAAAGTCCAAAATTAAAAAATTAAGCCGTTTGAAGAATATTTCATAATGAAATGTGCTATTTTAGACTCTCAGGGTTTGGGTGCAAATCATTTTCAGTTCCGGCGTCAGAAAAGTGCCGGGGGCGTCTTATTCCGCAAACAGTTTCATCAAAAAATTCATCACCCCATCACCCCAAGAAAATATCAGAACATCTCATTTATCACGCCGCCGGTTTCTTCTTGTCCGGGATAATAAAGGATAAGGCGATCGAGCCGCCGATGATGCCGGCGATAATGCCCAGCGACCAGGTGATCGGGAATTTGCCGCCAAAGGCTTCGTTCAGCCAGGCCATCTTTAAGCCGACAAAGATGAGCACAATCCCCAAACCGTACTTGAGATATTTGAACTTTTCCACCACGTCGGCCAGCATGAAATACATGGCCCGCAGACCCAGAATGGCGAAAATGTTCGACGTATAAACAATCAACGGCTCTTTGGTGATGGCAAAAATCGCCGGGACGGAATCCACCGCAAAGACAATATCGGTCAGTTCGATAAAGACGAGGGCCACAAACAGCGGCGTGGCGTAGGTCAGGCCGTCTTTCTTCAGAAACAACTGCTGCCCTTCGATGGTCGGTGTGACCGGCATCATTTTACGCAGCCATTTGATGACCGGATTTTTGTCCGGCTCGATGGGCTTTTCCGGCGCAAACAGAATTTTGATGCCGGTCAAAATCAGGAAAATGCCGAAGATGATGACAAGGGCGTGATATTGCAGCAAAATCGCGCCCAAGGCGATGAATATAATGCGGAAGATCAGTGCGCCGATAATTCCAAAGAATAAAACCCGATGCTGATATTTGGCCGGGATTGCAAAGAAAGTGAATACGACCACGAAGACGAAAATGTTGTCCACTGACAGCGATTTTTCCACGATGTAGCCGGTCAAAAACTCCAGCGCGGACTGGCGGGCCATGGCCTCCGGGTTGAAACCGGGGATGGCCAGCAGCACGGCGTTGTTGGCAAACTGCCAATTGGCATAAAAATAGAAGGCGACATTAAACGTCAACGCCAGCGCGACCCAGACAATGCTCCAGGTTAATGCCTCTTTAAAGCTGACTTCATGGGCCTGACGATGGAAGACGCCCAGGTCCATCGCCAGCACAAACAAGACAAAAAGGGTAAAACCGGCATAAAAACCCCAGTAATCGGCAATGGGGAACAAAACGACATTTTCCATTCACTTCCTCCGTAAGAGATGGAGCGCAAAATTTTTGCAAGATTAAAATTTTGCGCTCCAGTGGGACATCATTGATAAAACCATAAAGTTAGATGATAATAAATTGGAATGCCGAGCGCCAGATTAAAAGGAAAAGTAATGCCCAGCGCAGCCGTCAGATACAGGGTCGGGTTGGCCTCTGGCACGGCGATGCGCATGGCTGCCGGTGCGGCAATGTACGAGGCGCTGGCCGTCATCGTGGCCAAAACGATGGCCCCGCCCACGCTCAAGCCGCATATCCAACCGGCGGCAATGCCCAACAGAGCTGAAAGTAACGGCATTCCAATCCCAAAGCCAATCAAAAACAAGCCGACTTTTTTGAGATCGGCCAGACGTTGGGCGGTCAAGATACCCATTTCCAGCAGGAAAAAAGCTAACGCGCCTTTAAAACCATCAAAAAAGACCGGGCTGATGGCCGTCATTTTTTCCGGGCCGCTCAGCCAGCCAATGCCCAATCCGCCAACCAGCAATAGAATACTGCGATTGACAAAAACTTCGGAAATCAATTGGCGATAAGGCACTTCGCCGTTGGTTGTGTGGAATCGGGCCAGAAAAATGCCGACGGCAATGGCCGGGATTTCCAGCAGCACCAGCAAGACGGCCATAAAGCCTTCGTAGCTGACGGCCATTTTTTCCAAATAGGTCAGCACAACGGCAAAGGTGACGGCGCTGACCGAGCCGTAATGGGCGCTGAGCGCAGCCGAATCAAACACGGAAAAGCCGCCCAAACGGCGCAGAATACCGTAGGCGATAAACGGAATTGTCAATCCCAGCAGTAGCGTGCCGAAAGCCGGTCCCAGCACGTCCCGCGCTTCAGCGGAGGCCAATTGGACGCCGCCTTTCAACCCAATCGCCAGCAATAAAAAGATGCTCAGCAATTCGTAAACGGCCTGGGGCAGGCGCAAATCCGACCGGGAAATGCCTGCCACCAGACCGAGGGCAAAAAATAAGGTGATTGGATCCAGCAAATTTTCAATCATCATGAACTCTTAAGTAATTATAAATGAAGATGTTGAATTATAAACGATAAATTAGCAGAAGAGCGAGTTAATTTAAAAATTGCCGGTACAGGCGCATTACTGTTCGTCGTTTATAATTTAAAATTTTACAATTTATCATTTATAATTGCTTAAGCGCGGTAGCGCAGCAAACATCCGACGCCACCATAAAGGGCCAAAGTCGCATTATCGCCGACAGTTTCGATTTTGCAGCCGCTCGTGGTGGCCAGCCGCACCAATTCATCCCGCAGACGCGCATCGGCAAAATCGTGGTCAATCACCAGCAAATCGGCCTGCCCAAACTCCAGGGCTTGCCGACAATCCTCGCCGCCGACTACGACCAGACCATCGGTTTGGATTTTCTGCGCCAGCAGTTCCACCGCGGCATCGGATTCGAGCTGCTCGGTTTCGATAAAAGCGGCCAGCGTTTTTTCTACAATGGCGCTGAGCTTGATTTGACCGGGCAGAGACACGGTATCTATCACTTTTTCGACCAGATGTTTGGGCAATTCTTGCCGGGTTTTGGCGATCATTTGCGGGTTACCGGCCAAAATCAGATGGGTGTAGCCGCCCGCGGACATGAGTTGATCGAGCACCTTGATTTTTTCTTTGACAAATTTGTGCGTCCGATCCCGGCGATGGTTTTGATAATGTTCCTTTGTCCATTCGCGTCCCACGCGCTGGCGCAGCTCCGGGCGTTCCGTCCAGACGGACTCGGTCACCGCGCCGAGGTTGACTTCCAAAATTCGGGCGCTGTCTTCCAGCGAAATCAGCACGACAAAGCGATAGAACTCGTCCTTGAGCTCGATCAGATGATAAATGCTGGGCAATTTGTCCACCGAAAACGCGTTGGGCAAGGGCAGACGAAATTGCAAGATCAAAAAGTAGGGCGATTTTCCGGCGCGGGCAAAAATGGCCACGCCTTTGGCCTCCGGGTTGAAACCGGCTTCGATGACTTCGTTAACTTTGCGTTCGGCCTCTTGGAAATCGCGCAACGCCTGGCCGTCCAGCGTTTTGTTGATCAGGCCGACCTGTTTTTCCACATGGGGCATGTAGCCTTCCCGACCCTTTTCCAGATTGAGGTAGCAACTGATGACCGGGCTGGCTGTTTCGTTCAGCGTGGCCAATTCCTTGATGCTGCTTTGCAGGCGCTTAAAATCCATGAAAATCCTCCTTAAAGGTTATGAAACAGGGTAGTGACAATGAATAAAAATGATCAGACAACTTTTTGATTTTCGTATCTATTCAACCAGTAAGCCACTAAGCCACCAAGCCACTAAGAAAAACAAAACTCGTGGCGCAACAGGTAAAAAGTTAAGGAATTACAACGTTTTTCGATAACCTTTGTGTCATTGTGCCTTCGTGGCTAAATCGTTACTGATTTTCAAGACCCGGCGGGTTTTGGAGACCCACCGGGTCGTCTTGTTAACGTGGCTGTTCCAACCGTTTGACACGCTCTTCCATCGGCGGATGGGTACTGAACAGACGCATCAGCGCGCCGCCGGTCAGCGGGTTGACAATGCACATGTGCGCGGTGGCCGGGCGCATTTGACCGGGGATGTGCTGCGCCGCCTGTTCCAGTTTCCGCAAGGCGTTGGAGAGATAGCGCGGATTTCCGGCGATGCGCGCGCCATCGGCATCGGCGACGTATTCGCGGGAGCGGCTGACGGCCATTTGGATCAAAAAGGCCGCAATCGGAGCGACAATCAGCATGGGCAGCATCATCAGCGGCGAGGTTTCTTCCTCGTCATCCTGGCCGCTAAAACCGGCCAGCATCAGCGCCCATTGAGCCATTTCGGCGACCATGCCAATCGCGCCGGCAAATGTCGCCGCGACTGTGCCAATCAGGATGTCGCGATTCTGTATGTGGGCCAACTCGTGACCAATCACCCCGGAAAGTTCTTCCGGCGTGAGCAACTGCCGAATGCCCGTCGTCACAGCAACGACGCCATTTTCCGGATTGCGCCCGGTGGCAAAGGCATTGGGCTGCGGATCGTTGATCACATAAACTTTTGGCATGGGCAACTGCGCCCGTTGGGCCAGGCGACGCACCATACCGTGCAATTCAGGATCGTCCGCGGCAGTTACTTCTTGTGCGCTGTACATCTTCAGCACGATTGTGGAGCTGAACCAATAGCTGGCAAAGTTCATGACCACGGCCAGGATGAAGGCGATGATCATACCGGTTTTCCCGCCGAGAAAGTGGCCAATCACGAGAAACAGACCGGTCAACAATGTGAGAAACAAAACCGTTTTCATGGTATTCATGCAACACCTCCATTTAAAATTGGAGTAGCAAGCTTCAGCTTGCAAGTAACTGCGTGGTCTTTGGTTACGTGACTTACACAGGCAAACTAAAGTTTGCTACTCCATTTGAAAAGTGAACAACTTGTCATGTAAACAGAATGAATAATCAAAATTTTGGACGAAAAAAAAGCCGGCTCGTGTGTTGACACGAAACCGGCTTGTGCTTTGGCTAACTTTTCGGTTATCCAAAATACCTACCGATTTTATTTTTAGATTTTCCGACCTAACCGTCGTCCCTTGCGGAAGGACCGTCCTGTCGTAAAAGTGAGACTATTACTGGCAATCTGCAAAATGGTTTCGTTTTTCAAACCGATTTTTTTAATTCTTCCTCCAGATTTTTGGTCAGGGTGATCACAAAGACCCGTTCGCCATTGGCTGTGTTGATGTCGGTGTGAACGCTCACGACGGTCAACCGAACCAGATCCGCGATGATTTTTTCGATCAAAGCGCGGGAGGTTTGGATCAGCCGCATCCGCACTTGTTTGATGAGCTGTGCGCCTTCTTCATCAGAAGCCAGTTTTTCTTCGGCCGGGGTCAGCACGCCTTTTAAGCGAATCAGAATCATATCCTGAATGATAAACACCCGTGTTTCGCGTGGGCCACGACCGAGGTGTTCCTTTTCAAACTGGGTAATGGCGTTGGCGATTTCGGCTTCCAGTTGGTTTTTGGTTTTTCTATTTTCCATGATTTTTTGGACTTTCGCTTTGAACCTTAAGTTCGCGGAAATTTTGAAATGATTGGTTCTTGGTACAAGTTTGTGGAAAGCGACCGGGGTAGTGGATTGTCATTCAGCAGGAATCTTTTTTCAAACTTGCTAACAGCTTGATTTGAAAGCGGTTACTATCGGCTCACAAAGATTCTTTCAGAATGACAAGGTGCTCTTCCACAAACTTGTTCCATGAGCCAAATGATTTTGAATATTTGGCTCAAGCAAGGTTGTTACGAAGCATTAAGCCGGTCATGTTGCGGAATGTGCCGGCGTGGCCGCTTTTTAACTTCGGCCACGCAGTAAATAAAAACGACGCCGCTGCGGATGCTGATGGTTACCGGCAAATTGTTTATCTCGTTACTTTGGCCGTCGCGAATGCCCCATTCCAGGGTGTCGTTACTAAGACTGTACTTCAGGCCGCTGGCTGTAATGCCTTCTGCGCGCTGAAAGGCAATCAGCGAGATTTGCTGGCCAATTTCCAGCGAAAAAGACGGGCGGAACACTTGCGATTCCGGTGTAAGAAAGAGGCCCATCCCAAAATCGTCATACCATTCGATCTCAATTTGCCGGCAAAATTTTTGGACAACATTCAGGTTATCCAGCGTATGGTCAAAACGCAGCCCGGCAACCCCGACTAACATCGCTTTTTCCACTTTCATTTCGACCGTATAAGCCAGCGCTTTTTCCAGATCGGTGCGATTTTGATCGGGAATATAGACTTCGCGCACATTGCTGGCAAAGTACTGACGTGTTTCGGGCAGAATGGAGTCGAAGTCACCAATAATAATATCCGGCCGGATATGCCGGTCACGGGCCAGGTTGGCTCCACCGTCGGCGCAGACAACGACGTGCGCTTTCTCCACGCACGGCTTGACGACCTGATCGGAAGGCATCAGACCGTTGGCGATAATCAGGGCTGTTTTCGGTTCGTAGGGGCGCATTTTTTGATTTTTTGATCTTTTTCAGAAACGGTTATTTATGCTTTTAGTTTTTTGTGCAGTCTTTCCAGATCAACAATGACCCGACTAATGAGAAGGGGACCCGAAAAACTGCCGCCGTGCGCAACTTCATTCCGAATGTCGTAGTACTCCGAAATGAGACGAAAGTCGGCGGAACCTTTGTCAATTAAGAGCGCCACCCGATTTTTAAGCGTCAACTGTTCGTCCAGGTTTTTTCTGGAAACGAACTCCCAGGCTCTTTTATTATGTCTTCCCGTTGCGCCGGATTGCATTTTGGTGATAAGCTTTTTAGACTCGCTGCGGACGTGATCTTCAAATCGGGAAAACAAAAAGAGAAAATAGGCGTGATCATTCAGTATACGCAATTGCGCTATCCGGGCCGCTCTTTTTTCCCAACCTCGGTTTTTTGCTTCAAATTCTTTTTGCTGATAATGCTCATCAATTTCCAGATAAAGCTTTTTTGTATCTGCGAGAATTGATTTCATCCAGACCTCCGCCAATCTCTATGCCTCTTTGCGGGGCTGTTTGGCAATACGGACGCCGCCTTTCGTGCGTCGTCTACTTGTATCTGTTTTTTGCTCGTGAAGAAGCGTTAGAAACAGTTCCTTATCAAAAGGTTTATCTTTGGCTTGACTAAGAAACATCAAAAACCATTTGGATTCTTGAAACTTTTCAGATTTGTCGATCAGCAGATAACCGCCGTCTTTGCAAAGAACATTAATTCGTCCGTTGATACCCAGAACCCACAGCCCGGCAGGCTTGAACGACATAACCAGCTTACCGTGACGATAAATATCCAAAACCTCAACCGTTGTCGGTGCGATTTGATATTCGTGCATAATCATTTCATACATTTTAACCGTGTCGTCTCTCTTAACGCTATACTCGCTTTGGTCGCGTAACCAGACGAAGATCAAATCGTATAATGCTGCGACGCGGTGTTTCCAATCGCAAATTCTCCGCTCAATATAGTCTCTGTCAACGCCGTCCATTTTTTTGATTAGTTCGTTAAACATAGATACCTCCACAAGTTGTGCCGCATTCACTTCTTATCTTTAATCTTGTCGAGCAGTTCTCTGGCCATGTCCTTCAACTCCGGATCATTCTGACGTTTGGCCGGCAAATCCAGCGCTGCTTGTAGCTGGGGACGGGCTGCGGCGTAATTTTTAGCGCGCTCGATATACGTTTTGCCGAGATAGACGCGGTATTCGATAAAGTTGGGATCGCTTTGCGCAGCCTTTTCCATCAGCTTGATGGCATGCTCGTTGCTGGCGTCCGGAAATCCGCCGTACAGCATTTTGACCAAAGTCCGCTTGATAAAGCCCAGATTGGCGATGGTTTCGTGCCAGCGGCCCAAAATGAAATTGCCGCCGGCATGATTGGCATCGCGCTTGATGACGGCCTCTGCTTCTGCTTTCACCTCGCGCGACAGTTTGATTTTCTCGTCGCCGCCCTTAAAGTCGGCCAGACGACCGGCAGCGACAGCCCAGCGCAAGTGGCCTTCCACATGCGTCGAGTCCAGCGCTACCGCTTTTTTTGCCAAATCAATGCCTTGTTGATAGTAGGATTCGCGCTCTTTTTTGTCGGACATCATGCCGACTTCCACGTTGTGGCGGGACAGCCGCCAGGTGATTTCAAAGTTGTTGGGATTGGTTTTGGCGGCAACTTCCAGCAGTTGCAGGCCTTCGCGATGCTTATTTTCGGCGTCCATGCGGTCGGCTTCGTTGAGCGTGTTTGCAAGATCGGTTGGTTGGGCCAGAGCAAGCTGTGCGTAAAGAAACAAAAGCCCGAAAACTCGGAAAGTTGTTAGCATAAGGATATCCTCACGGCGGGTTTGGCAGGCGAAAAATGAGAATAGTTCAAGGCAAGTATAATTTTACAAGGCGCGTTTGTCAAGCATCATACCGAAATGTTTAAAAATAAACGCGGTCACGATCTTTGCGGCGGGCCAATTCGCTGGCATAGCTGCGGCCAAGTTGGGCGGCGTGTTGTTTGGCCCAATCGGTTAGTTTGGTTGTTCCGGCCGGCGGCGAATCGGTATACAGCAAATCGGCCATCAAGCCTTCGATTTCCTCGCGTGTAATCAGCACGTCATCGACCAGCACACTGATGGCGCGGCCGGCCCAGTAACCCAGCCAGGGCGGCACGCCGATCACCGGTCGACGCGCGCCGATAATCCTGCCGATTTCTTCAACCAGACCTTTATAGGTAAAGGTTTCCGGGCCGATGGCGTCAATGATTTTATTGGCGCGGTTTTCGCCTTCGCGCACGGCCAGTTCGGCCAGATCGTCCACATAAATCGGCTGCAGGCGATAGGCGCCGTCGCCAAAGACGCCGAAGACAGGCAAATGTCGCAGCGACCAGGCAATGTTGTTGATCAAAATATCTTCCTTGCCGAACAAAACGGTGGGTCGCAAAATGGCATGGGAAATCCCGGATTGCCGCAGCGCCTGCTCCAGCTCGGCCTTGCCGCGGAAATACTCCAGAGGTGTATCCAAAGACGGATTGGTGATGCTGACATGCACAATCCGCTCCACCCCGGCAGTTTTGGCGGCTCGGAACAGGGCCAGCGTGTTTCGTACGGCGTCGGCGTGGGTGAACAGTTTATGGTTAAAGCGCACCCAATAGGTATTGTAGAGCACGGCCACGCCCTGCAGCGATTCGGCCAGACGCTCCGGCTGATCAAAGTTGAATGGATAGGCCCGGACGCGCTCGCCAAACGGGTTAGGGCGATTGGGCGAATTGGTGAGGGTGATGACCTCGCAACCCTTGTCCAGCAAGCGTTGCGTGATGTATTTGCCGGAATAACCAAAGGCGCCGGTGACGGCATGGCGTTGTGACGACATAAGAATTCTCGTTTCGGAGTGCAAAAATTTATTTTTGCGGTGACAACAACGGACAGCGGCGGCACAGCTTTAACTCGCAGCACTCGCGGTGCAAGCCAATCAAGCCTTGCTGAAAGAGGACGTTTTGAAAGGCCGGTCGGGCAGCGGCGGAAATCGGCCACAGCGCTTTAAAACTCTTGCCGATATGATGCTCGCCGGCATCGGTCAGCGAGTCGTAAATCGCCCGGATGCGTTCCGATAGCGAGTTGTCATCCCCGACTTTGGCATAGCCGAGCAGCACGGGCAGGATCACGTTGATCAACAAGGCTGTGCGACGTTCCTGGCCCAGAATGGCTGACGCGCGACTTTGCGGCGGATCGTTTAACCGATAGTGATTTTGCCAAAAAAGACCGGCATCCGTTTCGAGCAGTTCGTACAGCCGTTCTAACGGTTTGTCGGTATCAAACGCGGCCAAAAATCCAGCGGTCAAACCTTCCGGCAAAAAATTGACCAGCAGCGCGGCCAATCCGGCAATGCGGCGAGTTGGATAGTTGGGCGGGCGCAATCCGGCAAAGCGCCATTCCGCCTCGTTCATTGGCGTGACGCGATGTTTTAGCGACCAGCGTTTCCAGATAGGGGAGAGGGCCTGCCGATAAGCGTCCGCCTGCGGATTTTCATCGGTTAAAAAACCGGCCGCGCCGAGCAAGACGGCCTGTACTTGCAGGGTCAAATCGGCTGCGGTTTTGTACGGCACGGCTTTGGCCCAGGTGCGCAGTCTGGCATACGATACCAATTGGGTCAGGCGGCGGAACGGCTCGCGATTTTTGTCGTAGCCCAGGGCATCGCCGATCCCGCCATAAAGCGCCTCGTCCCAATCGTTTGCGGCCGCGGCATCCATAAAACGATCCCGTTTTTCGGCAATACGGCGCTCACCCAATTGGCGAATGACCGGCCCGAAGACCGTCGTATGGCTATCGACCGGAAATGTTTGGCAAGGAAAGACGGTCTGCGCCGCCGGGATCAATGCGTCGCGAATGGTTTCAATGTCTGCGGTTAAGAATCGACTGAGATTGAGGGTGGGGATTTTTTGGCCGTTAGCGCGTCGAACCGGCGGATGCTCCGGATGATCCCACAGGACGACGTGCAGGATCACGGCGTTGTATTCCGGGTCATGCTGATGGTTATGCTGATACCAATCGGTGGAGTTCAGATGCATTTCGATAGCGCCGCTGCGTCGTCGTCCGTTCTGACGCAGTTCTGCACCCGAAAAATCCGGTCCAGGCCCGGAATTGCGCCGACCCCAGTTAAGGATTTCCAACGGTTGCCCGTCGGTTGTGGTCAGGTTTTGGACGTTAAAATGGCGGCGTTCCCAAATGTGATAAAGCAGGTTTTCCAGGACTGCCGGCCCGGCTTCGCGCAAAATAGCCTGGCAGCATTCGGCCAAAAAGCGACCGCGCGCCGTCACATAATGCGTGACGGATTCTTTGAATTCCAGCGTGGTCAGCGGTTGGAGGGAATCAATCTTCATGGACAGGCCCTGATGCAGGTGGCGGTTGTAAGACGAGCAGCTTAAATTAGCCACAAAAAAGCCGGCTTGTCAATCGTCTTTTGCCTGTTTTGAAAAAAAGCCCCCAAACCGCCCCTGTGTTTGAAACACCGGCGGGTAGAAAACTATTGACAATTAAAACTAAGCTTGTATGTTGAAACATTGGGAAGCAACCATTCGCGCTTCACACAAGGTTTTTTTACAGATAATCATCATTAATATCAATACCTTCGCCAAAAATCACACGTTAATACCGCCCAGGGTGGCGATTTTGGC
>CAYOLL010000171.1:0-12737 GCA_964404765.1 uncultured Gemmatimonadota bacterium | reverse complement strand
CAGGTCGCCCCGATGGGGCTTGAAATGCGAAAATTATTTAGTACACGTTCCTTAGCGCTTGACGGCATAAATTCGTGTCAACTCAGACCGACCGATCTTTTAAAACCCGTTGGGTCTGGATGCACTGCATCAGTACTATTGCCTCACTCCACAACTTTTGGCGCTGTCGGCGCTGCGGATGATTCCTCTTCCGATGACACCGGCGCTGATGTCTCTTGGGCAGAATCTTGCCGATCCATCTGGACCAAATCGTCTGCTTCGATGATGGCGGGAGCCGATGCCTCGATTATGGATTTTGGGGCGGGCGCTTTATTCGTTACTGCCGTCGAAACCAGACCGGAATTAATCGTTTGCGTGATTTGAGTGCTATTTGCAGTCGAGACCGCCGGGTCGGACTCTTCCAGCGTTTTCTCATTGTTTTTGGCGCTTTCCCGCTCTTTTGAGCGAACTTGATCGTCCTCTTCCTGCTTCGCTTTGAGCTCTTCAAGCGCTTCCTGCATTTTGGCTAACCAACTGCTGGCCTCAGTCTCCAAAATCTTCTCCGTCGAACCAACCAGAAAGTCTATATTTTTCTGACGGGCTTGCTCATCAGACGAAAGCGACATCCACCAGCCGCGAATATTGGCTAAATCCGTTGTGCCCTGATTGAATTGCTTTAACTTGTCCTCAATTTTTTGGTATTCCATGTAAGTGGTCAAGGCAGTCACAATGGCGGTCGTCAGCGCAATCCACCATTCGTACTCCCAGGCAGCCAGCAAGGTGCCGCCGCCACTGGTGGTGTAGATAATCCATTGATATCTCTTAAGCTGACTTTCCAGTTTGACGGTTTTGCCCTGGAAATAATGCAATTGATCATCCAGACGATAGGTCACAAACTGTTCCGGGGTCAGCGGGCTGAACCCGTCATCACCTTCGGCCGCGCCATATCTGGGCGGGATGGGTCCTTTGTAAGGGCGGATTGAAGAAACATTGACATCGGATTGATTTACCGAACTGCGAATGTCTTTAATCTTTTCGGCTAAGCGGGCCTCGCGGGATGAATTAGCGGTTTCTTCGGCATTATATATATCGGCTTGCGTGCGATAGCGATAAATATGGCGTTTCACGGCCTCAGCATTGGAGCGTAAATACAGCCACTTGCTGCCGGCATTAAACCGGTTGGCGGCGGCAAACAGCGTCGCAATGGCAATGGGAATCAGCAAAATTGCGCCATACAAAACTTCGCTAGTCAAATATACAGAGTTTTTGATTATTTCGGTCAGAGCAGGCGTATCGAGAGAAAATGAAAGCATATTTGCGGGTAAAAAAAACAGAATTTTATGCAAAAAACCAAAAATAAGTTCTACCGGCGTAAAAATAAAGGTTTCGAACAGCCAGGCCACTGTTTCCGGAAAAGTATCCGCCTGCATCGTCTTTTTTGTCAGCGCCAGAGCTGTTGCCAACACGCCCAGAATCAGAATCCACTTTTGCAAGCTTTCAAATTCATGCCGCTGACGCTCGGCATTTTGATCATACTCGGCAAAGAGTTCCCAGGCCATGCGCAGTGTCGCGTCCTCTTTCAACAGACGAATTACCGACCGCTCTAAGCCTTCCACCGGGCTGTCAATTTTGTAGGGAACAATTTTGCCATCACCAACAATTTCGGCCATAATAGGATCATCAATCGTATCCGGGTCTTTTTTTAGATTTTGGACAATCTGATCGGCTAAGCGTCCGCTGCCCTCAATAACAATAACCGGCCAGCCCAGCCGGACACTATTTAGCACATCCTGCTTGGAACCTTCGCCGCCGTTTGCCAGCACGGTCACGGCAGAGATTTTGCCCTGCATTTGGGTCGCCGCCGCTTTTTTCTGGGCCAGGGCCCGCACTTTTTTTCGGAACGGAATAAAACGAAGCCACCAGGCTTCTTTTTTTGTGTCTGTTGTGGTTTGGTTCTGTGGCATGGAATCAACCGTAGCAATAAATCCTTTTTCGACCAGCGTTCGCGCCACACCCCACATCGTATCCGTCTCGCAGCCCCAATCCGGGCCATCAACCAAAATAAAATGGGTATGATTTTCTTCAAGCATATCTCCACTGCCGCTGCCGCTGCCGGGATAGCTGACCTTTGCCTTTGGCGCGACACCCACCAGCTTAGTCTTGCGGCCGCGATCGGAAACCCCCTTGCCCATCATCTCAATAAAGCCGGATTTTGTGCCGCCGTCAATAATCAAGGCCCGCACATCGACTGCCGCCTTCGCAATAGCCCGGCTAAAAAGCTGGGTCAGACGATTCATGTGCCGCTCTTCCAGGTCTTTGCAGCCACCGGTGCACATGATGAGCGCCAGCGGTCGATCAATCCCCAAATCTTTTATAATTTGATTCGGGTCCTCGCCAATGCGGCAGGCAATCAGGCACGCTTTATTGCCGTTGGGAAAGAGTATTTCGGATATGCGGCTACCGGAAGCTGATGTCGGAGTTGTACTTGTGTTGTTTTCGTCCATGTCAGTCCCTCGGGAATAGACCATTTTATAAGGCGGTAAATCGCCATTTCTAATCGCAAAGATTCGCAAAGTATCACACGGAGTTACGCAAAGAAAACTCCGCGCATTGCTCTTTGCGATTAAACTTCTCGCGGATAACGCAAATGTTTGGGTGTAACTTTATAATGTGCTAACCACAAGTCAGTATAGCGTACAACCCGCCATGCGGCAAGAAAAAAAGCAGCGACCGACACCCGAAATAGGCCGCAACAAAAACAGCCTTGATTGGATGACGCCTAATAAAAACAGGCAACCATGATCCCAATGGCTGCCTGTTTCCTCGTCAAAATCTGTAAATGCCTGCCGGATTGTTTAAAAGCCAATCCCGATCCCGGCTTTAAGCTGCGTCAATCCACCTTGATAATCGTCAAAATAATCATAACGATTGACCACAGCATCCAAAACATAAATAACATCCAGGCTAACAATAAATGCCGGACCGCCATGATTGCGAATACTTAACTCACCGCCAAAATTAAAACCTACATTGTTATTAAAAAAAGTGTCGCCATAATCCGCATAAATACTGCCGGCCCCATCCTCACGGTAGCGCTCATCACCGCCCAAAAGGTAATAGCCAATACCGGCTTTTAAAACCGGGACAACATTGCCCGAATGCGGCAGCCGACCCTTCACTTCCGTGCGCAAATAAAACATGTGGGCTTTCGCAGCAACAGCCTGATTACCGTCGGCCACATACTGCTCATACTCACGCATATCAAACGCATTGCCGCCGACGCCAATAAAAATACCCGCTTGGTCCGCCCATATTCCAAAGTCAACATCAAAACCCAGGCCGCCGTTGAACATATCCACCGGATGCTCTACATAAGGCGCCTCGTTCCAGCTACCCAACGGCTCGGTGTATGCCAGACGAACACTAAAGCCATATTCCGGCTCTGACCGATAGCGATAGTGTTTGCGATGATAGCTATTCGCGTCATCCTCGTCATAATCCTCGTCATCGTCCTCTACCTGAATGCGGGATACGCGGTCCAATTTTGTGGATGCGCCGTAACCGGTTTGCGCCGAAACCGTGCCGGCCGCCATCAGCGCTACAATACCAATCATCAGCAAAATACGTGCTTTCATAACCTTCCTCCTTATTAGTTTAGATCGCCTGGTTGAACAGCCCAACTTGTCCCATCAACATCTTTATACCGTTTATCATCACATTCGCAGTCCATATTATCAGTTACCTCGGCCTGAAGCCGGCGAGTGGCCGAACCACTGACCTGTTGACCGGGGGAATAATAAACCCGGACCTGAACCTCTTCCCCGTTGTCGAGCTGCACCTCGGCGTCGGGCTCAACGAACAAAAATTGCCGCTCCTCAATTTGGATGTGCAGATAATACGGCGTTTGATTCGATACATAGTAGACAATGTGACCTTTGGCCGAAAGCGGCAGCGCGCATAGCAAAAAGCCCAATATCCAGCCTGACATGCGTTTTGTTTGCATAATGCCCTCCTTTTGTTGTTATGGTTATTGTTATTGCAGGCAATTTATGTTACAAACAAGCGTTTGAATTCATTCCAAAAAAAATTACGATTATCAGCGGGCAGCATTTTTGCGTCGTTCCAGTCCGTAAGCTCCCGGAAACCTGCGCGTATTGACCACCGCAAATTTAACCTTGCAAAAAGTAAATTTTAGCAATTGACCTTGACAAGAGCCTGTTCCGGTATCACCTTTGGTAATGCCCGCATGCTTTCAAATTAAAGACATGTTCCCGGCGCTTGAAATAATTCGTGTCAAGTGCCCAACCGCGCGAGACCCTAAAAATAACGGCCAAAAAACATGCAGCATATCCTTGTTTGTATCATGGGACTATCCCCGCAAGTCGTCACCGAAACCCTGTATGCCCTGACCAAGCAGCAGGGCTACCCACTCGACGAACTGCGCCTCGTCACCAGCCGCCACGGTGACCAAAAAGCGCGTGAGGCCAACCTATTTGACCGATTGCGCCAACTCTATCGCAGCCATAAAATTCCGCCACCGCAGTTTGACCCGGCCAAAGACTACACCATCGTCGAAGAAGAATCCTTTGAGACATACAAAAACGGCCTGCCCGATGACCCGGCCTTTTTCCCCAACACCGTGACCGCACTGCTGCGCGAACTCACCGGCCGACCCGACACCGCCGTCTTTGGCTCGCTGGCCGGCGGGCGCAAAACCATGAGCGTTATGATGGCCCAGGCATTTTCCCTCTTTGCCCGCAAGCAAGATCAGCTCTACCATGTGCTGGCTGCCCCGGCGTTTGAAAAATCCGGCCGCTTCTTCCCGGAATCCCCGGCCGAAGCGGATCAGATAGTCTTGGTGCATGTGCCCTTTATTCGTCTGCGCGATAAGCTGCCCTTGTTGCAGGAAAATCCGACCGCCAGCTTTAGCCAATTGATCCGTTTCGCCGATGACGAGATTGCCCGTCAGCCGACTCTGTCGCCGCTGATCCTGCAGCCACGCCGGCATCAAGTGTCCATCGGTCAGGCGGCCTTTCATCTGACGCCTTTTCACTTCGCCGTCTACCAATTCTTTGCTCAGCAGCCGGAGGCCGTGCCGGGCGGCAAGCAATTCAGCCCGCGCCACGCCCGGGAACTGTGGGCCATATACGAAGACATCGCCCCCAGCGAAGGCCGCAAAGAATTAATGCAAGCCCGCACCTACAAACAGGGCGCCATCGAGTTTCAAGTCATCAACAAATCCATCTCCACCATCCGCCGCCAGCTTCACCATATCTTGCCCAGCCCGGCCCTGACCGACTTCTACGCCATCAAAGCCAAAGGCGATTATAGCCGGAAACTTTACGGCATCCAACTGCCATTTCCGCTGCGCAAAATTGTCGGCAATTAGAATGTTCTAATCATAGCAGCCTGACGCCAAAACGCCTATCATGTCCCTGCAAGCGCCGCAGTATGCCTGCATTTTGCAGTCCGCCGGAACTATTCAGATCATCGGAAGTTTCAGGGCGCTGTCCACAGGGCAGCGCCCCATGTTTTTTTGAACCCTTGAGAAACTTTTAATTGACAATTTTGTCCGCTTTTGGTAAGATTTAATCACATTTCATTGGTCCGGGTTCGGGGTCTTTTTTCAGCGCCCCGCCACGGGGGATTTATGACGACAGCGATTCAGCGTACACATTTTAATTTTGATAGACAATCGGGCGCATTTCTGCTATGGCGGGGGTGGGCCTGTTTGTGTTTTTTGGCTTGAAACCTAACTCTAATTATGATGAGGATCGTTATGAATACGATTACATTTGAATGTGAAACTATTACCCCGATGTTTATTTCCGGCGCGAATCAACAAGAAGCCGAACTTCGCCCGCCTTCAATCAAAGGCGCAATGCGTTTCTGGTGGCGAGCCGCTTATTGGGGTAGGCACAAAGACAATGCTGAATTGGAAAAAATGTCAGCACGGGAAGGCGAAATCTTTGGCACGTCCAATGATGGCGGGCGAAAAAGCGCTTTTTCACTTCAAGTGCGGGCACAGGGTTTGGAAGGCCGTCACGATCCTTTACCCAATCAATTGATTCAGGTGACAAGTAAAGGCCGGAGTTTCAAAATCAATATTCTTGAATATCTGGCTTATGGCACGTTGGATTATAACAAAGAGAAAAGGCGTAATGACTTCAACCGTGATTACTTGCCGGCCGGAACAACATTTGAACTTATCATAAGTACCCAAGATGAAACCATCAAGTCCGAAGTATTGAAAAGCTTTGCGCTATTTGCCCGGTTTGGTGGTTTGGGCGCAAAATCACGGAATGGTTTTGGCTGTTTTGCTGTCACGCAAAGTTTATCCGAATACATGGACTTGAAAACGCTTAAAACAAATCTCGAACTGCCTGCATTCAGCGCCTTTTCCAGTCAAGCAAAACTTTTTAAACTAATGCATACATGTAAATCGTGGGACGAATGCTTGGGTCAATTGGGCATTATTTATCGCGAAGCCCGAGGTAATTTGGAGCGCAAGCATGACTTTCAAAAACGGCAATACATTGGCGCGCCGATTGTGGCGGATAAGCAACAAAAATCATTTTTAGACCGTCACGGAAAGCCCTACTTCCTGCATGTGCAAAAAACTGAAAAAGGGTATGATGGTTATATTTTGTACTTAGCCTCCAAATATTGTGATGGAATAGATAAAAGCGCGGCGCGGATTCCGGCGGACGCTGAAGAAAAATTTAAAAAGTATTGTGGCGAATTTAATACTTTATTACAAAGCAAGATGGAAGAGGTGACCTTATGAGCCAATATCTATTCCTTTTCAAAATCGGCCCGGTGCAGTCCTATATCCAACAGGCCCGCAAGACACAAGACCTCTACGCCGGAAGTTTCATTCTCTCCTATTTGTGCCAAACGGCCATTAAAACAGCACAAACCGATGGAGCCAAACTCATCTTTCCACAAGCCAACACGGCCACCGATTCCCTATTAAACGAGTTTTTAGCCGTTGTGGATAAGGATGAATCGAAATTAAAAGACTTTGGAACAAAGGTTGAAGACGCTGTAAAAGACGCCTTCAAAAAAATAGCTGATGAGGCGATTAGGTCAACAAATGCGTCAATAAATTATGATGATCAAATTAGCAAGTTTCTCTCTATCAACTGGTTATTTGTGGAAAAAGACCCGGCTAATTACGCCAAGAGCTATGATGAAATCACCAGGCTGATGGGGGCCATTAAGAATGTCCGCACTTTTGATCAATTGGAAGAAACCGGACGGAAATGCGCCATTTGCGGGGAGAGGAATGTTAAATTTTATCGCAAAACTGAAAAAGAAAGTGAAACCAATGAAACCCCGTGGAAACTGTCAAGCAATGATTCTGTTCACATTATAAAGCACGACCTGACTTCCCCGATTACCAAAAAAGATTTGCAAATGGGGGAGGGTTTATGTGCGGTCTGTTTCGGTAAACGAAAGGCGGAAAGCGCACGAAATCTTTTTAAGCCGATTGAATTTGACGCGGATTTTCCCTCCATTGCCGAGATTGCACTAATGGACTCCCTTACGGAGTTGCGGGGCAGGTATCCCCATCTAAACTTGAAGTTTGATAAACAAATTCTTTTTGATTTGGAGAATAATCGAGACAAAAGGAAACTGGAAAAGCTTTATGATGAACGAGAAATTCCGCTTGCGGAAGAAGCTTTGAAAAGATTAAATGGAAAGCTGAATGATGATTACAAAGATAAACCGATTCACATTCGACCCTATTATGCCGTGTTGAGCTTTGACGGCGATCATATGGGCAAGTGGCTTTCGGGTGATTTTCTAAAAGATACAACTCAATTGGAAGCCTTTCATTATCACATTTCGTCGCAGTTAGGAATTTTTGCCCAAAAAGCGAAAGACTACTTGAACGAAAAAGGTAAGGCCGAGCAAAAGAAAGTTCTTGGGCGAACAGTATACGCCGGGGGCGATGACTTTTTGGGTTTTGTCAACTTGCGACATTTGTTTACGGTAATGCAATACGTGCGAAAATTGTTTGATGAAATTGGTCTGACGCCTTACACGGGTAATAAACCAACATTTTCTGCAGGTGTGGTCATTGCCCATTATAAGACACCGCTTTCGGAGGCGCTGAAGTGGGCCAAAAAGATGCAATCCGCAGCGAAAAATGATTTGGATAAAAAGAAGAAAGACGCCTTTACGATTGCCACACTAAAGCACTCCGGGGAAATTCATAAAGCGACTTATAGATGGAAATATGATGATGCCATCCTGCCCCACTTTAAAGACATTTATGACTTGCTGAGCGGTGATGCCTTCTCCAATACATTTATTCATCAACTGGATAAGGAATTCTGTTTGCTTATGGATGCAGATGGAAAAATGACCGGATTTCGACCTCAAGTAGAAATCGAAATATCCCGCCTTGCCGGACGTTCCTGTAAGCTTAAGCGAAGCGATTTTAAGGATGAAACTGAGTATAAAAGCAAGAAAGTTGAAGTTATTGATCAGCTTGTCAAAAGTATGAATGCGCTGAATTTTCATAGTCATACTTTCGAAAATTTTCTTTATACCCTGCAAATCATTGACCATATGGCCAGGAAGGTATCCAATGAAGATTAAGATTGATCCGTTAGACGCAGTTTTTTTTCGGGATGGTAAACCGTTTTCATATGGAGAAGAAACTTGGGCAACCTCCATTTTCCCCCCACCTCCTTCGGTTATTTATGGTGCACTGCGTACCCAATATTTTGCCGAAAACTCTGCTCATTTTGATAAAGCCAAAGGAGAAAAGAATGATCAGGATCCATCACAAAAACTGCGGATTAAAATGTTCGCCTTGCAAAAGGGGACACAGCTTTTATTCCCAGCGCCATTAGATTGTTTGAAGATTGAAGAAAAAGTAGTGGCTTTGAAAAATCATTCATCTTTAAAAGCTTCAAACAGCAAGCTTGATTTTGTTTTCTACCACGATGGCGATGCGCCTGGAAAAGATGACGACGCCAGTTTATTTACGGATTCTACCTTAACCTTAGGTCGCTATTTAAATGGAAAAACGGATAATTTAACACGCGAGCTTCTTTCTGCTTTAACAACTCCTGAGCCAAAGATCGGCATTGGCCGTGAAAACAGCACTCATGTTACTAGTGAAGGAAAACTTTATCGCGCGGATATGCGTCGTTTACAATCCAAGCGCGGCGCAGTTTCTTTTTTTGTAGAGTTTGAAGGCTTATCCATAGCTGATCATGGGATGATAAAATTGGGTGGTGAAGGCAAGTCCGCAGCATATAAAGCGGTAGACGTTTCGCCAATATTGGCGCTGGCACTAAATAGCAAGACCTTTAAGCTCTATTTGGCCAGCCCTGCCCTATTTAAGGATGGCTGGCGACCAAAGGGAATGAATGAAGAGAGCGATCCTCAGACGGGTCAATCCCATTACATCTGGCATTTTAATAGTTTGAAACTTAAATTAATCACCGCCATTATTGGTAAACCTATCATGATCGGCGGCTTTAGCATGACCAATCCCAAGGGGCCAAAGCCCATGCGACGGGCTGTTCCTGCCGGTAGTGTATATTGGTTTGAGATTCTGGAAGGAACTGCTGATGAGGTACAAACGTCTTTTCATGGCCAGTGTATTTCAGATTATGACGCTGAGCAAGGTTTTGGGCTTACTTTTGTAGGAGAATCCGGATTATGAAAGTGATTACACCTGTCGGAACATCTATTTTTACAAATTATCTGAAAGACTGTGCGAATAATGCCTATGAGAATCTCAAAGAATTCTTCCATTATGAGTGGGATACCTACAAGAGGGACCGAGATGATCTTAGATCGGCGGTTAACGAGTGGGTCAACTGTAAACGTCAGAATGGTAAGTTTGAAGAGTGTTCCGCCGAAATCAAAAGCCTGCATAAGCTACTTGTTGAACTTAAGGATAATCTTGAGGTGTACCTGATTGCCACAGATACTGTGGTAGCCCGTTTGGCGGCGGAGTTATTGGTCGAGCTGTTGAACAATTACAAAAGCCTTGGCGGTCACACGATAACGGTGCATTTTAATTCAGCTCAAGATGTTATTAAAGGCTTGCAAGTCAAAAAGCGAGCCGATTTTGAAAAAGAGGGCATGGTCAATCTGATTAACCGGATTTTTCAGATTACGGGCGGCTATTATGCCAATACTATTTTGAATATCACTGGCGGTTATAAAGCTACAATTCCCTATTTGACAATTATGGGTCAAATAAATAACATGCCTTTATACTATATTTTCGAGGATACCAATGAACTGATCCGAATTCCACAAGCTCCATTAAGTATTAATTTAGCCGTTTTCGAAAAGTATTGGGATCAATTTGGTCTTTTGGATGGCGGTGCAATTGTTCCCAAGCTCACCTTTCAAAATGGATTTTTGGACGAGGCCGGAAGCTGTTTGGAAATTGACGGAGCTGATGTAGTTCTAAACCCGCTGGGGACTATTTTTTGGATTCGCTACAAATCAGACTACTTTCTGTTTTATGCGTCAGATGACGTATGGCATGAATTGGAAAAGCAACAGCATTGCATGAAGATATTAACAGAGAAGTTTTTTGACCCAGTGAGGCGAAAAACGGAAATGAAAAATGGACATACTGTCCATGATGACGGGAGAAATACACTTCGGATTTATTATTTTGAAACTGAAGGAAAAATTTACATCTACAAAAGCTTTGAAAATTACGATGATCACAATCGTTACTGGAGAAATACATCTTTTGAAAACGCAATAAAAATTGATGCAATTTCTAAAGCAAAACTTAAGCGCGTTAAAATTACTCGCTGAGTTCCTTTTAGCTGAGTCCCTTTTAATTGGTAGCTATCACAATGACACCCACAACCCTTGACAAACACCACATCTTTCAACTGTTAGCGCATCACCGCAATCAATTGGCGGTCTTTGGCCTGCGCAAGATCGGGCTGTTTGGCTCATTTGCCCGCGGCGAGCAGACGGCGGAAAGCGATATCGACCTGCTGGCGGAGTTTGAGCCGGAAAAAGAGACCTTCCGCAACTTTATGAAGGCTGTTTTTTTCTTGGAAGAAATCTTGGATCGAAAGGTGGAGCTCATCACGCCTGCGGCGTTGAGCCCGTATATAGGCCCGCATATTTTGAAGGAAGTGGAAAATGTCCCTCTCGCCGCATGAGTATTTGCGCCATATAATTGACGAGGCTGCCTATTTGATCCAAAGATCTGCCAGTCTTCGCTGCGAAGACTTTTTGGATGACGAGGATTTAAAGCGTGCCTTTGTCCGCAGCCTCGAGATCATTGGCGAGGCCATAAAAAACGTGCCGCCGGACATTAAACAAAAAAATCCCCATATTGATTGGAAAGCCTTTGCCGGAATGCGCGATAAACTCATTCACGGCTATTTTGGCGTTAATTACCGCATTGTGTGGGATGTGGTCAGCGCCGAAGTACCCCAACTGAAAAACGACATTGAACTGGTTTTAAACAACCTGCCATCGGCAGTATAAAACTCAACACAGGAGGCATAACATGTTTAAATTAGCGCGACCTTTTTTCCTGATTTGCGAAACCCCGCTCCACGCTGGCAGCGGCGGCGAACTGGGCTTTGTGGACTTGCCCATCCAACGGGAAAGACACACCGATTTTCCCAAAATTGAAGGTTCATCCCTGAAAGGCGGTCTTCGCGAAGCGTTTGAAGATCCTCGTTTAGGCCATGATCCACTTATTCGTGTTGGAATGAATGGTGTGCGTGCTGTTCGTTGCACAGATGAGGAAAGAAAGACATCTGAAGTATGTGAGCTTTATAGAAAAACAATTGATTTAGTTTTTGGTCCTGAAAACCAGGGCGATAACAACCACGCTGGCGCATTGGGCTTTACTGATGCCCGCCTATTGCTTTTTCCGGTCAAATCCATGAAAGGCGTGTTTGCCTGGATTACCTGTCCGCAAGTCATTGAAAAATTCAAAAATGATTTAGCGCTTTGCACAGGCATAACACCAGACTTTGCCATACCAAATGCTGTTTCAGCCCCTCATGAATGCGATCTTTTACTCAACAATACCGTCATTTTGGAGGAATACTCGTTTCCTGTAAATAAGGATGCGGACGTTAACGGCGCTTGCAGCAAATTTGCAACCTGGGTTGCGGCCAATATTTTCCCGACGATGGGTCAACCGGATGTGTATGCCTTCTGGCGTAATAAGGTCCAACGAGATATTGTTGTGCTGACAAATGATGATTTCCGCGACTTTGTCAATCTGTCCACGGAGGTTATCACACGCATCAAGATCAACAACGAAACAGGCACGGTCCAGCCGGGTGCATTATTTACCGAAGAATATCTACCCTCCGAATCTGTTCTGTATTCGTTAGCCCTTGCCACACCGATTTTTAAAAAGGAAGACACCGATAAAGGTATCTTTAATCAGTCCGATTATGCGAACCGGCAGGAAGAATTGGTTATGCAATTTTTTGCCAACGGATTGCCGGAGGTCATTCAATTAGGCGGAAACGCCACGATCGGCAAAGGTTTAATGCGCGTATCGAAGCAACTGCTGCAAATCTCAAATACGCAAGGAGGCCAACAATGAAACGAATAAGCGGAATTGAACAAGGCCGGGCAAAGTTTGCTTACGAATGTGCCAATCAAACGCGCACCTTAAAACCTTTTGAAGTCGAGGGTCAAAAGTATGTCGCGTCTGATATTATTGTTCGTGCTTGTATGTTGAAAGTCATCGCAAAAGTGGATTAGAGATTAGAGATTGA